>SHYG01000030.1 GCA_009692925.1 Dehalococcoidia bacterium
CCAAGTTTCCCAGGGAAGTCCCCAGCGAGCGCCCCCAGAGCTTCCAGAAGGCCCGGCGACGCATCAGGCGCAGCCGGCGGGTCAGTGGCTTGCGCTCGCCCCGCGGGCTTGGCAGCATGTTCAGCGTGGCAGATTTCAGGCTCTGGCCCACATGATGCAGCGCTCGCACATAGCGCACGCCCACCCGCTGCGGGTAGAGGGCCGCCGGGGTAAGCAGGGCGATGGCGATAATGCTCAGCACTGCCCGCGGCATGGAAGCGCCCGCTAGCTGGCCTCCCCAGCGACCGCTCAGGCTGGTGAGGGCCATCGGGCCGTCGCTGGGGTGAAAGAAGGACAGAGCACCCAGGCTAATGACCACCAGGGCGGCGGCCATGGTCCAAATGCGCCAGTAGCGATACAGGAGGCGCGGACGGTAGCGGAAGGTTGCCGCCGCCGCGGTAAACCACAGCAACACCGGCGCCCAGCCCACTCCCAGCGCGCCGGCGGCCCACTGCCGGGCGGCGGAGGAGATGATCAGGACCAGCACCACCACAACCGATACCAGCAGCACCACCGTCAGCCCGTCCAGCACGGAGCCGGGCCGGGCGATGGCGGGTTGGCGGTCGCTGGGTTCTACGGAGCGACGAATCTGCCGGGGAGGCCGGGGCATGGACACCTCTTAAAAGGCGCCCATTCATGTTTACACTAATCCATGGGCGCCAGAAGTATCATAGGCCTTCGGCTGGTCTGGCTGGAAAGGAACTCGCGGGCAGTTTCGCGGACTTTCTCTCTGGCCGTATCTGCCAGGGGGCCATTCCCCGATTCCTGGGCCACCACTTCTTCCACCAGATCGGCGAGGCTCTGGAATATCGGCAAGGTTTCCGCCGAGTCCATGAAACCGCTGGCGACAATTTTGGGGTGCCCTGCCGGCTTTCCGCCCCGGCGGGAGGGAAGCACCACCACCACCACACCATCCTTGGACAGGGCGCGGCGCTCCTGCAGCACCTGGCTGCGGGAGTCCCGCGAGCTTAGTCCGTCAAGATAGATGGGTCCCGCGGAAACCTTTCCCACCACATTGGCGTTGTCTTCAGAAATCTCCAGCACCTCGCCATCTTCCAGGACAAAGATGCCGTCCTGACCTACCCCCACGTCCCAGGCAAGCTGGGCATGGGCCATCAGATGGCGGTACTCGCCATGCACCGGGACAAAGTAGCGGGGCCGGGTCAGGCTGAGCATCATCTTCAGCTCTTCCTGGCTGGCATGACCGTGGACGTGGACCAGGGCAATGCGGTCGTACACCACCTTGGCGCCTTGCCGCAGCAGGTTATCAATGGTGCGGCTCACCAGCTTCTCGTTCCCCGGTATGGGGGTGGACGATAAGATGACCGTGTCCCCCTCCATAATGGTCACATCCCGGTGGTCCTTGTTGGCGATGCGCACCAGCGCGGAGGTGGGCTCTCCCTGGCTGCCAGTGGTAACCAGCACAACCTCGTTGGGCGGTAGATTCCGGGCCTCGCCCAGGGACACCAGCATGCCCGGCGGTATCTTGAGATAACCCATGGCCTGGGCCATCTTGACGTTGTCCACCATGCTGCGGCCCACAATACCCACCTTGCGGTGGTGCCGCTCTGCCGCCTGGCAGACCTGCTGGATGCGGGAGATGAGGGAGGCGAAGGTGGCCACCATCACCCGCCCCTCAGCCTTGCCAATAACCCGCTCCAGGGCTTCCCCCACCACCCGCTCCGAGGAGGTGTAGCCGGGCACTTCCGCGTAGGTCGAGTCGGAGCACAGCAGTAGGACGCCCTCGGTGCCGTGGCGCGCCAGCTCCGCCAGGTCAATGGTGTGGCCGTCCACCGGGGTGTGATCAATCTTGAAGTCGCCGGTGTGGATTACCGTACCCAACGGTGTCTCAATGGCAATGCCCATGGCGTCGGGGATGCTGTGACAGACCCGGAACCAGGTTGCCTTGAAGTTCTTGCCCAGCTGATAGGGCTTCCGAGGCTCGATGGGAATGGTGACGGCGTTGCGGGCCTCCCGGTGCTCCCGCAGCTTCACGGAGATGAGGCCGTGGGCCAGCTGGGGAGCGTACACAGTCACCGGCAACTGGGGCAGGACGAAGGGCAAGGCGCCGATGTGGTCCTCATGCCCGTGGGTGATGAGGATGCCGCGCACCTTATGGATGTTTTGCAAGAGATAAGAGATGTCGGGGATGATTAAGTCCACCCCCACCATGCCTTCCTCAGGAAACTGGACCCCGCAGTCCACGACGATGATGTCGTCGCCGCACTCCAGGGCCATCATATTCTTGCCAATTTCCCCCAGTCCTCCCAGGGGAATGACGCGTAGACTTGGTTTCGTATTTACAGATTGCATGGCTGCCATAGTAACACTTCGACGCCAGAACAGGCCAGCGTTTGGGCCTTTCCAGCAAAATCGTCTAGTCCGGCCCAACCGTTCTTGACCGCGGCGAGGCCTTGGCTAACCCCCGCCAGGTCTAAAAGAGGTTAAGCTGCTCCGGGGGTTTTTCATCCATCGGAATACTGGGCGCCATAAGGCCGGTCGTGGGAGCGTGGTTTGCCACCCCAACTGCCGGGGATTCTGGAACGTGGCCCCCCCGGCGGGTCTGCTCCAGCGCGGCGGGGATTCCCCTGAAGTCGTCGATGATCGCCGCCCGCAACTCCTGGCGGTGCAGCGCCGCCGCCGGGTGCAACACCGGGTAGATGAGCCGGCCATCCTTCTCCCGGAGCTTGCCCCGCACCCGGGTGATGCTTTCTCCGGGGAAATACCGGAACAGGGAGATGCGGCCTAACGTCACGATGAGCCGGGGGTTAATCAGTTCAATCTGCCGGTCCAGGTAGGGGCGGCAGGCGGCCATCTCAGACGGCTGGGGTTCCCGGTTCTGGGGCGGGCGGCACTTAACCATGTTGGCGATGAACACCTGCTGCCGGGTCAACCCAATGGATGCCAGCAGCCCGTCCAGAAACTGGCCCGCCGGCCCGACGAAGGGACGCCCCTGGCGGTCTTCCTGGGCGCCGGGGCCTTCGCCGATGAACATGATCTCCGCGCTGGCAGGCCCCTCTCCGGGCACGGCGTTGGCCCGGCCCTGGTGAAGGGGGCACAGGGTGCATTGGCGCACCGCCCGCGCAACTTCCTCAAGGCTGTTCATATGCGCCAGCTAATCGTCCTGGACGCCACGGCCCTCCAGATACACTACCGCGTCCCGCACGGTATGGAGGTTGCCGGCCTCTTCGTCGGAGATCTCCATCCGCTCATCATCGGTGGAAAACTCCTCCTCCAGGGCCATTATCAGCTCCACCAAATCAAGGGAGTCGGCGTTCAAGTCATCCACAAAGGATGCCTCTTCCGTAACGTTGCCCTCGTCAACCCCCAGCTTTTCCACCACAATGGTCTTTACGCGATCGTAAACAGTGGCCACTTGATCATCTCCCTTCAGCGACAGGTTCAAAGGGCGCCAGTTCCCCACTTTCCAGCCCCGCCATCACCGATCCTAGCACCCCGTTTATAAACCGTGCGGAGCTTTCGCTCCCAAATCCTTTGGCAAGCTCAACCGCCTCATTTACCGCGGTCTTCCTTGGGGTCTTGATATAACACAACAATTCAAACAGTGCAATGCGAAGGATGTTGCGATCCACCGGAGCAAGCTGGTGGATGGGCCATGCAGGAGCGTAGCGCTGAATTACCTGATCCAACGCCGGCCGGTTATCCCGCACCCCCTGCATCAGCATCCGGGCGAAGGCTACACTCCGGGCCGGCGAGGAATCCTCCCCGGCCAGCCAGTCCAGCGCAGTATCGTCCTGGCGACCCTGCAGATCGGCGGCGAACAGGGCCTGCAAGGCCAAGGTGCGTGACTTCCGTCGTGCGTCGGTGGACGCTACCCTGGGCATGGCTCACCGGGCATAGGTCACCCCAAGGGCAGGCAACGGGTCACCGGGCCGCTTCTGCAAGCTTGCGAACGGACTCGGGGTCCGAGACAGTCACCGCTTCCACGCC
Organism: Dehalococcoidia bacterium; assembly: GCA_009692925.1. Lineage (GTDB taxonomy): Bacteria > Chloroflexota > Dehalococcoidia > Lucifugimonadales > UBA3495 > SHYG01. Next base: position 3,991 of record SHYG01000030.1, read on the forward strand.
ACGGTCAATGCGCTTGATCAAGCTGGTAAGGACCCGGCCCGGACCGAACTCGACGAATCTGGAAACTCCAGATTCGACCAAATACTCCACGGAGGACTTCCAGCGCACGCACTGGCACAGACCACTGACCAGCTCATGCTGCACCTGGCTGGCGGTGGTCAAAGGCTCAGCGGTGGAGTTGGCTATGATGGGCACCTGAGGGTCGTGAAAGTCCAGCTTGGCGATGGCTTCCGCCAGACCCTGCTGGGCTTGGTACATCAGGGAGGAGTGAAAGGCCCCGCTTACCGGCAGCGGGATAGCCTTCCTGGCGCCCCGGGCGGATGCCAGGTCTACCGCGCGGGCCACTGCCCGTTTGTCGCCGCTGATAACGATCTGATCTTCAGAGTTAATGTTGGCCAGCTCCACGCCGGTTTCGGCGCAGATGTGCTCCAGGGCAAACTCGTCCAGGCCCATGATGGCGGCCATGGCGCCGGGCCGGCGCCGGGAGGCCTGCTGCATCAGCCGCCCCCGCTCGCGCACCAGCCGAACACCCTGGCTGAAGTCCAGCACCCCGGATACCACCATGGAGGTGTACTCCCCAAGGCTGTGTCCCGCCACCGCCACCGGCGGGGAGGCACTGCTGCCTGCCGCCTCCTGCCACGCCTTCCAGGCGGCGATGCTGACGGTCATGATGGCCGGCTGGGAGTTAATAGTGTCCTGAAGGGACGCCACCGGGCCATGGAAAATCATGTCGGAGAGTGGGAACCCTAGGCTGTCGTCTGCCTCTTCAAATACTTCCCTAGCTGCCTGGGAGGATTGGTATAGCTCCAACCCCATTCCTACGCTTTGGGAACCCTGCCCAGGGAAAACGTAGGAATTTCGGGGCGATTTTTCTGTGTCCGTAAGTGCCTCCGTAATATTAAAGGGACTACCTGCCTTGCCTGCCGTTCATGGTGCGGGTCGCTTGTCCAACAACTAATTCCATGATGCAGTTGGAGCACCAAGGTATGCTATCCATACCGCTGGGCCACCGGGCCATCGGGCCACCGGCGGCCTCGGCGTGGCTGGGCCCAGGCTAACCGACCACACCCACCACCTGCCGGCCGCGGTAGTATCCGCAGCGGGAACAGGCGGTATGCGGCAATCTGGCGGTGCGACACCGGGGGCATGCAGAAAGGCTCAGGGCCTTCAAGCGGTAGCGCATTAACTTCCGCCCCTGGCGAGCCCGGGTGACTTTTTTATTAGGTACTGCGCCCATATCTATTCATCCAAAATCAAGTTTCGCAAATCTAGATTCGGGTATCCAAGTTTGCCTGGGACTAGGGCAGGTCACACCCGCTTCTGCTGCAACAACTCTGCCAGCGCCCCCCAGCGCGGGTCCCGCGGCACAACGTCGCAGCCACATGCTTCCGATTTCAAGCTGTTCAAGTTGGCGCCGCATTCCAGGCACAACCCCCGGCACTGGGGCTGGCACAGCGGCTTCATGGGGGTGGCGGTAATCATGCACTGCCGGAGCATCTCCGTCAGGTCCAGGGTGTGGTTGGCGTCGATGCGGAACTCGCCATTCGCGTCCTCATCAACTCCCTCGGGCATGGGAACTCCGCGCCCGGTGTCTACGTCTATTACAGGGAAGAACTCCTCTTCGACAGTCAGGCCCACTGGGGCGGCAAAGTTGGCGAGGCAGCGGCTACAGGTTACGGCCAACGGCGTTTCCGCCTCAGCCCTTACCAGAATCCCGTGATGGGTACGCAGCAGCCATACCTGCCCGCGCACCAAGCCCTCCAAGGGGGCCGGTCCATCCAGGTCTTCGTTCAGCTCATAGCTGCGGGCGGAGCCGGTCTGATCCTTCAGCAGCTGGGCAACGTTATACCTCATAAGCGCCGTGGATTATAGCTGGCCTGCCTGGTGCGCTGTCAAGTAGATTATTTGGCACAGCTTGCGACTTTGTGAGTTATGGTCTACCTGGCCAGGGCGCCGCGCGTTGGCGCGTTGCCCCGAATAAACTCAACTATCTGGTTAGTGGAAGTGCCCGGCCCAAATATGGCGCCAACGCCCAGGGCAGCCAGCGGCTGGCGGTCCTGCTCCGGAATAATGCCGCCCACCACGACCAGCACATCCTCCATCCCCTGCTGGCGCAGCAGATCCACGATTAGCGGCAGAATCTCCATGTGGGCGCCGGACAGGATGCTGAGGCCCAGCACCTGCACATCCTCCTGGGCGGCGGCCTGCACAATCATCTGCGGCGTTTGGCGGATGCCGGTGTAGATAACTTCCATGCCGGCGTCCCGCAACGCCCGGGCAATGACCTTGGCCCCGCGGTCATGGCCGTCCAGACCCGGTTTAGCCACCAGCACGCGTATGGGATTAACTTGCCCTGACATGAAAATATATCCTGTAATCGCTCCCGATCCGACGGATTCCGTTTACGCTCGTTGGCGCTATTGTACACCCTGGCAGTTTTAACGCAAGGCCACCAGACATAACACGGCGGCACGCTGGCGGCGGCGCCATATCTGTGGAATAATGTCCGCGGCACATTAAAGCCTAGGTCAGGGCATATGATCAAATAAATGGAGCGTAAGGCATGAAGTTTGCGGTGCTCTCGCACATACCGTGGCCCGAAGGCCATGACCAGCGCCAACTCATAGAGGAGAACCTGCAGCAAGTCCAGCACGCGGAGGAGCTGGGGTTTCATGGCGCGTGGCTGGCAGAGCACCACTTCTCCCGCTATGGCCTGGGTTCCAGCTCCCTGCTGGTGGCCAGCAACATCGCCGCGCGCACCAAGACCATCCGCCTGGGCACCGCGGTGCTGGTGCCGCCGCTGCACAACCCCTTGCAACTGGCGGAGGACACCGCCACCTTGGACGTGCTAAGCGGCGGCCGTCTGGACGTGGGCTTTGGCCGGGGCAGCGGCGGCTACGAGTACAGCGGGTATAACCAGAACTGGGAGGAGAGCCAGGCCCGATTCCAGGAGAGCATCAGCATGATCCTGGGCCTGTGGACCACCCCGGAGTACACCTGCCGCGGCCAGTTCTTCCAGCTAAACAAGGCCACTCTGGTGCCCTCGCCGGTGCAGAAGCCCCATCCGCCGGTGTACATCGCCGCCACCCGCACTCCAGCCACCCTGGCCTACGTGGCCTCCACCGGCTTCCCTACCCTGATAGGGCCGGTGGCGGACCACGCAGAGTCCTTGGACCTATGCCGGCGCTTTGTGGACCAGTCGGCGGAGGCCGGCCGCCACGTGCCCGCCTCCCAGGTGCCTTTCTTCCGATACGTATACCTGGCGGAGACGGACAAGGAGGCCCGCAAAGACGCCCAGGAGCCTTTGACCTGGACCATGGACATGCTTACCTACCGGCGCGGGTTTGCCGAGGGCGGCGAGGTCCACCACCGCATCGCCGACTGGCGCCGCACCCGCACCGATTCGCCGCCCAGCTACGACCACCTGGTGCAGCACCGGGCAATAATCGGCACGCCGGAAACCTGCGTGGCGGCGATCAAGGAGTTGCAGCAGCAGGGCATCGGATACTTCGGCTGCAACTTTGCCTTCGGCGGGCTGGCCCACCGCAAGGTGCTGCGCTGCATGGACCTTTTCGCCCGAGAGGTGATGCCCCACTTTGCTTCCTGACGCTTGATGTCTGAAGCATTACTGAGACTCGCATAACTGTCGATTGCGATTTGAAAGCATTTGGGACGGAAATCCCCCTCTCCCCCCTTTGCAAAGGGGGGAGAGGGGGATTTCCGTCTGCCGTACGAGATTGACAGCCTCCCAGACCACCACTACACTGCCACTGGTTAAGGCATACCCCAGCCATCTGGGACTGGGTTCCACCCACTACTGCAAATTCACCAACGGAGGGAGCATATGCTGAAAGGCGAAACCAGACTCAGGAACATCAACCACATCACCTACAACGTGAAGAGCAAGGACAAGGCCCTGAAGTGGTACACGGAAGTGCTGGGCCTGAAGCAGATACCCAAAAAGGTGGAGAGCGACCGCCTGTACTGGCTCCAACTGCCCAGCGGGGCAATGGTGCACATCATCGAGAACGCGGAGGCGCCCTCCGCGCCGTCGCACCACACCGCCTTTGAGGTGGACGACCTGGACACGGCCCACAAGCAGCTTCAGGGCATGAAGGTGGAGTGCACCGCCATCCAGACCCGCCAGGACGGCCAGCGGGCTTTCTACATCAACGACCCCGACGGCAACCGAATTGAGCTATGCACCCATTCCGGCTTCGGCGTGCTGGTGTAGGGCGCCTGACGGGCTAAGAATCACTAACAGAACAACTTTGACCGAGACTCACCCCCATCCTAACCTTCCCCCCTGAAGGGGGAAGGGATGAACCTCCTCCCCCTCGACGGGGGAGGATTAAGGTGGGGGTGAAATGCCCCGCCAGGTTATGTTTGGGAATTATATACGTGACTAGCCGTCGAGGTGACGGCAATGAAGCACACGATTTTAATTGGCTTGGGTCTGCTACGGGCACGCGACGCGCTACTGAGCGCAAAGGGAAGGCGTAACCATGAAGATATTCTGGGTTGTTGTGGGGCTTTTATTTGCGCTATCCATGTTGTCCTATGTCGTTACCCGCATATCACCCAGTCATGATGGGGAGTTTACCAGAGTCCTGGATGTGCAGCAGAAGATCAACACCGGCGGTATTCCAGTAGCTCGCAAGTTTCTTGCCGCGCAGAGTTGCACCGGCACTTGCCGAGATGAGTTTAGGGAAATTCGTGAAGCACTCATTCCCTATGAGGTGACTCTAACGGAATCTGTTCGGACGCTGACTGCGGTTAACGTCCCCGCCAAGAATCGCGGATTTGTATTGGAATACAGAAACGTGTTGTCACCGAGATTGGAAGCTGTTCGACTCTACCTCCAGGCGATTGATACGTCGGGCAACATCATGAACCAGGAAACTCTAGATCTTGGAGACGAAAAGTGGGCTGAATCCCAACTTAGGATGGGAAAGGTCATTGATGAGATTCAGAAATTGTATCCACCTGGAAGGTAGTGTGCTCGTCCTGAGATAGTTTCCAGGTGGCTAGTCAAGTATATGAACCCCTTATGTTTAGGGATGCTCAGAAACCCACGGCACCGGGTTGCTCCCCGCAGCTAACGGACGCCGGTCTTCTCCGCCACCGGGGAGGCTGGCGTCGCGGTTTCTCTGACCCCGTTTCCCTTGAAGTAGGACAGGGCGATGCCCACCGTCAGCAGGACGCCCAGCAGCAGGAAGGCCCGCCGCAAGCCCGCCACAAAGGCGCCAGCAACCGCCGGGGACACGGCGTCCAGGCTGGGTTCCACCCCCATTGAACCCATGGTGACTACTACCACCGTAGTCGTCAGGGCCACGCTGGTCACGTTGGCCGAGTTACGCACCAGCTGGGTGAGGGACGAGACTACGCCGTAGCGGGAGCGCTCCACCGCGCTGAGGATGGAGTTGTTGTTGGGCGAGTTGAACAGGCCGGTGCCCGCACTCTGCAGCACCAGCATCGAGATAATCAGGAGCACTGGCGAATGATCGGTGAGGGTGGTCGCCAGGATGAAGCAGCTGGCCGCCGACAGGGCCAGTCCGCCCATGGTGAACTTCCGCCAGCCAAACCGGTCGGAAAGGGTGCCGCTGATGGGGCCCAAAACTGTTAGGCAGAGGGCCGCCGGAATCATGAACAGTCCTACTTCTTTGGGGCTGTAACCCAATATCCGCTGCAGGTAGAAGGGCATCATGAACCGCGCCGCGTTGCCTCCCAAGAAGGAGAGCCAGCCCGCCGCAATCCCGAAGGCCAGCAGCCGCCGCCGGAACAGCCGCAGCTCCAGCATCGGCGATGGCACCCGCAGCTCCCACCAGATGAATGCCACCAGCATCACCAACGCGCCCAGCGCGCCCGTCAGCAGGGGGGCCGTAGTCCAGCCGATGCGGTCGCCGTTGCCAACCACCAGCAAGAACAGCAGCAGCGCCCCGCCGGACAGCGCAGCCCCCGGCCAGTCGAAGCGTGGCCGCACTACTCCCTGGGTTTCGGCGCTGCGTCCGTGGCCCAACAGCATGGCGGAGGCGGCAATGGTCACCACGCCGATGGGCACGTTGATGAAAAACACCCAGCGCCAGCCCAGGCCGTCTACCAGAAACCCGCCCAGCGCCGGGCCGACGATGGAGCCGACGCCCACCACGCTCAGGTGGGTGCCCAGCACCTTGCCCCGCTCATTGCCCGGGAAGGTGGCGATGATCATAGCCATGCCGTTGCCCTGGATCAGCGCCGAACCCACGCCCTGGAGCACCTTGGCGGTGATAAGCATCGCCAAATTGGGCGAAAATCCAGCCAGCGCCGCCGACGCCACGAAGATGACGAAGCCGGCGACGTACACATTTTTGCGACTAAGGATGTCTCCCAAGCGCCCCATGGGCAGCAGCAGCACGCTGATGGCCAGGGCATAGCCCACCACCACCCACTGCACGGTGGGCAGGTCGCTTTGGAAGTGGGCTTCAATCTCCGGCAGCGCCACCAGGACGCTGCCGTGGTCCACCACCGACATGAAGGTGCCGATGGCGATGGTCCAGAAGACCCACCATTTGTAGCTAGGCCGCTGGGCTAGGGAAGCAAACATGGCAGGCCAACCATTCTGGGCCAAATCCCTGCAATGTCAAGCAGCGGGTGGCGCGCAGCCGGGTCTTTTCATTCTCGGCCTGCCCGTAGGGGCGCACCTGCGTGTGCGCCCGCGGGACAGACCTTCCACCCGAGGGGCAGACGCCCTTCGACCCGGCTCAGGGCAGGCTCCGGTCTGCCCCTGCGTTCGGAGATAGCAGCCGGTTGACTTCCCTTCCGGGCCAGGATTATCGTATTAGCAACACTTTTGCATCCCTTGAAACACCTGGCAGCCACCCTAGCAGCCACAAGGAGCTCGCACATGGCAACGACTCATAAGGCCGCGGACAAGGCGCTGATGGCCCACCTGCTGCGCCGCGCTGGGTTCGGCGCCACCTTCCAGGAGCTGGAGGCCTACTGCGCCCAGGGCTACGCGGCTACCGTGGAGGAGCTGCTCCATCCCCAGCGGCATCCGGACATTGAAGAGGACCTGCTGGAGCGGTACTACACCGACTGGAGGGAGAGCCGCAACATTGAGGGCGCCCTCACCGAGACCGTGTACCGCATGAACGCCAACGCCGCATCTCGCCCGTTGCAGGAGAAGCTGACCCTCTTCTGGCACGGCGTTTTCGCCACGGGACTGGCCAAGGTGCTGCACGAAAAAACCATGCTCAACCAGATTGAGATGCTGCGCACCCACGGGCTGGGCAACTTCCGGGAGCTGCTGGTGCGGCTGTCCAAGGACCCCGCCATGATCTTTTGGCTGGACAACAACTTCAACCACAAGGGCGCCCCCAACGAGAATTGGGGCCGCGAGCTGCTGGAGTTGTTCACCATGGGCGTGGGCATGGACGGCCAGCCCAACTACTCCGAGGATGACGTGAAGGAGGTAGCTAGGGCCTTCAGCGGCTGGACCATCGACGACGACAACGTGGCGTCCATCCCCTTCGGCAAGATTCCCTGGCGGTTCCGCTACCTGCCAGAAGATCACGACGACGGCGAGAAGACGGTGCTGGGCCACACCGGCCGGTTCAACGGCGAGGACGTGATTGACCTCATCTGCCTGCAGCCGGCCACCGCCCGGTTCGTCGCCCGCCACCTATACAACTTCTTCGTCGCCGACGAGCCCCAGGTGCCCGCCTGGCAGAACACGCCGCCTCGCGACCCCGCGGCCATCGCCATGCTGGAGCAGGCCTACTTCGACTCCCACTACGACATCCGCGCCATGCTGCGGGTGCTGTTCAACTCCCAGTTCTTCCAGGCGGAAGGGGTGCGTTTCGCGCGGGTCAAGAGTCCGGCGGAGGTGGTGGTAGGCACCCTGCACCTGCTGGGCGACTTCAAGTTCCCCAAGCGGGGCATCTTTGAGACCGCCCTGGGGTGCCGCTTCATGGGCCAGGACCTGCTGAACCCGCCTTCCGTGGAGGGCTGGCACACGGGCAAGGAGTGGATTGACAGCGGCAGCATGGTGGAGCGGGTCAACTTTGTGGCCGACCGGGTGACCGATCTAACACAGCCCGGCGTGCGGGCCATGGTGGACACCCTGCTGGCCCGGGGCAAGCTTCTCCCCCCCGACGCAGTGGTGGACGGTTGCCTGGAGCTGATGGGCCAGCTCCGCCTCAAGGCCACCACCCGGCAGCCCATTGTGGAGCAGATCCGCGGCGGCGGCCCGGTGCGCACCGACACACCGCAGCACCTCCAAGCTGCCCAGGAGACAGTTCTGCGGGCCATGCGCATGATCGGCTCCACCAGGGAGTACCAGTTTGCTTAGGAGCCATCAGCCGTCAGCTATCAGCGATCAGCCCCAGGAAAAGCCACTATCCGTCCAGGGCCGGTACCGCTACCACGACGTCATCGGATTGCTGTCGGCAGGCGACGCCGGATTCAGCAATCCCGTGTCAATAGCCGTGGGGCCGGACAATCTTCTCTATGTCCTCAGCCGGGCCAACCCCAACCAGCCCGAGGCGGTGCGCGTCAGCCGCTGCACTAAAGATGGCGACTTCGTGAGCCAGTTCGGCCAGTGGGGTGACGCCGAGGGCCAGTTCACCTGGGTCACCGACCTGGCAATCAGCCGCTGTGGCGAGGTGTTCGTCGCCGACGAGGATGCCCACCGCATCAGCGTCTTCACCCCGGAGGGACAGTTCCTGCGTTGCTTCGGAAAACCGGGCAGCGGCGACGGCGAGTTGGACCGGCCCTCGGGCCTGGCCTTTGACGAGAAAGAGAGCCTGTACGTGGTGGACACCCTCAACCACCGAATCCAGAAGCTGACCCGGGAGGGCCGTTATTTGAGCCAGTGGGGGAGCCAGGGCAGCAAGCCGGGCCAGTTCAACATGCCCTGGGGCATCGCCGTGGACGGGCAGGGCGACGTGTACGTCACCGACTGGCGGAATGACCGGGTGCAAATGTTCAGCCCGTCGGGGAAGCTGCTGCTAGCCTTTGGCCGCTCCGGCAGCGGCGAGGGCGAGTTGGACCGGCCCACTGGCATCGCCGTGGACGCCGGCGGCGACATTTACGTGTGCGACTGGCGCAATGACCGGGTGCAGGTGTTTGACGCGCAAGGGGCCTGGAAGGACACCCTCATCGGCCACGCTGGAATGTCCAAGTGGGCCCTGGGCTACCTGGCGGCCAACCCGGAGGTGGAGATGAAGCTGAACCGGGCCAGTCAGAACATTGAACCCAAGAAGCGGTTTTACCGTCCCGCCTCCGTGAAGGTGGACGGGGATGGCAAGGTGTACGTGGTGGACTGCTACCGCCACCGGGTGCAGATTTACCGGAAGCTGTAGACTGGGGGTTAGCTTATCTCGCCACAAGCCCGGATCGGAAAATCACCGCGTGGAGATCAGCCTTTCGTACTCGTGGTGCGGGCCTACCCAGTACCAGATGATCTCGTCGCCCTGCACCACTCCTACGGCGCGATAACCGAGAGTAATCCGCACTGAGTAGACAGGCCGTGTGGGATGGACCTGCTTGAACGCTAAACTGGGATGATGGGGGTTATCCCTGAAGAGCCGGTATGCACGTCTGGCCCGGCGTTGAACTTGCTGCGGAGCCGGACGAAAGCCGAACGGAACGACTCCGTGGTCCGGGAATTCACAGCTTATTGGGGTCCAACTCTTGCGTCCGGCCCTGGCTATACTCGGACAGCGCCGCATCGGCCAGGCGCTCCATCTCGCCGGACGAGCCGGCAAAAAGCTTGTCCCACAGTTGCTCCGAGGCCAACTCTTCCAACAGCCATTCGGCAATGGAATCCTGGTCTCTATCCGGCAGCTTGGCAAGCTTGGCGAAGGCATCCTGAAGCAGCTTACTCACGGCAGCACTTTCTCCATAGAAAAATTGTGCCACACCATGTTCAGGCACTCATAACACGCGGTGAGGCGACGAGAAAGGAGAGAACACTATGCCCCGTACAACCAAGAAACACCCAACCCAGGCCATCGGCAAGACCATCATGGTGGTAATGATGGATGTACCAACCGAGCACGACGCCGAGTTCAACCGCTGGTACAACGAGGAGCACCTGCCGGAGCGGTTGGAGATTCCCGGCTACGTCAGCGCCCGCCGGTTCAAGCTGGAGGAAGGCAACGGCGTGCTGAAGTACCTATGCATCTGGGAACTGGAGGACCCCAGCCCGCTGAAGAGCAAAGAGATGGAGGCCCAGCGCCTGCGCCCCAGCGAGCTGCGGGACCGGGTGTACGGCTACATCACCCAGCGGGCAAGAGGCGTCTACACGCAAATCTACCCGCCCGTGGGCGCCTTTGAGGACCATGCGGGGTTCCACCCGGAAAAGGTGAAGGCCTAAATCCGCATCAGCCCCATCAGCTCCCGCACATCCGTAACCTCGTCCAGGTGCCACAGGCGCTGGAGCAGGGCCTCGGTCTGGGCTGGGGTTAGCAGGTCCTTGGCCAGGGAGCGGAATTTGTCCTCCACCTCCGCGTCGGTGAGGGGGTTCTTGTGGTGCCCCTTGTGGTAGGCCACCTCTGATGTGTATCTCCGCCCGGCGCGGGTGACTACCTCCACGTCGCACAGCATAGCCTCGGGCGCGCGGCGGTTGGCCTCCTCGGAGACCTCCACCTTCACCCGCTGCACCAAATCCAGCAGCTCCCGGTCGTGGATATACTCATCGTCAAAGTGGTGCTGGGTCAGAGTGCCATACTTCAGAATCACCGCGGTGGCGTAGGGCATGGAGTGGTCGGCGGTCTCGCGGGTCTTGGGATGCCACTTCTCATCGTCGCCCGCCATGATGTCGATGGCCTTCTGCAGGGTGCGGACCTTCACCTGGGCGATGTCATTCACGTTGATGTTGGGAATCTGGTTCCGCACCTCCAGGGCCGCCTGGGCGATGGTCTGAGAGTACTGGCCCAGGGGGAACCGCTTGATGCTGCACTCGGCGATCTTGAAGGGCTGGCCGTTGACCCCGCCAAAGGGCTCCAGCTCGTAGGCCTCGCCGCGAGTCACCGCGGCAAAAAAGCCGTGCTCCCCCTCGAACACCGGCGTGGGGCCGGTCAGCCCGCGCTGGGCCAGCATAACCGCGAAGACGGCGTTGCGGCTGGCGTTGGCGTAGGCGCAACCCTTCCAGTGGGACAGCACGCCGGCGCGGGTCTGCCCCAGGGCGATGTTGGGGGCGATGCCCAGGTTCAGAGCCTGGTGGGTCTGCTCCGGGCCAAGCCCCAGGGCGCGAGTGGCGCCCACGATGCTACCGATGCAGCCGTTGGTCACGTGGTCCCATCCCAGGTACCTGATGGTGGCGGCGTCGCCAAGGCGGCAGAAGGTCTCGTAGGCGACAATGGTGGCGACGATGGCCCGCCGGCCGCCGGCATGGGCCATCTCGGCGGCGGCCAGCACCGCGGCGATGCTGTCGCTGGGGTGGCCCGACTCCTTGCTGGTGTAGCCGTCGTTGTAGTCCAGGTAGCGGATCATGACGCCGTTGGCGAAGGTGGCCAGGTCGGGGCTGGTGGCCAGCCCGCTGCCGATGACGGTGCAGGGCTGAGTGCTGGTGACGGTGGAGGCCAGGTCTCGCGCGATCTTGCTGGGCTCGCTGGTGTAGCCGCCCAGGGCGCAGCCGATGGTGTCGATCATCATGCGCTTGGCATGATGCACTGCCTCCGGGGGCAAATCCCGGTAGTGCAGGGACGTGGCGTAGGCGCTTAGCTGTTCCGCAATTGTGGGCATGCGTGGCCTCCTTCTTCATTTCTCTTTAGGCAACAGCGGCTCGACAAACCGAAGCAACGGTGGAATGTCCCTTTCCCCAGTTCCACACACCTCGTCCAGGTCTACCGCGTCGTATGCGTGAATCAGTTTATCTCGCATGCCGGCAATCAACACCCAGGGTATGGCCGAATGGCTCTGTCGGAACGCCGGGGAAAGCCGTCTGACCGCTTCACCCAGAACCATTATCTGATGCAGAACTGCCGACTGGGTTTTCAAATCGCTGAAAAACGCAGGCTGGTCCATCCCGCGGATGAAATCCAGCACCAACCGAGAGGCCTTGGCTATGTCGAGCAGGACAGCATTATCACGCGACATAGATCGGCTGCACACTGCTCAAAATTCCTGTCCGCCGGACCCAATTCTCACTTCGATCAACGGCCTCCCAACTCACCAAATCTACCTCACGACCAAAGAGGGCCTCAAGCTCCTGTCCATCCGAAGGTGGTCTAGGAGACTCCACCTAGCCTCGGGAGCAAACCTCACAAAAACATCTATGTCGCTACCAGGCCCGAAATCACTTCTCAAGATCGAGCCAAAAAGGGCCAACTCAGTAATTTGCCAGCGGCGGCAGAAATCCCCTAGCTCATCCTCCGGAAGGTTCAGCCTCTCATATATGCTGGCTGCGTTCATCCTTTACCCTCCTTTGCCCCCACCCCCACCTGCCGCAAAAAGTTGCGCAGCAGGTCCTTGCCCACCGGGGTCAGGATGGACTCGGGGTGGAACTGGACTCCCTCCACCGGGTACTCCTTGTGGCGCAGGCCCATGATCAGCCCGTTGTCGGTCCAGGCGGTAATCTCCAGGCAGCCGGGCAGGGTCTCTGGGTAGACCACCAGGGAGTGGTATCGAATGGCCTCAAATGGGTTGGGCAGCCCCGCCAGCACGCCCTGGCCGGTGTGGTGGATCATGGAAGTCTTGCCGTGGCGAATCTCGCCTGCCCGGTCCACCGTGGCGCCGTACACCTCGCCGATGCACTGGTGTCCCAGGCAAACCCCCAGGATGGGCAGCTGCGGCCCGAAATGGCGGATGACGTCGTTGGAGATGCCCGCATCTCGCGGGGTGCATGGGCCGGGAGAGATGATGATCCCCTGGGGGGACATGGCCTCAATGTCCTCCAGAGTTATCTGGTCGTTGCGCACCACCTCAACCTCCGCGCCCAGCTCCGCCAGGTACTGGTACAGGTTGTAGGTAAAGCTGTCGTAGTTGTCCAGCAGCAGCAGCATCAGAGCAGCTCCACAAACTCCAGCCAGTTGCCGTCGGGGTCGCGGGAGTACAGAGCCTTGCGCAGCAGCTTGCCCTGGTCGTCGAACAGCGATGCCGGCGGGTTGTTGAATCGCAGGCCCTTGCCCTGCTGCTCGGCGTAGAACTGGTCGATGCCCGTCACCCAGAAGGCCAGGTGGGCCGCTCCCAGGTCGTTGCGGTTGATGCCGCCGGCGCCGCTGGCGGGGTTGATGTACTGAATCAGCTCCAGGGAGTGGCCCGCCCCCAGGTCCAGGAACGCCCCCTTGATCTGGGCGCCGGGGAAGGCCAGCAGCTGCTCGGCGAACTGCCCGCGGCGCTCGGTGCGGCCCGCCAGGTGGAAGCCCAGCACGGTGGTGTAGAACTGAACCGACTTTTCAATGTCCCGCACCACGAACCCGGTGTGAAAAAAAGACTTGAGCATCGTGTTTTCTCCTCTGGATTAGATTAGCTTATGGCGGGAGTCTCGTCACCCTCTCCCTTCGGCCAGGTCAATGGCTTTGAGCAGCGCCGCCGCCTTGTGGAAGGTCTCCTGGTACTCGTCCTCCGGGGTGCTGTCCGCCACTACTCCGCCGCCAACCTGGATGTAGACCACGCCGTCCTTGATGACGCTGGTGCGCAGGGTGATGGCGGTGTCGATGTTGCCGGAGAAGCTGAAGTAGCCCACCGCGCCGGCGTAGGCGCCGCGCTTCTCGCCCTCAATCTCCGAGATAATCTCCATGGCGCGAATCTTGGGCGCGCCGGAGAGGGTGCCGGCGGGAAAGCAGGAGCGCAGGGCGTCGTAGGGCGTCAGCTCCGGACGCAGGTTGCCCACCACGTGGGACACCAGGTGCATCACGTGGGAGTACCGCTCCACCTCCATCAACTGGGTGACCGCCACCGAGCCGGGCAGGCTTACTCTCCCCACGTCGTTGCGACCCAGATCAACCAGCATTATATGCTCGGCCCGCTGCTTCTCGCTGCCCTTCAGTTCCGCCTCCAGGGCGGCGTCCTCCTGGTCCGTCTTGCCCCGCGGCCGCGTGCCGGCGATGGGATGGTAGTCCAGATGGCCGTCCTCCACCTTGACCAGGGTCTCGATGGATGCGCCCACGATGTGGAAGTCCTCCAGGTCCAGGTAGTACATGTAGGGCGACGGGTTAAGGCCCCGCAGGGAGCGGTAAATCTGGAAGGGGTGAGCCTCAGTGGGCCGGGCCAAGCGCTGGGACAGCACCACCTGGATGATGTCGCCGGCGTTGATGTACTCCATGCCCCGCTCCACCGCGGCGCAGTACTGATCGTGGGTGAAGTTGGAGGCGATCTGCGGCGGAGCAGCCCCAGCGCGCCGGGCAGGATGCAGGGTCGGCGGCAGCTCCAGGGGTTGCGATAGGCGCCCGACCAGCTCCTCGATCTTGTCCACGGCGCTGGCGTAGGCGGCGTCAACGTCGCCGTCCAGCCGCACGTGGCTCACCACCTTGATGTCGTGGCGCAGGTGGTCGAAGATAACCAGGGAGTCGGTGAACATGATAACCGACTCGGGCAGGCCCAGCGGGTCGGCGGGCATGGGAGGCACCCGCGGCTCAAAGTAGCGGATGACGTCGTAGGCCAGGTAGCCCACCGCACCGCCGTGGAAGCGGGGTAGGTTGGGCACGGGCACCAGCTGGTACTGGGCCAGCTCTGCCTCCACCAGCCGCAGGGGGTCCACCGCACCGCCGGGCTGGCCGGGGCCCGTCTTAAGCACCCGGTATGGGTCGGTGCCGATAAAGCTGTAGCGGCCCAGGCGCTCGCCGCCCACCACGCTCTCCAGCAGGAAGGAGTAGGGGGACCGCGCCACCTTGAGATACGCCGACACGGGCGTCTCTAGGTCGCCGCTGATGGTGCGGTAGACCGGCACCAGGTTGCCCTGGCCCGCCAGAGCCTTGACCTCTTTCAGGGTAAGGTTATACATGAATCTCCGAACCAACTCCGACCAGACCGGAAAATAATATAGCCCGTCCGCAAGGGACGGGCTATGCCGTGGTGCCACCCTCATTGCCAGCCTGGACATTTGGGTAGACAGTCCAAGCCAGCATCTCAGTGGGCGACAGGGACAGTTACTGCGCCCCTGCGCCGCGGGCCGATAACGGCGCCCACCCGTCTCCGCCTGGCCGGGCTGCCGGGGATAAGCCCCCGGAACGCCACGGGTTCAGCGGGCGGCTCCAGGGTCCATTCGGACTTCCGCGCCTGGCGCCGGCTTCCACCTTACCCGGCTCTCTGGGCCACGCTTGAAGCCTACTACGCCCCTTCGCTGCCTTTAATATTCAATTGTTGCTTCGAGTATAGGTAGCCGGTCAGCGGCGTGTCAAGGCGGGGATGTCTTGCTTGAACACCACCATGCACTTGGGCGCGTTGAAGGTCCAGGATTTGTGCCTGGTAGCCCAACTCGTCCATGGCCCCCACCAGGCAGAACCAGTTGAGCACCTCCTGCTCCCCGGCCGCCTCAAGCTGGCTCAGGGGCACGTCCCGCCACTTGTGGCACTCCCCAGCCTTGAGGTGCGCCAGCAGCGCCCGGTCCGACTCCAGGTCCAGGGTAAATCCAGTTGTTCTTCTCGGTGAGGAAGGCGTGGGACCAGCTGGATGACGCCAGCACCGCCACGCGCCACGGGCTGTTCTTGAGGACTCGCGCGGTGGCCTGTCCCACCTCAAAGCAGCGGCGGGGCGACGGCGATGGCGGGTCCGACTCGTCGGAGAAGCGGCTGCCGTAGCAGTTCACCGCCACCGGCGGCACCGGGTAAGGGAACCCCTGGCGGTCCAGGTCAAGATACAGCAGGGTATTGGCAAAGGCGTGGCCCAGCCCATCCTCGTGGAGCGGCTTGTAGGCGTAGGCCATGTCCACACCCTCCTCCAGCAGCCCGCGGGTCAGGTATCGCCCGGCAGCGTGGTGGCCGGGGCTGGTGAACACCTTGTCGGCAGGCTCGCCCCAGATGTTGGGACGGCCCCGCAGACGCTTGTAGGGCTGGAACTCCATCTTCTCATAGGCCAAGACGCAGAAGGGCGGAATGATGTCCTCCTGGAAGTTCTCGTACTGGTCATCGCCCCAGATGAGGACAAAGTCCGGGTTGAAGGCGTCAATCTCCTTGCGAATCTGGCGGAAGGCATTGAACACCCGGGCTCGGTGCTTCTTGTGAGAGCTGATGCCTTCGTCCTGGCCCCACTCCTGGCGCATGGGCTCGGGCCAGTTGGCGGGGTCTTTCAGGTGGGGCGGAATCCGCTCGTCGCTCTGCAACATGCGGATAAGCGGCCAGGGCTTGTACTCGTCAGGCACCAAGCCCGACGGATAGTGGTGGCGCCAATGCCCAGAATCTCTCCCATCGCTGCACCTCTGTAACTTTGATGGCGGGAGTGTAGCAGCCACTCCTGCGGGTGTCAAAGGTTTTCGACGCCGCGTTGGTTCAACAGGCCTGTCTTGAGCCTGACGAAAGGCTCACCCCGAGCGGGCCGCCCAGTCCCTCCCGCTACCCCCCCAGAATCGACGCCAGGCCAGTGATGTCCGCCACGTTCTCCAGGTCGCGGAACTGGCCGATGGCGCCCTCAATGTGGTCGGGAGGCAGGATGTAGCGGGAGCAGTAGAGAAACTTGGCATCCACCTCTCGCGCGTCCAAGGGCAGCTCCGGCCCGCCCCGGGCGAACTCCACCCGGTGCTGAACCTTGCGGCCATCGGTCAGGGTCAAGCTCACGGTGCTGGGCCGGGGGATGGCGGGGGTGGGCGTCTCCCCGGCGGTTACGGTGATGCGCTCCAGCATCTCCCGCACCAAAGGGTCCTGGGTTGCGGCGTCGGTGAACGACTCCAGCAGCGGCTGGCCATGAACCAGGGCGGCGGCCACGGCGTAGCCCAGGCTCAGGCGCGCCTCGCCGCCGGTGCGCGGGCGGGCAAAGGGAAGCGACTGCAGAGCGCCGGGGGTGACGCTGACCTGGGCCGCCGCCACCTGCCTCGCCGCGATGCGGTACTGCTGCCGGAGCTGGCGCGTGGCCTCGATGGCGGTGTGGCTGGCGGAGTGGCACGGGAACGCCTTGAGGGTCGCGCCGGGGCGCACCACGTCATAGCTGCTGCTTAGGCCGGCGGCGAAGGCGGCATCATCGACGCTGGCGAGATACGGCTTCCCGCGGCGGTAGCAGTCCAGCAGCCCGCCGGGTGCTTCTATGGCATTGCGGGCGCCGCCCACGCCCTGCTGGGCCAGGAAGGCGGCCAGCAGCCCGTTCATGGCGGCGCGCCCGCACTGGAAGGCCTCGCCCGGCGTGGCCTGGTTGGCGGTGATGCCGCCCGCCTGCCCGGCGGCCAAACCTAATGCCTGCTCCAGCGCCTCCTGCTCCAGGCCCAGCAGCCGGCCCGCGGCGGCGGCGGCGGCGATGGTCCCGGCCACCCCGTCCGGATGCCACGGGACGCCGCCAGCCTGACCCGCGTCCAGGCCCAGCAGCGCGCTCACCCGTCCGGCCACCTGGCAGCCCAGGGCAAAGGCGGTGAGCACATCCTGCCCGGAACGGCCGTTCATCTCTCCCAGGGCCATCACCACCGGGAACACCACGCTGGCAGGATGCACACCCCGGGGCGTGATTTCGTCGTCGAAGTCCAGCAGGCGGACCATCGTGCCGTTGGCCAGGGCCGCGTGGACCGGGGAGGTGCGCACGCCCATGCCGATGACGGTGCACTTGCCGTTACCGCGCATCTCCTGCAGGAACTGGGTGATGGCCCGGCTCTCGGGCTGGGCGGCGCCGGCCAGGGCGGCGGCGGCGGCGTTAATCATCATGTCTTTGGACCGGTCCACCACCGGGGCAGGCAGTTCCTGGCAGGTGGTGCGGCGGACCCATTGGGCCAGTGAGGCGGTGATGCCCATGTAGCAACCCTCCCCGGTAAGGGGCGGGCCGAAACCCTGCCCGCCCAGGCTTTTCTGCAGCCCAGAATACAGGCCGGGGCAGAGTTTGACAATGAGGGACAGGTCAGCAGCAAAAAGGTAGGGGCGACGCATGCGCCGCCCCTACCTACGGACACCAGAGGGACCAGGTGGATCAGGCGGCCACGGGCACCGGCTCCATAACGGCCCGCAGGTCGTTGAGCCGCTCCCGCACCACCCGAACCTGCCGCTCGCTGCGGCCCACCATTACCGAGATCTCCCGCACCGACCGGCCCTCATCCAGGTAATGGATCAGCTCCTTGTTCCGGTCCCACCAGCGCTCTTCGCTGCGGTGCTTGGCCACAATGAGGGAGTTGATGTCTCCCACCGCCCAGCGCGGGCGGCGGTGCCGGCGAGTCTTGGTCTCCTCGGTCATGGTTGCCGCGACATCACCTTCGGACACGTCGGGCAGCGGTTCCAGCCCTGCGATTTTCGGGTAGAAGTAGCGGCCGCATTGCCAGCAGCGCCACTCGTCGCCATCCAGAACCAGGTCGCCCTTGCACCGGTTGCAGCACTTCAATTGACACATCATATGCGCCACCCTGTTCGGATTATTGGCTTCCCAACCCCTGGGGGTTGGCGGCCGATCCGAGGTGAATCCCTCCATAAACCAATTTGAACCTAACAGAACCGTGACATCACAACTTTGACACTTCCAAGTTTTGGCTACCAGGATGGCCTCCCATTTAGCAGGCTGCTGAAGAATAGGTTGGGTGGATCATTTGAACCCTCGTCCGAGACGTCGGCACTTGGTCAATAGGGGCCTACGGCCCTGTGGTGGACCAATTTGGAGGGGTTTGCCCTCTTCGTCTAGCTCCTTGGGGGTTTGGC
>SHYG01000031.1 GCA_009692925.1 Dehalococcoidia bacterium
ACTGTATTCGTCTCTACGATGCGCGTAACCGGCCATTCTGCTAGCGAATGCCGGTCTTACATAGCCCCGCATCGCCCGGGCAGTATAGGTCGGCTGACCTGCCTGGTCAAGTGGACGTGTGCCAGGGGGGTGTGCTCCCATATTGCCAGATTGTGTCCCTAGCAGGCGGCCCGTATAATTGCGGGATTGAGTTTAGGAGATTTGGAGCGCCTAACGAAATGAGTCCTTCCTCCCGTTGTGGGAGGGAGTCCCGATATTAACAGTCTCCTCTCCCTTAGATGGGAAAGGGAGCTACAACCAAGAAATAGTTGAAGGAGGCTCTCATGACCACCACCAGCCAGAACCTAAAAATGCGCCACCGCAGCAAGGAGATCACCGAAGGGCCGGAGCGCGCCCCCGGCCGGGCCATGCTGCGGGCCATGGGCCTCACCCAGGAGGACCTGGAGCAGCCCTTCGTCGCCATCGCCAACCTGGCCAGCGACGTCACCCCCTGCAACGTCCACCTAGACCGCATCGCCCAGGCGGTGAAAGAGGGCATCCGCCAGGCCCGCGGCACGCCCTTCCAGTTCGGCACCATCACCATCAGCGACGGCATCTCCATGGGCACCGAGGGCATGAAGGTCTCCCTGGTCAGCCGGGAGGTCATCGCCGATTCCATTGAGGTGGTGTGCTTCGGCGAGCGCATGGACGGCCTGGTGGCGGTGGGCGCCTGCGACAAGAACATGCCCGGCTGCCTGATGGCCATGGCCCGCCTCAACCTGCCTGCGGTGTTCGTCTACGGCGGTACCATCATGCCCGGCCGCTTTGAGGGCCACGACGTGAACATCCAGGACGTGTTTGAGGGGGTGGGCGCCTACGCCAAGGGCACCATGTCCCTGGAGCGGCTGACGGACCTGGAGTGCCACGCCTGCCCGGCGGAAGGCGCCTGCGCCGGCCTGTTCACCGCCAACACCATGTCCACCGCCATTGAGGTCATGGGCATGGCCCTGCCTGGCGACGCCTCCATCCCTGCGGTGGACCCCGGCAAGCTGGACCTGGCCCGCCAGGCCGGGCATACCGTGCTGCGCCTGCTGGCGGAGGGCGTGCGGCCCCGGGATATTCTGACCAAGCAGGCCTTTGAGAACGCCATCACCGTGGTGGTGGCCATGGGCGGCTCCACCAACTCGGTGCTGCACCTGCTGGCCATCGCGCGGGAGGCCGGGGTGGACCTGAAGCTGGACGACTTTGACCGCATCAGCCGCCAGACGCCGTACATTGCCGACATGCGCCCCGCCGGCCGCTACGTCATGGCCGACCTGCACCGCTACGGCGGCGTGGCGTTGGTGGCCAAGCGATTGCTGCGGGCTGGGCTGCTCCACGGCGACGCCATGACCATCACCGGCAAGACCCTCCAGCAGAACATGGAGGCCATCGACACCATTGAAGATCAGCCTAAAGACCAGCCGGTGGTCTACCCCGTGGACCGGCCCCGCAGCCCCACCGGCGGCCTGGCCATTCTCTACGGCAACCTGGCCCCCGAGGGCGCGGTGATCAAGGTGGCCGGGCACCAGGAGAAGGTGTACCGCGGCCCGGCCCGGGTGTTTGACCAGGAGGAGGCGGCCTTCCGGGCGATTCAGGACCGGCGCATCGTGTCCGGCGACATCGTGGTCATTCGCTACGAAGGCCCCAAGGGCGGCCCCGGAATGCGGGAGATGCTGGCGGTTACCGGCGCTCTCATCGGCCAAGGCCTGGGCGACTCGGTGGCGCTGATCACCGACGGGCGGTTCTCCGGGGCCAGCCACGGCCCCATGGTGGGCCACGTGTCCCCCGAGGCCGCAGTGGGCGGGCCCATCGGCCTGCTGCGGGAGGGCGACGTCATCACTCTGGACATCCCCCAGCGCCGCCTGGACGTGCGCCTCACCCAGGCCCAGCTTGCGGACCGCCAGGCGGCGTGGCGGCCCCTGCCGCCCCAGTACACCACCGGCGTACTGGCCAAGTACGCCAAGCTGGTGTCCAGCGCCTCCCAGGGCGCGGTGACGGGGTAGGGGGGAGGCTGAACGTCTGCGGAGTATTGTATGGTGCAGTCAAATCAAGATGAAGCTATAAAGAAGCTTCAGAGCTTCGGCAGACTACTTCTGAGATACAGAGCAAAGCTCGATGAGTATCTTGAGGATGGTGACGGGGATGACTCAGAGAGTGCATCCGAACTCAGGGCCATGACGCCAAAAGTGGCCAAGGCAACAGGAGGTGTGAGGCCAATTGTAGAATCCATTATTGGCACGAGATATATTCCTGGCTGGGGAGCGTCGAACCCGTGGTTGGAGGTATTGCGCTATGACTACGACCAACCCACTCTGAAGCTGTCTCTTGATGTGCTGGTCAACAACGTCAACGAGACAATCGGCCGCCTGGAGTCAAAAGATTTGATAGACGCCATTACCAAACCGGTCCAAGCCCAAAGTATTCAAAGACCCAAGGTGTTCATAGCCCACGATGGCGAAAGTGAGTTGAGAAACACGTTGGAAGTAGAGTGCTGGCGCATGATGCTGGAACCAGTGGTGGCCGAGGAACAGGTGTCCCGCAACGAATCGGTAGGCACTAACAGGGTGCTGAAAAAGGGGTCGACGGCCCGAAATCGTCCCAATTGTCGTATCTGAGAGTCCGTCCATTTTTCGCAAAATCGGGGTTTTTCAGCAGGCTGCTAAGGTTGGTCGGCTCCTGGACGGATGCCAATTTGCCGTCGTGCTGGCGAGGCTCGAAAGAGGTGTCCAGCAGGATAACCAGACAATGCCCAGACTCAATATCATTGATGAGATTGAGCGTGTCAGGGCAAAGCTTGGCGATAAATTCGTCATCCTCCTGGAACGGGGTTTGTCCTTGCCAACAAACTTGGCAACGGTCGTTGTCTATGAGCCCTACGACCAAACCAACTTTGATGGGGCTATTTTGAAGGTTATCAAGAACCTGCGTGCTCACAACCTGCTGTAGCGCGGGGCTGGGTTATCCCCCATCCGCTGTCATACTATGGTATGACTCTGGTATGTCAGGAGGGCGCCGCCATGGCTAAGATAGCTATCAGCCTCCCCGACGAGGTGCTCCAGGCGGTGGAGCAGACGCGCCTGGCCCGGGGCGAGAGCCGCAGCGCCTTCTGCCGCCGCGCCCTGGAGGCGTTCCTGCGCCGGGAGCAGGAGCGGAAAGCGAACGAGCGGTACGTGCGGGGATACCTGGAGTTCCCCGAGACTGCCGAGGATGTGGCCTGGGCCCAGCTTGGCCTGGCGGCGTTGGCTGCAGATCCCTGGGACGATGGAGATGACCAGGGAGCGACCCCAGCGAGTAACACCCCAGCGAGTGACAAATGAAGCGCGGTGAGGTGTGGTGGGCGGACCTGCCGCCGCCGCTGGGTCACCGGCCCGTGGTGCTCCTCACCCGTGATTCCGCCTATGAAGTCCGTCTGTCTGTTACCGTGGTTCCAGTAACCCGCCGGGTTCGCAGTCTGCTGGCGGAGGTGCCCCTGGGGCCGGCTGATGGCCTGCCCAGGCCATGCGCGGCTAATGCGGATAACATAAACACAGTCCCCAAGGAAGCCCTGCAAGAATACATTGCCGCTCTCAGCGCCGCCAAGCTCCAGGCGATGGAGGATTCCATCCACTTCGCCCTGGGCCTGGAGCGCTGAGGGCGGCTTGCCGGCAGGAAGGTGTGTGGCAAACCCGGTATCTCCCCCTTGGTAAGGGGGAGATACAGAGGGGGTGGTCTCCGCCTCCACCCACATTGCCGAACTCCCCTCCGGCGGTGTATTCTGTGCAGATATTGTCAGCAGATTGCCAAACTGTACTGAATGTACCGGGCAGATGAGGGATAGTTATGGACTACGGCGCAGAAGCCATCAAGCGGCACCGGGCCAGCCGGGGCAAGGTTAGCCTGGCCCCCAAAATGAAAGTTGAAACCATTGAGGACCTGTCCATCGCCTACACCCCAGGGGTGGCCGCGGTGTGCATGGCCATCGCCAAGGACCCCCGGGAGTCCTACGCCCTCACCAACCGCGCCAACACCGTGGCGGTGATTACCGACGGCTCCGCGGTGCTCGGCCTGGGCAATATCGGCCCCGAGGCGGCCATGCCGGTCATGGAGGGCAAGGCCATCCTATTCAAAGGGCTGGCCGACATTGACGCCGTCCCCATTTGCCTGGCCACCCAGGACGCCCAGGCCATCATCCAGACGGTGCGGGCCTTGGCCCCCAGCTTCGGCGGCATCAACCTGGAGGATATCTCCGCGCCCCGCTGCTTCGATATCGAAGACGCCCTCCAAGACCTGGGCATCCCCGTGTTCCACGACGACCAGCACGGCACCTCGGTGGTAGTCCTGGCGGCGCTGATTAACTCGCTGCAGGTGGTGGGCAAGAAGTTTGCCGACGCGAAGATCGTCTTCTCCGGCGCGGGGGCCGGAGCCATCGCCTCCGCCCGGCTGCTGCTGGAGTACGGCGCCAAGAACATCATCCTGGTGGACAGCCACGGCGTGATCCACCGGCGGCGCACGGATCTCACCCCGGTGAAGCACAAGATTCTGGAAGTCACCAACCCGGAAAACGTGACCGGCGACATTGCCGCCGCCCTGCGCGGCGCCGACGTGTTTGTGGGCCTGTCGGTGGCCGATTTGGTGAAGCCGCCCATGGTGCGGGCCATGGCCAAGGACGCCATTGTCTTTGCCGCCGCCAACCCGGAGCCGGAGATCTACCCGGACCTGGCCCGGAAGGCCGGCGCGGCCATTGTGGGCACCGGCCGCAGCGACTTCCCCAACCAGATTAACAACAGCCTGGGCTTCCCCGGCATCTTCCGCGGCGCGCTGGACGCCCGGGCCACCCGCATCACCACCTCCATGAAGCTGGCCGCCGCTCAGGCTCTGGCCGGCTTGGTGGCGGAACCCACTGCGGAGCGCATCATCCCCTGGTCCCTGGACAAGGCGGTGGTGCCCGCGGTATCCCAGGCGGTGGCCAAGGCCTGGCGGGCAAAGTAGGGGCAGATAGCCGGTCCCTCCTCCGAATCTATCCCCTAATTCCCAAATCCCCACAGAATACGGCTCAACGGCGGGGATTAGGAGATTAGGGGAGGAGTAGGGGAGCCTGTCTCATAGACTGGTTGTTTGACTTGCGCAGTACCGAGCGGGACGACGGCGCCTGAATTGTTGGCTGCGGCGACATTTCTCTGGTCTTGTTAGCTTTCCGAGTCTCTGTGCTTGCCGGCTCAGTTCCACCGGGTCTTGGCCCAGCCCCAAGGAGCTTGTCCACTACGCCACAGCTTCAGCAGGTTATGGGTCGTCCCGATGAGGGCCGCCTCGCTGGCGGCAGCCTCAAGTCCCCGTCTCATAAACTGCCGGAACCCTTGCCCTTCTTTCACCTGGCCAAACACCGGCTCAACCAGCACGCCCCGCAACTTGTAGAGCCGCCGTCCCCGCTGGGTCAGGAATCCATCGCGGCTCGAACAGCGGCTTGGGCGCATTAAACGCTTCGGCCAGGCGCGACACACTGTGGACATGCTCAATTTGGTGTATCACGAGACCCAGGACGAGAAGATCTACCAGGCCCTGTCGCGCCGCATGAAGGATCGCTTCGACATCTTTGGCGGCCTGCCGGACACCATCGAGGACGACTGGATCGAGAGCGTGGAGAGGCTGGAGGAGATGATGGACGAGTACATGCATCTCCGGCAGCAGGCGTGGGAGCTGTGTTCGCGGGTGCTGGCGCGGCGAGATGTCGTGGATCGCCTTTCGGTGCCATGGTAGGCGCCGAGGATCGGGCCGAAGGACGCCGTGAAGTTAGCCTGGTAGCCGAATCCTATGCAAGCGAGAGCGCTGAGGAACATTCTGTAAGTCTGCCACGAACTCTTCTCCCAATAAGAATCGAACTTAATCTAAGCAGTCATCGCCAGCGTGTCAACAAGACGAAGGCCTTGGCAACCGAGAGTTGGCGCGTCCCCCCTCACCGCAGCCCCCGCAGCGCCTGCGCCGCAGTCTCGATGGTGCGGTCAATGTCGGTCTCGGTGTGGGCCAGGGAGACAAACCCCGCCTCGTACTGGGAGGGCGCCAAATACACCCCCCGCGCCAGCATGGCGTGGAAGTACCGGTTGTAGCGGGTCACGTCGCTCTTCTCCACCTGGGCCAAAGTCTGCACCGGCCCGGCATTGAAGAAGCCGGTGAGCATGGAGCCCGCCCGGTTGATGGTGCAGGGCGCCTTCGCTTGGGCAAAGGCCTTTTGCAGCCCGTCGGCCAGCCGCTTGGACAGTGTCTCCAGCCGGGTGTAGACGCCGGGCACCTGCAGCTCGGCCAAAGTGGCCAGCCCCGCGCTGACCGCCAGCGGGTTGCCCGACAGCGTGCCCGCCTGGTACATGGGCCCCAGAGGCGCCACTTGCTCCATGATGTCCGCCCGCCCGCCGTAGGCCCCCACCGGCAGCCCGCCGCCGATGATCTTGCCCAGGCAGGTTATGTCGGGCTTGATGCCGAAGAGGCCCTGGGCGCCCCCCCAGGCCAGCCGGAAGCCGGTGATCACCTCATCGAAGATCAGCAGCGAGTCGTGTTGCCGGGTCACGCGGCGCAGGGCGGGCAGGAAGTCGTCAATGGGCGGCACCACGCCCATGTTGCCCGCCACCGGCTCCACGATGATGCCCGCAATCTCCGTGGGATATCGGGCGAACAGCGCCTCCACCGAGGCCAGGTCGTTGTAATCTGCCACCAAAGTCTCGCTGGCGTAGGAGGCGGGCACGCCAGCGCTGGTGGGCACCCCGTGGGTCAGCGCGCCGGAGCCGGCCTTGACCAGCAGGCCGTCGGCGTGGCCGTGGTAGCAACCGGCGAACTTGATGATCTTGTCACGGCCGGTAAAGGCGCGGGCCAGGCGGATGGCGCTCATGCAGGCTTCCGTGCCGGAGTTGACCAGCCGCACTTTCTCGATGGCGGGCAGGGCCTGGCAGATGCGCCGGGCCAGTTCCACCTCCTGCTCCACCGGCGCGCCGAAACTGGTGCCCAGGGCGGCGGCTTTCTGGATGGCCGCCACCACCGCCGGGTGGGCGTGGCCCAGGACTAACGGTCCCCAGGAGCCCAGGTAGTCGATGTACTCGTGGCCGTCCACATCCCAAACGCGGCAGCCCTGGCCCCGGGCGATGAATGCCGGCGTGCCGCCCACGGATCGAAACGACCGCACGGGGCTGTTGACCCCGCCGGGGATGTACTGCTGGGCCTGGGCGAAGAGCCGTTCAGACTTGGGGAGCTGCATGGATTCTCCTGTGTCTATTTTTGACCGATACGATAACCGCTGAGATCGCAGAGCACGCAGAGGCTTTTAACTCTTTCCCCATTTAACCATCCATGTATCAGGGCTTAACCTGGGCCGATGAAATCCCCTCTTGCCCCACTTTCGCAAAGGTGGGTTGGGGGGATTTCGTCCGACACAGTTCAAGAATTCATGCAAGGGCCTATAGATACGTCCGCAAGGCGCGGTAACTCCGCGCTCTCCGCGTGCTCTGCGGTGAATCGCCGGGCCATCCCCTACGGAGTGCCCTCCCGCAGCCAGCGGGCTACATCCTTGGCGTGGTAGCTGATGATGATGTCCGCCCCGGCGCGGCGCATGGCGGTGAGCAGCTCCAGGGTTATCTGCTTCTCGTCGATCCAGCCCTGGCGCGCCGCCGCCTTGACCATGGAGTACTCGCCGCTGACATTATAGACCGCCAGGGGGTGGTCAAACCGCTGCCGCGCCTGCTGCACTACGTCCAGGTAGGCCAGGGCCGGCTTCACCATGACGATGTCCGCGCCCTCGGCGATGTCGCTCTCCACCTCCCGCATGGCCATGCGGCGGTTGGCGGGGTCCATCTGGTAGCCGCGCCGGTCGCCGAACTGGGGCGTGGAGTCGGCGGCGACCCGGAAGGGGCCATAGAATGCCGAGGCGAACTTGGCGGCGTAACCCATGATGGGCACGCTGGTTTCCCCCGCGGCGTCCAAGGCCTGGCGGATGGCCCGCACCTGGCCGTCCATCATGGCGGAGGGGGCCACCATGTCGGCGCCGGCCTGCACCTGGGACAGGGCGGTGCGGGCCAGCAGCTCCAGGGTCTGGTCGTTGTCGACCTGGCCTTTATCGATGATGCCGCAGTGGCCGTGGTCGGTATACTCGCAGAGGCAGACGTCGGTAATTACCAGCAGGCCGGGAGCGGCTTGCTTCACCACTCGCGCCGCCTCCTGCACAATGCCCTCGGGGTCGTAGGCGCCGGAGCCGGTGGGGTCTTTCTCCGCCGGCAGGCCAAAGAGCAGCACCGCGGGGATGCCCAGGGCCGCTACTTCTGCTGCTTCCTGGCCCAGGCGATCCAGGGACCACTGGTAGCAGCCGGGCATGGGCGGGATGGCCTCCTGCACGCCCTGCCCGTGGGTGACGAACAGGGGGTAGATGAAGTTGGCCGCCGAGAGCCGGGTCTCCCGCGTCAGGTTGCGCAGGGGCTCCAAGTCCCGCAGCCGTCGCAATCGCAGGTCAGGGAAGCTGGTCATGGGTATAACACTCCTTTCGGTTCCTGGGGCAGGGCTCCCCCTCTCTCTTAGGGAGAGGGGGAAATGGTTGTTTTTTGGGGGATACCGCCGAACCCCCGCCAAAGAGGGCTATGCCCTCTCTGGACTCTCCCTAAGTTACGGCAATCCCTGTCTAGCCCCCCTTTCGTAAAGGTGGGTTGGGGGGATTTCCGCGTCCCCAAAGTGGCGCACCAGAGCGTCCACCAAGCCCTCCACGTTGTGTTCGTCCGACACCAGGCCTACCGGCAGGCCCAGCTCCCGCGCCGTGGCGGCGGTGGCCGGCCCGATGCAGGCGATGAGGCTACCCTCCAGGGCCGCCTTATCGCCGCCCAGCAGCTCCAGCAGGTTGCGCACCGTGGAGGAACTGGCGAAGGTGACTACATCCACGCCCTGGTCCAGCATCTGGCGGGCTTGGCCTCCCGCACCAGCGGGCGTGACGGTGCGGTAGGCGGCCACCCACTCCACCTGCGCCCCCAGGCGGGCCAGCCCCTGGGCCAGCACGTCGCGGCCAATGTCGGCGGCGGGCAGCAGCACCGGCACTCCGGCCCATGGGCGTTTAGACAGCTCGTCAACCACCGCTTCGGATGCCGAGCGGGCGGGGATGAAGTCGGCGCGAATGCCCCGGCGGGCCAGCGCCTCCGCCGTGGCCGGGCCGATGGCCCCCACCTGTGTCCCGCCAAAGGCGCGGGCGTCCTTGCCCAGGCCCTCCAGCCGGGCGAATACCGAATCCACCGCGTTGCCGCTGGCGAAGATGACCCAGCCAAAGTGATTCAGCCGAGCTAGGGCCGCGTCCAGCTTTCGGCAGTCCTCCAGGGGGGCAATCTCAATGGCAGGCAGCTCCAGGGGCAGGGCGCCCTGCGCCTCCAGCAAGGCCCGCAGGCGGGAGGCCTGGGTGCGGGAGCGCGTAATCAGCACCCGCTTGCCCCACAGGGGGCGGCCTGCCGTGTTGGAATCTGGGCCGAACCAGCGCAGCTGCTCCCGCAGCTTGACCACCGGGCCGATGACCGCCAGCACCGGCGGCTCTAGTCCGGCTTGGCGGCCCCGGGCGGCCACGTCCGCCAGGACGCCGGTGACGGTGCGCTGCTGGGGCCAGGTCCCCCACTGCACCAGCGCCACCGGAGTGTCCGCCGCCATGCCCTGGCTGCCCAGGGTGCGCAGGATGGACTCCAGGGCGTTCCAGCCCATGAGCACCACCAAAGTGCCGCCGGTGCGGGCCAGCACGTCCCAGGGGATGGATGACTCGGGCTTGGCGGGGTCCTCGCTGCCGCTGACCACGGTGAAGCAGGTGGCCACCCGCCGGTGGGTGATGGGGATGCCGGCGTAGGCGGCGGCGGCGATGGCGGAGGTGACGCCGGGCACTACCTCGAAGGGGATGCCGTGCTGCGCCAAAGCCAAAGCCTCTTCGCCGCCGCGGCCAAACACGAAGGGGTCGCCGCCTTTAAGACGCACCACAGTCTGGCCGGCGGAGGCGCGGTCCACCAGGAGCTGGTTAATCTGCTCCTGGGTGAGGGCCTGGCGGCCTCTAGCCTTGCCGACGAAGACCTGCTCGGCGTCCGGCGCGGCGTGCTGCAGCAGCGAGGGGTCCAGCAGGCGGTCGTAGACCACCACCTGGGCCTGTGACAGCACGCGCAGCCCCTTGACGGTAATCAGCCCCGGATCGCCGGGCCCCGCGCCGACGAGGTAAACTTTACCTTTGCCTAACATTGTTCACCTTGTGGTGTGCTCCTCCCCGCCCCGCCCCGTACCCTCATCCCCCTGGCCCCCTTCTCCCTCGGGGAGAAGGGGGAAGAGTGGCGGGTTTGGGGGTGTCCCCCAAACCCGCGCCAAAGAGGGCTGCGCCCTCTCTGGACTCTCCCTAAGTCTACTTCCCCTGAGTCTTGAGTCTATGGAAAGCCATCGACGAAACCGTTGCTCCCTCTCCCTCGATGGGAGAGGGTTGGGGTGAGGGAGAGTCCTATCCCTCCGACGCAGCTTGCTTAAGCAACTCGCCGCCGCCGCGCTCCACCAGCGCCAAATAGGCGTCGCTGGCGAGCCGGAGGGGGTCGTGGGTCAGGCCCCGCACCTTGGCGCGGAAGGACTTGCCGCCGCCGGGCGCGCCCAGGTACACCGTCAGCATCAGCAGCTCGCCCTCCGACCGGGCAAAGGCGCCGACGGGCACCTGGCAGCCGCCGCCCAGCTTCTCCAGAAAGGCCCGCTCGGCGGTGGCGGCGTAGCGAGTGGTGGCGTCGTCCACGGGGCGCAGCAGCTCCAGCAGGTTGCCGTCCTCGGCCCGCGCCTCCACCGCCAGCACGCCCTGGCCGGGAGGCGGCACAAACTCCTGGGGCGACAGGTACTCGGCGATGTGCTCCGCCAGTCCCAAGCGAATCAGCCCGGCGGCGGCCAGCACCGCACCGTCATAGCTATCTCCGCTATTCCCTGGGGCATCCCCCGTGGCCTTATTGAGCCGGGTCTCCACGTTGCCCCGGATGGGCAGCACGCTGACCTGGGGGCAGGCGTCCCTAAGCTGGGCCTCGCGCCGCGGGCTGCTGGTGCCGATGCGCGCCCCCGCGGGCAGTTGGTCCAAGCGGCAGCCCCAGCGGTTGACCAGCACGTCGCGGGGGTCTTGCCGGGGCAGCACCGCGCCGATGACCAGGCCCGGCGGCAGCGCGGTGGGCACGTCCTTGAGGCTATGCACCGCCAGGTCCAGGCGGCCGGCCAGCAGCTCCCGCTCGATCTCTTTGACGAAGATGCCCCGGCCCAGGGTTGCCAGGGGCGACGACTGGTCGGCATCCCCCTGGGTGCGGACGGTGACGACCTCCACTTGAATGCCGGGGTGGCAATCGCGCAGGCGGCTAATCGTCTCCTCGGTCTGGCGCAGGGCCAGGGCGCTGCCCCTGGTGCCGACCCGCAGGGTACGGCTATTGGTCGCCGGGGCCATCGGCCTTATCCAGGTCAAACAACTGGCGGGCCAGGGCCTGCTGGGCCGGAGCGTCCAGGTCTTTGAGGCGGACGGTGGGCTGATGCAGCAGCTTGTTCACCAGGGCCTGGGTCATGGCGTCCAGCCGCTGGGCCAGCTGCTCTGCCGCAAGCGGGCCGGCCTCCGGGGGCCATTCCCGCTGCCAATCGTTTTTAATATGGCGCAGGGTGCGGGCCACCTCCGCCCGGCGCAGCTCCTCCGCGCGAGCGCGCAGGGCCGCGATGACCGGCACCGAGTCCAGGGCGCGCCACCAGGCCAGGAAGGTTGCAGTCTCCTGGGATACAATCGCCTCCGCCTGGGCCACCCCTGGGGCCAGTCTCCCGCCGGGCTGGGAGACCTCCGCCACCGTCTGCAGGGCGTCAATGTCGTAGAGCTGCACCTGAGACAGTCCGGCCACCGCAGGATCAATGTCCCGGGGCACGGCGATGTCGATGAGCAGCAGTGGCCGCCCATTTCCATGCTGAAGCGCCCTCTCCACCGCGTCTCGGTCCAGCACGTAGCCGGGCGCGCCGGTGGAGCTGATGACCACGTCGGCGGCGGCCAGTTGCGCGTCGCGGTCATCCCAGGGCGCGGCCACGCCGCCCAGCTCGCGGGCCAGGTCTTCCGCCCGCCACTGGGTGCGGTTGGTCACTACAATCTGCCGCACTCCGGCATCGGAAAGGGCCTGGGCCACCAGCCGCCCGGCGTCGCCCGCGCCGATGACCAGCGCCCGCCGCTGGGCCAAATCTCCCAGCAGGCGACGGGCCAGCTCCACCGCGGCCTGGCTCACCGAGCGGGAGTTGTCCCGGAAGCTGGGGATGTCCCGGTGAACGCGACGGCCCACTCGCAGCGCTTGGTGGAACAGGCGGGATAACGGCCCGTGGAGATTGCCGTCCTGGCTGGCGGCACTGAAGGCGGCCCGCACCTGGCCCAAGACCTGGCGCTCGCCCACCACCATGGAGTCCAGCCCGCTGGCCACCCGGAACAGGTGGCGCACGCAGTCTTCCTCCTGGTACTGGTACAGGTGGGGCGCCAGCTCCGGCAGGGAGCGTTGCCGCCCCCCGGAGAGGCCGGACATCTCCGACAGGAACTGGCGCACCTGCTGGTGGGCCTCAGCGCCAGGGCTGGCCGAGTCCGGTGACTGAGAGGGCTGCAGGACGTACACCTCCAGCCGGTTGCAGGTGGACAGCACCACGCCCTGGTCGACGTGCTGGCGCAGCCGCTCCAGGGCCGGGGCCAGCTGCTCCTTCTCGACAGACAGTTGCTCCCGCAGCTCCAGGGGCGCGGTGCGATGGTTTAGGCCCAGAACCAGGAAGCTCATTCTTCACCCCCGCGGGGACCTGAAAGCGCCGGGGATGGCTCCTGGGATGCCCTGGGGCGTCCGGCAGACTCGCCAGGCCGGGCCTCATGCCGGCGCTGGCGGGCGCGACGGTTGCAGCCCCCCGGCTGGCAGTGGCCGAGCTGCGGGCACAGGTCTGGAGTGGCGCCGTCCTGCAGCCGGGACAGCAGCAGGGAGAATATCTCGCCCTCCCGCCCCTGGCGATTCAGCTCAAGCAGGTCAGGCGTGAGGCAGCACTGCCAGCGCTCGGGGTCCACCGCCGCCCGGCGCAGCTTCAACTCCTGGCGCACGCGGGCCAGCACCTCCGCTAGGTCAGCCCACTCCAGCACCGGCTCCTGGGACAGGGTCTCCCGCAGCTTGCGGGCCAAAGCTGGGCTGGCGCCGCCGGTGGAGATGGCCAGAGTAACCGCACCGCGCTTGACCAGGGCCGGAGCGATGAAGTTGCACAGGTCGGGGTCGTCGGCGACGTTGAGCAGGATGCCCAGCCCTTCGGCCTCCTGGCAGATCTCCTGGTTCACCGACCACACGTTGGTGGCGGCGATGACCAGTGCCGCGCCCTGAAGGTCGCCGGGCTGGTATACACGCTGCTGCCACTCCAGGTCGCCGCGCCGGGCCGCCGCCTGAATGCCGCGGCTGGCCTGGGGGCTGATGACAGTGAGTTGCACCCCGGCGTCCAGCAGGGCGGAGACTTTACCCTCCGCTACCATGCCGCCGCCCAGGATGACGCACCGCTTGCCCGCCAGGTTCAGATATACCGGATAGTAGGATGGCATTCCCTTGTTCCTCTGTGCCTTGTCTAATGCGTTGCTTGGCCCCGCCCCTGACCTCACCCCCTCGGTCCCCCTCTCCCTCGGGGAGAGGGGGAAGAAAAGACGGTCTTGTGAGGGACACCCTCACACTCCCGGCGGGGGCGTTGCCCCTGCGCCCCCACGGCTCGTCCCCTTCTCCCCCTTACGAAGGGGGAGATACAGAGGGGGTCGTCCCGCCCCTCACAAGGAAGGGCCGACAGAAGGGGCTGCACCCGTGGCCCCAACTGCTCAAACATCCTCTATTGAAAGAAGGGTTCCCGCTAGCCCCCCTTTGCCTTGCCTTAGTGAACGTAAGGAAAGGGGGGTTGGGGGGATTTCGTCCCACACCCTCAGCCTTCAGCCGAAGTACGGAGCGGGCTGCCCTCCGCACCCGGATGGTCTCCCTTCTCCCCTTTCGTAAGGGGGAGATACAGAGGGGGTCGTGTCGTCCCGCGCCTACGCCCCGTCGCCTGCGGTCACTGCCTCTTCCTCTTCTGCCTCCCGGTACTCCTCGTAGTCTGAGACGAAGTAGCGCACGCGGGTCTTCTTGTACTCCCGCGTGCTGTACAGCAGCAGCCGGTCGGAGATGCCGGTGGCCGCTACAATCTGCTGGGCTACCTCCTCGCACCCCTCCGGCGTTGTTGCGTGGACCATCGTGAAGTGGGTGTAGGGCCAGTCGGGGAAGGTGGGCCGCTGGTAGCAGTGGGTCACCGCCGAGTGCTGGGCCATCTTCAGGCCAACCTCCTGGGACTGGGCCTCCGGCACCTTCCAGACAATCATGGCGTTGGCCCTGAATCCGGAGCGGCGGTGGTGCAGCACGGCGCTGTAGCGGCGCATAATCTTGCGCTCCTGAAACTGCTGGGCCAGGCTGAAGAGCTGGGCGGTGGTCATGCCAAGACGCCGGGCCATGGCGTCGAAGGGGCGCGATTCCAGAAGCAGGTCCTCCTGCAGCTCGCGGATGACCGCCTTATCCGCCTCGGAAACGGGCACTGCCTGGTTCCAGCCGGGGTCCATGCCCTCATCGCCGTCGCCGTCGGGGCGGAAGTTGTAGGCATCGCTCTTCTGCTGCACCATGTCGAAGTTGACGCCGATCTTGAAGAAGCGCAGGGTGGGCATCACCCGGCAAGTCAGGGCGTGGGTGTCGCGGGCCATGCGGGCCACGGTTTCCGCCAGGTCTTCATCGGGTGGCACCGCCAAAGTGAACCAGAGGTTGTAGTAGGAGCCCTCCCGCGCGTAGTTGTGGCTGACGCCGGGATGGCGGTTGATGAGCAGCGCGCCCTGGTGCAGCTGCTCCGGGTCGTAGGCCAGGGCCACCAGGGTGGTCTTATAGCCCAGGCGGCGGGTGTCAAAAATGGCGCTGATCTGGCGCAGCACGTTCTGACGCTTCAGCTCCGCCAGGCGCTGAATGACCTCCGCCTCATCTAGCTCCAGCTCCTGGCCGAGGGCCCGGTAGGGCTCATCCGCCAGGGGGAACCGGCTCTGGATGAGATTAAGCAGCTTGCGATCGGTGAGGTCCATGAGTGGCGATATCTCCCTACTCGACTTAATCACTTGACTTAATTTGCGGGCTGGGCGGCCACGGCAACCCGCGGTTCCCGACCCTCCAGGCCGGGATGAGCCGCGCGGCGCTGGTAGCCCTCCACCATGCCCAGCAGCACCCGGTCGGCCAGCTCCAGCATCTGCCCCCAGGCTTGAGGGTCGGCGGAGTCCAGCACCATGGTGCGGAAAAAGACGAAGGCTTCGATGGCGTCCTTGAGGGGCACCTGGCGGTCGGCCATCTCGGCGCCGTACTCCTGGCCCAGCAGGTGGGACTCTGCCAAGGCTTCCTGGCGACGGCGCCGCTGAGGCCCTTCCGGGGAGGGATGCACCAGCAGGGAGAGCAGGCGGCGTCCGAAGAGGCGCATGCGCCCCCGGCCTTCCTCCTCGATGCTCTGGTACCAGGGCTGGCTGGTCACGTCCTGATGGTGCAGCCCCCGGCGGATGCGGCGCAGGGCCGAGTCTTCCAGCTTGTCCTCACCGTCCCGAAGGGGGCCGGCTACCTTTGATGCGGACATCGGGACCTGCCGGCCCGGCTCGGTTGCCAGGGTTGCCCGCTGGGTCAGGGCCAGCACATCCTCGCGAGAGAAGCGGCGGTGGCCGCCGGGGGTGCGGTAGACGCGCAGGTGGCCCTGGTCGGCCCACTGGCGCAGGGTGGTCTGGTTCACCTGAAGCAGCCCGCAGGCCTCCCTCAGGGAGAGCCACTGGATACTTTCCTGGCGCTGCAAATCTACCATGTAAACCTGGCAACCCATCGGGTAAATCTACCGACAAAATCTAGGTAAATCTATTGAAATCTATTCGGCCAATTTTAGCCCCATAGAGGCTACCATAGCAAGGGGCTGGCGTCAACGGGGGGAGTGCCCATCTGACGCGTCAATGCGATCAGCGATTAGATAGTAACGATTAGCATCTCGAAATCCTAGAATGACACCTCCGGGTCCCCTTGAACTTCTCCAACGAAGTTTATTACCTTGTCCCCATAGAGATTTAGGGAGCCGCGTGGTAAACTGGCAAGAATTGACAGCGAAAACTATTGACAAACATGATAAGTTGTGCGTTAGCTGGATATGGGTGGCCCCGTTTGGTTGGATGACATTCTGGCCCAGCTCAGCGAGACTAACGTGGACACCGAGTTGTTTCTGCGTCACCTAGAAGCCATCGAAGCCACCTGACTAGACTCCCCACTCCCCCCGCCCCACAAACCGAAGGCCCCCTCTTTCGAGGGGGCCTTGTGTTTCTTGCACTGTGGCTGACTTGCTAGGCCCTAGACCGGGACCGCGGTCTCCGGCGCGGGGCACTTGGCGGCGCAGGCCGGGCACCAGCCGTAGAAGTCCACCCGCTGGGAGGAGATCTGGAAGCTAGCGCCTTGCTCCACCAGCCGCCGCAGCTCCGCCACGGTGTCCTGGCCTACATCTGAATCCACCACGCAACTGCAACTCAGGCACACCAGGTTGGCGTGGGGCGTGAGGTTGGCGTCGTAGCGCGACTGCTTGGGGAAGGGCAGCTCCCGCACGATGCCGGCCTGCTCCAGCACTCCCAAGGTGGAGTACACGGTAGCCAGCGTTACGTAGGGGAAGAACTCCTTCACCCGCTCAAAGATTTCCTTGACCGTGGGATGGTCCCCGGAGTTGACCACCACCTCAGCCACCGCCAGGCGCTGGGGCGTAAGCCGCATGCCCAGGGGCCGAAGCCGGGCCACCAGTTCTTCCTGGGTTGTCACTAGGTTTTCCCTCCGGTGCAGATTGACGCAGGGCCACCCCGTGATATCAGGGGCGGCCCTGCAACAGCGCGCGGGCTAGCTTTTAGAGCCGGCCGTTGTCGAATTTGCCCTCGAAGAAGGGGGCGATCTTCTTGTAGACCTGGATGCGCTGGCGGGCCGATTCCACCACGAAGACGCGGCCCTGGTCGTCCACCCGCACGCAGATGGGCGCCCAGAAATTCTTTTCCTCTTCCATGCCCTGGGCGATCTCTCGCTCCTGGTACATGTCCGGGTTGGCATCCAGCTTTTCCTTGCCCCACTTGGACAGTCCGCCCTCGCCGGTCATCTTGGCGACGAAGTGGCCCAGGCGGTCGAAGACCTGGACGCGGTCATTGCCCCAGTCGGTGACGTAGATGTCGCCCTCTTTGTCCACGGCCACGCCGGTGGGCCGGTTGAGCTGGCCATCCTTGGTGCCGGAGGCGCCAATCTTCAGCAGGAACTTGCCGTCCTTGCTGAACTTCTGGACACGGTCGTTGCGCCAGTCGGCAACGAAGATGTTGCCATCATTGTCCACGGTGATGCCCCAGGGCATGTTCAGCTCGCCGTTGTGCGCGCCTTGCTTGCCGAACTGGGAGATGAACTTGCCGTCCTTGCTGAACTTCTGGATGCGGTGGTTGCGCCCATCCACCACCAGCAGATTGTCCTGGGCATCAAAGCTGATGCCGTTGGGGCCGTCCATCTGGCCGTCGCCACTGCCGGTGGAACCCCACCGGGAGACGAACTCGCCGTCCTTGGTGAACACAACGATTTCGTTGCGCCACTCGTCGGCGACGTAGACGTTGCCCGACTTATCCAGGGCAATGCCGGCGGGCCAAGTCATGGAGGTCTCGGACTCAATGGACTCGCCGGCGGTGTCGCCGCCGTTGGCGAACTCGCCTACGTAGTCCTCAGCGGTGGTCAGCATGGTGATGCGCATGGAGTCGGGGCGATACTCGCTGGCCCGGCTGACGACATACATCATCTCGTCCTTGGCCAGGGCCATGGACACGGGGGTGCGGAAGCCGGGGCCCCGCTGCTCGCCGCGGCCGATGGTGTGGCTGTACCTGAAGGTGGCGCCCATTACTTGTGCTACCATTTTTTACCTCACCTAATTCTGGCTCTTGGGTGTTTTGGGGTAGGGGCCGTAGGGGCGCACAGCTGTGCACCCCTACCCCGCAAAGGCATCTACTTGTTAATGAACGCCAGCTTCTCGAAGCTGCCGCCCACCAGGGGTTTGGCGTCCATGCCCATCCAGTCTTCCAGGATGGTGCTGTACAGGCCGCGGAAGTCGTTGTTGAACTGGAGGTCGCCCTCCAGCAGCTTGTTGTCTGCCAGGGACGGGTACTCGCCATGCAGGCCGCCCGCGACGTGGTCGCCGACGACGAAGGCGATGCCGCCGGAGCCGTGGTCGGAGCCGGAGCCATTGTCGTGGACCCGGCGGCCGAACTCGGTGAAGACCAACAGGATCACGTTGTCGGTAGCGTTGTGCTCTACCAGGTCGGCGTAGAAGTCAGACACGGTCTGGGAGACGTTGCTCCACAGCTTGGCGTGGGTGACCAGCTCGCCGGCGTGGGTGTCAAAGCTGTTGTAGGGAGCGGTGGTGTACAAAACGCGCACGCCCAAATTGGCCGTGATGACCTGGACAATGCTGCGCATGTACTGGGCCACGGAGTCGCCGCCGTACTCAATACTGGAGGAGTACTTCAGCGGGGCTTCCTTCAGGATGTCGGCGCCCTTCAGCGCGTCCATGCCGGTGCTGGACAGGTAGTCCACCACCGCGCCGCGGCCAATGGTGGGGGAGTAGATGCGGGAGAAGAGGTCCAGGGCCTCCATCCGCTCCTCCTCCTCCATGCCGGTGAGGACGCCGTAGGTCTCCAGGTTGCCTACCGAGGCGATGGGTACGCCGGGGGACACCAGGGCCCGGGGCAAGCCGCGTCCAAAGTTGACGCAGGTGAGCACGTTCTCAGCCTTGGGGTCCATGGCCTTGACGGTCCGGCCCAGCCAGCCCTCAGTGCCCTGCTTGTCCGGCTCACAGGTGTGCCAGATGTCCATGGAGCGGAAGTGGGAGCGGCTGGGGTTGGGGTAGCCCACGCCTTGGATGATGGCTACCTTGCCCGCATCGTACAGATCCTTGATGGGCCCCATGTTGGGGTTGAAGCCAATCGTGTCGTTGATGGGTATCACCGTCTCGGTGGGGATGCGCACGATGGGCCGGTTGTCGGTATACAGGGGGTTGGTGTAGGGAACGATGGTATTCATGGCGTCATTGCCGCCAGAAAGCTGGAGTATTACCAGCACCGGATCTTTCTTGGTGGAGGTCATGCGTTCTTCTCCTTGTTGCTCTCTATGGTTGCCCCGTAGGGGCGGGTTTAAAACCCGCCCCTACGGGGTTAGACTACGCGAACTGGTATTCCTGGGTGGAAACGATTAATTGAAGCACCTGAGAAACCCGCGTGTTGAAGTCCGCGGAGGCGGGGTTGAGGGCGCCGCCCTTGCGGACGTGAGTGGTCAAGTGGTCCCGGGTCTCCTTGGGCAGCTCGTAGTGGCCCAGGGCCTCCAGGCAGGCGCTGACCAGGGTCTCCGGGGTCAGCCCGCGGGTGGCGGCCACGCGCTTGATGATGGCCTGCACGCCGGGCTTGCTGGTGTCGCCCAACTGGTCGGCGCAGAAGTTAATGCGCTCCACCAGGGTGCCGCTGTCAATCCACTCGCTGCCGGTGTGCCAGCCCTCCACGGTGGGGGGGTTGAGCAGGTCCTGGCCCATGTAGCGGATCTCGTTGGAGATGAGCTGGAGGCCGGGCTTGGGGGTGTCCCAGCCGCCCACCAGCTTCAGGGTGCTGGCCACCACTTCCGCGGGGCTCTTGACCCGGGCGAAACGGGCGTCCTTGAAGGACTGGGAGTTGAACAGGACCCGCAGCATGGAGCGAACTTCGTAGTCGTTGTCGAAGTAGGCCTTCTCCATCTGCTTGATGAGGGCCATGTCGCGGGGCGGGGTCTTCTGCCAGGCGGGCACCTGAGGCTCGTCGGCGACGAAGAAGTTGTACAGGTGGCGGGCCACGAACCGGGCGGCGGAGGGCTGCTTGCAGGCGATTTCAATGATGTCCTCGCCGTTCCAGTTGCCGGTCTCGCCCAGGAAGGTCTTCTGTTCGTTGTCGTGGTCGTTGGGGTTGTAGTAGAAGTTGTTCAGGTAGCGGCCATAAGGGTAGCGCGGGATGGAGTTGCCGATGGTCCAGCCGGTGAAGGCCCGGGCCGCAACCTTAACGTCATCCTCGCTGTAGTTGGGCTTGTCGTCCATGCCCACGCCCATGGCAAAGAGCTCCAGGAGCTCTCGCCCCCAGTTCTCGTTGATGGCGCCCTTGTGGCTCATCTGGTTGTCCAGGTAGTACAGCATGGCCGGATCGGAGGCCAAGCCCATCAAGATGTTCTTGAAGCTGCCCAAGCCCTCGTGCCGGAAGCGGTCCAACTGGTTCTTGACCTGGCGGCCGTGTTCGCACTTGGTGTTGCCTACTACCAGAATGCCGTGCCAGAACAGGGCAATCTTCTCTTCCAGGGGCCGCTGGGTGTTGACCATGCGGTAGGTCCAGTACGTCTGGTTGGTCTCGATGTTGTTAATCTCTTTCCAGTCGATGAAGCAGCGCTCCAGCAGGTCCATCTGGATGTCGGGCATGTTTTCCGGGTGGAGCAGCTCCTCCACGGTGGCCTCGTAGCCCTTGGCCGCGCGAGCTTGCAACTCGTCATACGTCGCTCCGAAGCCGGCGCGTCGCATAAGGTGGGCCATTAACGCGATATCCTGGGTCGCCATATGCTCTTCCCTCCTGAGTACAGTTGTGTATAGTCGCCTATGAGTACGCCAAATCCTGGCGGGGTTTCGTCGTGATGACGCCTGATTGGTGCCTGCCCTCCCTGCCGGAGCATTCTGGACGCTCCTGGTTAGCTCCTAGGGACGGGACGCCGCCGCCCTTGCCGGGGCGAAACTCGTCTAATTCAGGCTTCCTTTCGTCACCTCCTGGAGCAATATGATTCTTAAATTGGAATCATTAGCGTAATCTTAGCCCTGGTTTTTGGGCCTGTCAAGACGGTTGTGGCACCAAACTTTGGGTTGCGCCTGGGATATGTAAGAGGATATGTAAGCCGTAGCGCTCCTGGTGGCCGGGGACGGTTAAGAGGGTGTGTTTAGAGTGTGGGTATTGTTGGTAAAGAGCGGGGGGCACGCCCCAGCCCCAGTAGGGGCGCTGGTTGCTGCGCCCCGAACCGCCAGGGGCAGGGCAAGCCCTGCCCCTACAGGAAACGCCCCTACGCGGGCTGGGTTTGGCCGCCGAACCGGCGGCGATGCACCCGCAGCGTTCAATCGTCCATTACCACCGGGATGCCGGCGGCCTCCGCGGCAGCCTTGGCCTCTTCGTGGATCACCCCGTCCTGCAGCCAGATGTACCTGACCCCCGCGGCGATGGCGTCCGCCACTACCCCCGGCACAAACTCGGAGCGCCGGAACACGTCCACCATGTCAATATGCTCCGGGACGGATTTCAGGTCCGGGTAGCTCTTTTCGCCCAATACTTCCTGCACCATGGGGTTTACCGGGATGATGCGGTAGCCCTGGGACTGCATGTACCGGGCCACGCGGTAGCTGATGCGCTCCGGGTCGCCCGACAGTCCCACCACGGCAATGGTCTTACTGTTGCGCAGTTGCTCTTCTACTAAATCCATACATTCCCCCTCCGTAGGGGCGCACAACTGTGCCCCCTATCTGCTTATTGAAGCCTTCCCATCAGCGCGCCCCAATCCTTCACCTCAACGCCGTCCTTTACTTCGATGCCGCCCATGAGCACCGTGCCGGTGATGGTCAGCTCTCCCCGGCTCGTCGAGGCGGCAGGGTCGCCCTGCTTGTTCTCGACGCCGCCCAGCAGGGTGGTGGTCTGGAGGTTCACCTTCCAGTCGGCAGGCACCAGCAGCTCCAGCCCGCCGCAGATGATGGTGACGTCCAGGGTGGCCTTCCCTTGGCCGTCCCCGGATCGATGAAGGGCAGCGTCCCGCAGGTCCAGCTTGAGACCGCCGCAGATGGCGGTGACCTCCCCGCTGGAGTAGTCCTGGCTGGTGACGCGCTCCTCGCCGCCGCCGAGGATGTAGCAAGCCTTGCCCGCTCCGTTAGCTGTGGCCGGGCGGGAGGCCCCGGCTCGCCGGCGCAGGAGGAAGGTGAGTCCCACCACCACCAGAATCACCGGCCAGAGCTGGCCCACGCTGAAGGACCACAGCCGCAGGTTGGACAGGAGGAACACCACTCCCACCGCCAGCAGCACCAGGGGCGTCAGCCGGCCCCGGAAGCCCGACGCCAGCAGCCCCCACAGGCCCCCGGCGATGAGCAGGACCGGCCAGTAGGTGCCCCACACCCGTTGTTCCGGGCCCAGGATGCGGGTGTTATCCAGGAGGAACATGACCCCCAGGGCCACCAGGAGAAGTCCCACGAAGGCCCGGTTGGAGAAGACCGAACGGCGCATAAGGTGCTCCTTTTATGCAAGCCAGTCCCCGCGCTTTGCCCAAACACGCCACCCTGCGTCCAGGGGAACCTGGCCCGCCCCGATGGCGCCAAGGGTAAGCACAGGATACGCCATCCCAGGGAAAGAGGGTAGTGGGGGTCTGGCCGAGACTTGCATAAATATCCGAATGCGGTTGTGACACACTTTTGGACGGAAATCCCCCCA
>SHYG01000032.1 GCA_009692925.1 Dehalococcoidia bacterium
CAAGGCCCGGTGGAACTGAGCCGGCAAGCACAGAGACTCGGAAAGCTAACAAGACCAGAGAAATGTCGCCGCAGCCAACAATTCAGGCGCCGTCGTCCCGCTCGGTACTGCGCAAGTCAGACAACCAGTCTATGAGACAGGCTCTATTGGTCACCTGAGCCGCTGGCTGTGCAATGCGGCCCATACAACCACTATCACACAACCTTTACTAATGCGTAAGGGTTCAACACACTTCCACACCCAAGGCTATCGCCATGCCCACTGAGGGGTGGTTGGTGGAGCAAGGTGCCCGGACGTCTGCCCCGGGGACACACGTAGGGGCGACGCATGCGTCGCCCCTACGTGTGATAAGACACATCTCTCCCCAGGCAGCAGAGGACTGTGGATGTTCCGGAAGGTGACAGAGGAAGCCCGGGGTGCTTACCCGCTATGGGGGCTACAGCAGGGGCAGGTAGCGGGCGATCTCAAAATCCGTGACGGCGGCCCGGTACTGTTCCCACTCCAACTTCTTGTTCTGCAGGAGGCTGTGGAGGATATGCTCTCCCAGGGTGTCCCGCAGCAGGGCGCTGCCCTCCGCCAAGGCAATGGCCTCCCCCAAACTGCCCGGCAGGCCCGCGATGCCCCTGGAATACCTTTCCTCCGGCGACATGGCGTGCAGGTTGCCCTGGGCGGGGGGGAGGACCGGGTACTTCTCGGTGATTCCCTTCAGTCCCGCGGCCAGCATCACGCTGAAGGCCAGGTAAGGGTTGCACGCCGGGTCCGGCGCCCGATACTCAATGCGCACCGAGCTCTCGTAGCCGGGCTTGGAAGACGGCACGCGCACCAAATCCGAGCGGTTGACATAAGCCCAGGAGACATAGACTGGCGCCTCGTAGCCCGGCACCAGCCGTTTGTAGGAGTTGACCCATTGGTTAGTGACCAGGCTGATCTCCGGCGCGTGGCGGAGCAGTCCGGCAATGAATTGCCGCGCCAGGTCAGACAGATGGTGTTCGTCGTCGGGGTCGTAGAAGGCGTTCTGATTGCCCCGGAACAGCGACTGGTGGGTGTGCATCCCGGAGCCGTTGACGCCGGCAAAAGGCTTGGGCATGAAGGAAGCATACGCGCCCTGGAGCTGCGCCAACTCCTTAATGACCAGTTTGGCGGTCATCACGTTGTCGGCCATGGTCAGGGCATCCGTGTACTGCAGGTCAATCTCGTGCTGGCTGGGGGCCGCCTCATGGTGGGAGTACTTCACCGGGATGCCCATCTCGGCCAGGTTAAGCACCGTGTCCCGGCGCAAGTCCCCCGCGGGGAGGGTGGCAAGCTGGTCAAAGTAGCCATCGTGGTCCAGGGGTACGGGGGTCTTGGAGTTCTTCAAGTAGAAGAACTCCAACTCTGGCCCCACGTAGTAGGTGAACCCTAGCTGGGCCAGCCGTTCCAGGTTGCGCTTCAGGGCGTGGCGCGGGTCACCAAGGAAAGGGGCGCCACTGGGAGTGCAGATATCGCAAAAAATCCGCGCCACCGCGTTCTGCCGCGGCCGCCATGGCAGCAGGGAGAAGGTGGTGGGGTCAGGGAAAGCGCGCATGTCGCTCTCATCCCGGCGGGCAAACCCCTCAATGGAAGCGCCGTCAAATCCCACGCCCCGATGAATGGCGTCTTCCAGGTCCTCCACCCCGATGGCGAAGCCCTTGAGGTTGCCCAGTATGTCGGTGAACCAGAGGCGGACGAACTTGACGTCGTTCTCCCTGGCGCTGCGGATCACGTAGTCGCTGGCGGCTGCCCGGTCACCGGCCACGGACACCTTCCCCATGCCGCTGGGCGGCATTCACCCTACAAGGCCCGCCGGGCACGCCAAAGGGCAAGAAATTCCTGCCCCCGTCGGTCTTACTAAGCCTTGCCCAATTGGCTGAATCGGTTGGCAAGGAAGAGCGGACGCCCCCCCCAGCCCCCCTTTGTAAAGAGGGGCGAGGGGGGATTTCGGTCCCGACTACCTCTCACCCATTTTAGATACTTGTGCAAGGGTCGTTAATTGCGGAGCGCCGCCTAGGCGTCAAAGTAGAGGAAGAACTCATACGGGACCGGGCGGAGACGGACTGGGTCCAGCTCCCGGGTGCGCTTGTACTCCAGCCAGGTGTCAATCAAGTCCTGGGTAAACACGCCACCGCGCAGCAGGAACTCGTGGTCCCGCTCCAGCGCCTCCAGCACTTCCTGCAGGCTGCCGGGCACCTGCTTAATCTTGGCCGCCTCCTGGGGGGACAGCTCGTACAGGTTCACGTCCACGGGCTCAGGCGGCTCCACCTCGTTGATAATGCCGTCCAGCCCGGCCATGAGCATGGCGGAGAAGGCCAGGTAGGGGTTGCAAGAGGGATCGGGAATGCGGTATTCCAGCCGCCGGGAGGCCGGCGACTTGAAATAC
Source organism: Dehalococcoidia bacterium (assembly GCA_009692925.1). Lineage (GTDB taxonomy): Bacteria > Chloroflexota > Dehalococcoidia > Lucifugimonadales > UBA3495 > SHYG01. The sequence goes on from SHYG01000032.1 coordinate 2,396, forward strand.
TCCGGGATGCGGATGCACGCGCTGCGGTTGCGGGTGGAGTAGACCAGGTTGACCGGGGCCTCGTAGCCGGGCACCAGCCGGCGGTACGAGTTGGTGGTCGGGGCGATGAGGGCCAGCAGCGCCGGCGTGTGGGCCAGCAGACCGCCGATGTAGTGGCGGCCCATGTCGCTGAACAGGGCGTAGCCGTTGGCGTCGTAGAACAGGGGCTTGCCGTTCTTCCACAAGCTCTGGTGGGTGTGCATGCCGGAGCCATTGTCGCCAAACAGGGGCTTGGGCATGAACGTGGCCACCTTGCCGTGGGCCTTGGCCACGTTCTTGACGCAGTACTTCTGGATCATGACCTGATCGGCCATTTTGGTTAGGGTGTCAAAGCGCATGTCAATTTCGTTCTGACCCGCGGTGGCCACCTCGTGGTGGTGCTTCTCCACGATGATGCCAAAGTGCTCCATCCGCTGCACGCACTCGGAGCGGATGTCCTGCAGGCTGTCCATGGGGGATACTGGGAAGTAGCCCTCTTTGAGCCGGGGCCGGTTCGCCAGGTTGGGCCCGCCGGACAATGTCCGCTCGGCGCCGGTGTTCCAGATGCCCTCGTCGGAGTCTATGTGGTAGAACGCGCTGTTGGCGGTCTGGTCAAAGCGGGCCGAGTCGAAGATGAAGTGCTCCAGTTCGGGGCCCCAGTAGCTCAGGTCTGCCAGGCCGCTCTGCGCCAGGAACGCCTCCGCCTTCTGGGCAATGAACCGGGGGTCGCGGGTGAAGTACTCGCGGGTGGGCTCCATGATGTTGCAGATCACCGACAGGGTGGGGATGCGGCAGAAGGGGTCCACCACCGCCGTGCTGGCATCCGGCATCAGAAGCATGTCGCTTTCTTGAATGGGCTTGAATCCACGGATGCTGGACCCATCGAAGCCATACCCGTCGGAGATATTCTCCTCGGTCCACTCGCTCAGGGGGATGGACAGGTGCTGCCAGGTGCCTGGCATGTCAGTGAACTTAAGGTCAATGATGCCAATGCCCTTCTCCTTGCAGAACTGGATTGCTTGCGATGGGGTCATGGGTGTAAATCCTCCTAAATCGTTTCCAGCTAATCGTGATTGCCCTCAGCGCATGTCAAGGGGCTACCCAAGCCAGTTATCCAACGCGGCGAATACGCCAATCCAGCCGGTGCCCAGGGGATGGATTGCGCCCTGCGGCGGACATCCAAATGGCCGGGGGCGGCGCGAACGGCCTATTACACCGTATCTGGCAATGCCGTCACAGTGCCGCCGCGTCCCGTTCTCCGGTTCGTACTCGGATAACCCGCTCGACATTGGTGATGAAAATCTTGCCGTCCCCAATGTTGCCGGTGCGGGAGTTGTTGATGATGATATCGCACACCCGGTCCACGTCCTTATCGTCCACCACCAACTCCAGCTTGAGCTTGGGCAGCATATCGATCTGAATCGACTGACCGCCCCGTCCCTGGTGGACAATGCCGCGCTGGGCGCCGCGACCGGTGACCTGCACCGTGTTCATTCCCACGAATCCAGCCTCGGCCAGGCTGCGTTTCAACTCCTCCAACTTTTCCGGCCGGATTATCGCCTCAATCTTTTTCATCGGTTCACCTCTTTAGCGAAGTCTGGCCCGCCCGGATGCGTCTAGGCGCTCTGCGTATGCAGCGCTGGGCTCTTCGCAGTGGCGGCGGTCCGGGAAATCCGCGCCCGGACCGGCGCCACCGTGGCCCACCCGACTATCATGACCAGGAATGCAATGGTGCTGACGGCTGTTTCCAACATGGTCCTTCTCCACAAGCAAAATTTTTGCCGGCTGGTTAGGTCTTCCAACTCTATGAACGCTGCTCCAGTATGTACGCCGATTCGCCGTGCTGGGAAATGTCCAAGCCCACCTCTTCGTCCTCGGTCTTCACCGCCAGGCCCATGGTCATATCCAGCGCTTTGAGGACGATGGCACTAACAAAGAAGCTGTAGGCCATGACCACCACCGAGGCCAGCGCTTGGGTGCCTAACTGACCGGGGTTGCCGTCGATCAGGCCCTTCCCCAGAGAGTTGACGGCTGCAGTGGCGAATATACCGGTGGCCAGGGCGCCCCAGACTCCGCCCATTCCGTGCACTGCCCAAACGTCCAGGCTGTCGTCCACCTTCCAGATGCGCGCCCGGAACTGCAGGGCCAGGAAGCAGAAGATGCCGGCGCCCAGGCCTATGATGAGGGCGCCCATGGGCGTAACAAACCCGGAGGCAGGGGTGATGGCCACCAAGCCCGCCACCGCGCCGGCAGCAGCGCCGATGACGCTGGCCTTGCCCGTTTGCCACCAGCTCAGGGTCATCCAGGTAATTGCTGCCATGGCCGCCGCCACGTGGGTGTTAATAAAGGCGCTGGTGGCCAGGGCCCCGGCTCCCAGGGCGCTGCCGGCGTTAAAGCCGAACCAGCCGAACCAAAGCAGGGAGGCACCCAGCACAATGTAAGTCACGTTGTGGGGTTCCATGTTCACCTGGCCCAAGCCCAGCCGCTTGCGGAAGACCAGGGCCGCCGCCAAGGCGGCAAACCCGGCGTTGATGTGAACCACCGTGCCGCCGGCAAAGTCCAGCGCGCCCATGTCCCGAAGCCAGCCGCCGGGCGCCCATACCCAGTGGGCTACCGGCGCATACACCACCGTCACCCAAATGACAATGAACACCAGCATGGTGCTGAACTTGACCCGCTCGGCAAAGGCGCCGGTAATCAAGGCGGGGGTGATGACCGCAAACATCATCTGAAAGACCATGAAGGCCTGGTGGGGAATGGTCGCCGCGTAGTCCGCGTTGGGCTCTAGGCCCACGCCCTTCAGTCCGAACCACTCCAGGGAGCCGATGATCCCGCCCTTATCCGGGCCGAAGGCCAGCGTGTAACCCCACAGCACCCACAGGACGCTGACCACGCCAACGATGATGAAGCTCTGCATGATGGTGGAGAGGGTGTTCTTCCGGCGGACGAAGCCTCCATAGAAGAAGCCCAGGGCTGGAGTCATCAGCAGCACCAGGGCCGCCGAGACCAGTACCCAGGCCGTGTCGCCAGCGTTGATTTCGTTCATCTGGTCCACCTCTCAACATGGTTTACCGGAGCCTTACCTGAACCGTTCTACCCAATGCTCCCTAGGCCTTTCAAGCTGAACCATTACCAGTGTAGGCACCTACTGTTGCTACTGTATCGCCGGAATGTTAAATTTTTGTTACACGTCTGGCCTCAGATTCGCTTCGGTTAGCTTATTTGCCCCGTGAAATACCCAGGGGCGTCCCCATGTCATCGGGACGCCCCTTACTGGTCAGCCGCGGAACTTCGGGCCCTGTCGCTGAGTTTTGCTGCCCTACTTCTGCCTACTTCTCAATGGGCGCGCCCACTATGCTGCCCCACTCGGTCCAGGAGCCGTCGTAGTTGCGCACGTTGTTATGGCCCAAGAGCTGGGTCAGCACGAACCAGGTGTGGGCGGAGCGCTCCCCGATGCGGCAGTAGGCGATGGTCTCCTTCTTGCCGTCGATGCCCTTGCCGTCGTAGAGCTGCTTGAGCTCGTCCGCCGACTTGAAGGTGCTGTCCTGGTTCACCGCCTGGGCCCAGGGCACGTTGGCGGCGCTGGGAATGTGGCCGCCCCTCTGGGCGCCCTCCTGAGGCAGGTTGGCGGGGGACAGCAGCTTGCCGCTGTACTCATCGGGGGAACGCACGTCCACCAGGTTCACCCGCTTGGCCTTCACCGCGTCCAGCACCTGGTCCCGGTAGGCGCGAATCTTCTGATCCGCCTCCTTGGCACGGTAGGTCTTGGCCGCAGGCTTGGGCACGTCGGTGGCCGTCGGGCGGCCTTCCGCCATCCACTTGGCGCGACCGCCGTTCATCAGCTTCACGTTCTGGTGGCCGTAGTACTTTAGCTGCCAGAAAGCCCAGGCGGCGAACCAGTTGTTGTTGTCGCCGTAGAGCACCACCGTGGCGTTGTTGTCGATGCCAGAGCTGCCCAAGAGATGCTCCATTTCGGCCTTGCTCACCACGTCCCGCTGCACCGACTGCTGAAGCTGACTTTGCCAGTTCCAGCCCACCGCGCCGGCCACGTGGCCCTGGGCGTAGGCGCTGGTGTCCACGTCCACCTCCACCAGGTGCACGTTGGGGTCTTTCCAGTGGTCCGCCACCCACTGGGTGGTCACCAGGGAATCTGGATGTGCGTATTCAGCCATACTGTCCTCCGTTACTTCTCCATGATTGGGCCTTTATTGGGGTTGGCGCCGGCCGTATTATAAGCCATTGGGCTCTGGGGAGTTGGCATTGGCTTATGGGCATAGCTGAATTCCCTGGGTGGGCGCCTATGCTCAGCGCGGCGCCGTGGCGTTGCATTTGGCCCTGTGGAACAGCTCCCGGGCAGAAAATCGGCTATCTGCGGCCCAGGCCGGTCTCCGCTTTCTCTAGAATTGTGCTTTGCATTTCCTTACCCGCTCCTTTAATATATAGGTATACACCCCGCGGGAGTGGGCAGCACGCCCACTGAGGGATTTTAATGGGCAGCAAGCGGTGGCTACGCAACAGCTTCATTTACCTCCTCATAATCATAGGTGTCATTGTCATCTTCTATGCCCTGTTGCCCGGGCTTGGGGCCAGGAACGAGCGGCCCCTTACCGTCGTCATCGCTATGGCTAAGAACCATGAGGTTAGTGAAATTGTGGTGGACGGCCAGCGCCTGACGATAATTCGCAGGTCCGCTGGCGGCGCAGGAGCCGCCCAATATACCAGCCGCATGGGCGAAGGCACCGACCTGATGAAGCTCCTGCAGGATGCCGGGGTGGATGTAGGCACATCCGACGGCGTGCAGGTGCGCTTTAAGGGCACCGGCGGAGTGGGCAGCGTTTTGGGGCTGCTGCTGAACTTTCTGCCCCTTATCTTCTTCGGCGGGCTGATCCTGTTCATGATGCGCCAGGCCCAGGGCTCCAATAACCAGACCTTGAGCTTCGGGCGCAGCCGCGCTCGGATGTCGCCGATGAACCGGCCCACCGTCACCTTTGCCGATGTGGCAGGGGTGGATGAAGCCAAGGCCGAGCTTCAAGAGGTGGTGGAGTTCCTTAAATACCCAGAGCGCTTCCTCTCTCTGGGCGCCCGCATCCCCAAGGGAGTGTTGCTGGTGGGGCCGCCGGGCACCGGCAAGACTTTGCTGGCCCGCGCCGTGGCCGGCGAGGCTGGTGTCCCCTTCTTCCACATCAGCGGCAGCGAGTTCGTGGAGATGTTTGTGGGCGTGGGCGCAGCCCGAGTCCGTGACCTGTTCGACCAGGCCAAGCGCAACTGCCCGTGCATCGTTTTTGTCGACGAGATTGACGCCGTAGGCCGGCACCGGGGCGCCGGTTTGGGCGGCGGACATGACGAGCGTGAGCAGACCCTGAATCAGCTCCTGGTGGAGATGGACGGGTTTGAGACTAACACCAACATCATTGTGATTGCCGCCACCAACCGCCCCGACATTCTGGATCCTGCGCTGCTGCGGCCGGGGCGCTTTGATCGCCGTGTCACCCTGGACCTGCCCGACGTGATGGGCCGCAAGGCGATCCTCAGGGTCCACTCTGCCGGCAAGCCGCTGGCCCCGGAAATCAACCTGGATGCCCTGGCCAGGGAGACGCCCGGTTTCAGCGGGGCGGACCTGTCCAACCTGGTCAACGAAGCGGCCATTTTGGCGGCTCGCAGGAGCCACAAGAGCATCTTCATGGAGGATTTTGAGGAGGCGGTGGAGCGGGTGGTTGCCGGTCCGGAGCGCAAGAGCCGGGTCATTAACCACCGGGAAAAGGAGATGACCGCCTATCATGAGGCGGGCCACGCTCTGGTCGCATGGGTTCTGCCCCACGCCGACCGCCTGCATAAGATTTCCATTGTGGCCCGCGGCAACATGGGCGGACATACTACGCTGCTGCCTGAGGAAGACCGCTACCTGTGGACTAAGAACCAGTTTGAGGACATGCTGGCGGTGACCATGGGCGGCCGGGTTGCGGAGCAGTTGATATTCAGCGAGGTCACCACCGGAGCCAGCAGTGACCTGGAGCGGGGCACCAAGGTCGCCCTCAGCATGGTCAAGCGGTATGGCATGAGTGCGGCTCTGGGCCCGCGCACCTTTGGCAAGCGGGAGGAGCTGGTGTTCCTGGGGCGGGAGATCAGCGAGGAGCGCGACTACGGCGACAAGGTGGCGGAAGAGATCGACATTGAGGTCAAAGACCTAATTGCACTGGCATACAAGCGGGCGGAGCAGGTGCTGGTCACCCACAAGCCCAAGCTAGTGTCGGTGGCGGAATACCTTATTGAGCATGAAACGGTGTCTGGAGAAGAGTTGAACCGCCTGTTCAATAGCGATGGCTCTGGCGGCGACCGGGGGTCGCCGGTAAGCGCCACTCCAACTCCGCCGCCGGCGCCGTTTGCACCGCCCGCTCCCCACCAAGGCGTTACGCCGCGCCCTGCGCCGGCCATGCCCAGCAGCAGCGCGGGCCCCGCGCCGTAGCCGGCCGTTGGCAACTCCAGAGGCTTAACGACGGGGCCGAAATGGCCCCGTCAAATTTTTGCCCGCCTTGTTACTCGGCTTATTACCCGGCCGCGGAGCTTTCCGGCGCGCCATCCAGCGGCAACTGCCGGAAGTGAAGGCCCCAGGTTTGCATCAGCGCCTCCACCCTGGGGTCGCGCAGGCCCACCAGCTCCCGGAAGAACCCCGCTAGGGCGTGGGCGGGCAGCAACTGCCGGTCGCACACCCAGCTCCGTGACGCCGGCGTCACATAAATCATGCCGCTCTGGTGAGTGCAGGAAACCTGAATCCGGGTTAGGTCCTCCCCGGACCGAATGGTCATGCCAGCCTCAGCCATGGGATATTCTCCTCCGCCCAAATCAGGTAAAATCAGGCCGCCATTATATTGGCGGCGCGGCACGCCATCAAGAGCAGGCAGGCAAGCGGCAAGGTAATTCGATTCTCCCCGAAGGTAGGGGCAGACCGGCGCCTGCCCTGAGCCGAGCCGAAGGGTGTCTTCCCCTCGGGTGGAAGGTCTATCCCGGGGGCGCACACGCAGGTGCGCCCCTACGGTCAGGCCAATAATCGAAAGGCCCTGGGGCAAGGGTACCCATGCAAGGGCGCGGTGGCAACCCAGGCCGCAGCCGGTCCCAACCGGGCCAGAATGGCCGGGGCAAACCCACTCAAACCACCTCCGTTATATGGTAGAATATATGGCGCTGGCTCAGGCTGGGACGGTCCCAATGGCAATAATCCTGGGCTGTCTTCGGCGCAAGCCGCAGGCGGGACTCTGCAATCTGCAACGGGTATTAGGACGCTGATAAATGTATCAACCCGGTGGGTCTAGGCAACCTGAACTGGACTTGGAACAAATCTTCGGGCGCTTTAAGCGCTGGCTGGACGGCCGCACCGGCGGGTTTGGCGGCGGCGGTGTGGTAGTAGTCGTGGTGGGCATTATCGGAGTCATTGCCGCCATCTGGGCCGCCACCGGGTTCTACACCATAGGCCCCGGAGAGGAGGCCGCGCTGCGGCGCTTCGGTAAGGTGCAGGATCCCACCATTGGCCAGGGCGGACTTCACTGGTGGTGGCCCGGGCCGGTAGGCAAGCGGGACGTGGTGCTGGTCACCCAAACCCGCAGTATGCAATTGGGTTTCCGCGGCGCCGCCTCCGGCGCCCGCACCGCCTTCGCCGATGAGGCGCTCATGATCACCGGCGATCTGAACATCGTCGATGTTCAGATGGTGGTTCAGTACGATATCAAGAACCTGGTGGACTTCCTGTTCCGAGTGGATGACCCCGGCGAGGCCGGCCGGGGAGTGCCCCCAGGCCAGCCGGATGGGGAAACCCTGAAAGACGCCGCCGAGGCCGCCCTGCGGTTGGTGGTGGGCCAGCGCTCCATTGACGACGTGCTTACCGAAGACCGGCAGGGTGTGGAGGCGGCCACCAAGTCCAGGCTGCAGGAGATTCTGGACATCGCCAGCACCGGCATCAACGTCCAGACCATCCAACTCCAGGACGTGAAGGCCCCGGAGGAGGTCCGCGCGGCCTTCGACGACGTGCTGCAGGCCAGACAGGAGCGCGACACCAAGATCAACCAGGCCAGGGCCTACGAAAACGACGTTCTCCCCAGGGCGCAAGGACAGGCCGAGCGGATTAAGCGCGAGGCCGAGGCCTTTGCCCAGACCCGGGTGGAGCGCGCCCAGGGTGAATCGAATAGATTTACCTCGGTGCTGAAAGCATACCAGGCTGCCCGCGAGGTAACCCGCCGCCGTCTTTATTTGGAGGCCATGGAGCAGATCCTGGCCGGCACCAACAAAGTTATTGTGTCCCCGGAAGTTGAGTCGGTGCTGGTGCTGAACAGCGGGGGGGCGGTTACCCCCGTGCCCTTGGGCCCCAGCCCGTAACGACCATCTGCACATTAGAGGATATTTAATGCGAACCTTGATTATTGCCGCCCTGGTAGTAGTGGGCGCCGTGATCCTGCTGGGGCAGTCCCTGTTTGTCGTGGACGAAACCGAACAGGTAATCACCCTGCGCTTCGGCGAGGTCCGAAAAGTCAACAAAACCCCTGGGCTCTATACCAAGATGCCCTTCACAGAGAATATCGCCATCTACGACAAGCGCATCCTGCGTATTGATGCTCCGCCGGTGGCTATGCCGGATAAAGATAAGCAAAATCTGGTCATCGACTCCTATGCCCGCTACCGTATCGTGGACCCGGTGCAGTTCCGCCAGACCCTGCGCACTGAGGGGGACGCCCGCAGCCGCTTGGGCGACATCATTACCTCCATCCTGCGGGATCAGATAGCCCTGCGGGAGCGGTCGGAAATTATCGGCGCCAAGCCGGTGCTGGACCCCGCGGGCAACTCGGTGATTGACGAAGAAGGTCTGCCCCAAATTGTGGGCACCGACACTCGCTCGGCAATCCTGGACGAGGTGTTGCAGCGGGTCAAGAAGCGGGTGGCGGAGCAAAACTACGGCGTAGAAATCATCGACGTCCGGCTCAAACGCGCCGACTTTCCAAGCTCGGTCACTCCCAGCATTTACACCCGCATGCGGTCGGAGCGCAACCGCATCGCCACCAGCTTCCGCGCCGACGGCGACAAGCAGGACTTACAGATCCGCTCCGAGGCCAACAAGCGCCGGGACATTATCCTGGCCGAAGCCGACCGCACCTCCAGCGAGGTTCGGGGCGCAGGCGAGGCCAAGGCCATCAACGTCCTGGCCCAGGCCCACAACCGGGACCCCGAGCTGTTTGCCTTCCTGCGCAGCCTGGAAGCGTACCGCACCATCATCGGTGAGCATGACACGCTGGTGTTGTCCACTGAATCCCAACTTTTCGAGTTTTTGCAGGGTTCGGGCACGCCGTAACTCCCAGTTGATGCCAAGGGAGACTGAGGCTTGCATAAATATCTAAAGCGGCTGGAAGGTATTTTCCGCGCAAACCCCCCCAACCCCCCTTTGCAAAGGGGGGTTGGGGGGGTTTGCGGCAGCCTCGGTTAAGAACCTTATCCAAGGGTCGGTAAGCAATGAAGATCCACGAATACCAGGCCAAGGAGATCTTCGCGCGCTACGGCATCGCGGTGCCCAAGGGCAGCGTGGTGACCACCGCCCAGGAGGCCCGCCAGGCCACCGCTACCCTGGGGGGCAAGGCAGTTCTGAAGGCCCAGGTCCATGCCGGGGGCCGGGGCAAGGCGGGCGGCGTCAAGGTAGTCCGTACCGCCGCGGAGGCGGAGCGCACCGCCCGGTCGTTGCTGGGCACCAACCTGGTCACTCACCAGACTGATGCCCGGGGCGTGCCGGTCCGGTCCCTGCTGGTGGAAGAACTGGCGGACATTAAGCAGGAGTTGTACCTGGCCATCACCATCGACCGGGGGTTCCGTGGGCCAGTGATGCTGGCCAGCGCCGGCGGCGGCATGGAGATTGAAGAGGTGGCCGCCAGCCGTCCCCAGGACATCCACACCGAGCCCATTGAGCCGGTGCTGGGCCTCATGCCCTACCAAACCCGGCGGGTCATCGCGCGGCTCAAGCTGGCGCCACCCTTGCATCGGCCGGCGGCCCAGCTGATGACCGCCCTGTACCGCATCTTTACCGAGTGTGACTGCTCCCTGGTGGAGATTAACCCCCTCATCGTCACCGCTGACGACCGGCTGGTAGCCCTGGATGGCAAGCTGGACCTGGAGGGCGACGCCCTGTTCCGCCACGCGGACCTGCGGGAGCTGCGGGACCGCGCCCAGGAGGACCCCCTGGAGGCGGAAGCTGTCGATGAGGGCATTGCCTACGTCAAGCTGGACGGCCAAGTGGGCTGCCTGGTCAACGGCGCCGGGCTCGCTATGGCTACCCTGGACGTGACCAACGCCGCCGGTGCTCCCCCGGCCAACTTCTTGGACGTGGGCGGCGGCGCCGACGACGAGAAGGTTTCCAAGGCGGTCAGCATCATTTTGTCCGACCCAGCGGTCAACCGGGTGCTGGTCAACGTCTTCGGCGGCATTCTCCGGTGCGACGTGGCGGCACGGGGCATCGTGCTGGCCTACCAGCGCCGGGGCGCAACCCTGCCTTTGGTGGTCAGAATGCTAGGCACCAACGTGGAAGAAGGCAAGAAGACGCTGCGAGAATCCGGCTTGAACGTAACCTTCGCCGACACCCTGGGTGAGGTGGCCCAGGCCATCTCCCGCGCCGGTTAGCTTATAGCCAGGTTTCATCCGAATCGGTGAGGCAGGAGCAGCAGGGAGCAGCATGGGCATACTGTTAGACCAAAACTCCCGCATCTTGGTGCAGGGCATTACCGGCAAGGAGGGCGGATTCCACGCCCGGGCTTGCATGGCCTACGGCACCAAGGTGGTGGCGGGTGTCACTCCAGGCAAAGGCGGGCAGGTCTTTGAGGGCAAGGTCCCGGTTTTTGACTCGGTGGAAGATGCGGTGCGGGAAACCGGGGCCAATGTATCCCTGATCTTCGTGCCTGCCCCCTTCGCCGCGGACGCCGTGGCCGAGTCTGCGGCCTGCGGCGTGCCCCTGATTGCCTGCATCACGGAAGGCGTGCCGGTGCAAGACACGGTGCGGCTGTCCCGCTATCTGGAGCGGCATCCGCAAGTGCGCCTCATTGGCCCCAACTGCCCCGGAATGATCAACCCCGGAGCGCGGTGTAAAGTGGGCATCATGCCCGGCAGCATCCACCGGCCGGGACGAGTCGGGGTAGTCTCCCGCAGCGGCACCCTGACGTATGAGGCGGTGGGCCAGCTAACCGGCCTGGGCATCGGCCAATCCAGTTGCGTGGGCATCGGCGGAGACCCGGTCATCGGCACCAGCTTTGTGGAAATTCTCAAGCTGTACCAGGCCGACCCGGAAACCGACCTGGTGGTGTTCATCGGCGAGATTGGCGGCAACATGGAGCAGGAGGCCGCCGCCTACGTTGCGCGCGAGTTCACCAAACCCCTCTGCGCGCTGATTGTGGGCGCCACCGCCCCCGCGGGCAAGCGCATGGGGCACGCCGGCGCCATTATTACGGGAGAAGGCGCCCGGGCGGAAAACAAGGTTGCGGCCCTGCGACAGGCCGGGGCGCACATTATCCCCTCGCCGGCTGAGATAGGCTCGGTGACCCAGGCCGCCCTGCGGCAACGCCAACGCAGATAATCGTATACCCGCGCCCAGCGCCGTCGCCATGCCCTGCTCGGTCCACCGGCCCCGGCAATTAGCCGGGGCCGTAGCTTTGCCGCAGAATTTTCCCGTATACCTATTTCCCCCTGACCACTCCAGGAGTTACTTCCCCAAAAGCGGGTGTCCCGGCACTTAGATTTAGCCCGCTTGCCATCTAGTCTGGAAGAGAACTTCTGCGCCGCAGGCACGATGCGGCTCAATCACGGATGCATCGGATACGGACGCATCAGCTAATGGAGAGAGACCTCACGGCTATGAGCATACTGGTGGTGGACGATTTCCAGGGCGCCCGGCTGATGCTGGAGTCGGTGCTCAAGAGCGCCGGGCACAGCGATGTTTTGTGCGCCGGGTCAGGCGAGGAGGCGTTCACGATACTGGGGCTGGAAAACCCAACCGGCAACTCCGGCCGCGTCAACTCGATCCTGATGGATGTGGGTATGCCCGGAGTTGACGGCTTTGAAGCCTGCCGGCGCATCAAAGCGGCGCCCTGGCTGAAAGACATTCCCATCCTCATGGTCACCGGTTTGGAAGACCCTGCCAGCCTGGAAGCGGCCTTTGCCGCCGGCGCGGTTGATTACATAACCAAGCCGCTGAACCAGGTGGAGCTCTTGGCGCGGGTGCGCTCCGCTTTGGACCTAAAGCGGGAGATGGACCAGCGCAAGCTGATCCATGTGACCGATCTGGAGGCCAAGAACCAGGAATTGCAACTGGCTTACGGCCAGTTGGAAGCCCAGAACCGGGAGCTGGAGCGGGCTTCCCTGGCCAAGACCCAAATCCTTTCCACCGCCACCCACGAGCTGAAGACGCCCCTGACCAGCATTGTGGGATATGTGGACCGAATGCTGTTCCAACAGGGCACCGTGGGGGCGCTCAACGAGAAGCAGCAGAAGTACATGGAAACGGTCCAAAAGAACGCGCACCGGCTCAAAACCCTGGTTGACGATCTGCTGGACGTATCCAGAATTGAGGCCGGTACCTTGGAGCTGAAGCTCGTGGACATGGAGGTGCAGCAGGAGGTGGAGGAGGTGGTCCAGTCCATGCAGAACCAGGTGCAGGCCAAACAGTCACAGATTGTGCTTAGCTTCCCCCCTGACCTGGGCGCCATACAGGGGGACCGCCTCCGGTTCTCCCAGGTCATCACCAACCTTCTCAGCAACGCCATCAAGTACTCATCTCCCTGCGCCACCGTGACCGTCACCGCGCGGGAGACAGGCAATGGCATCACCGTGGAGGTCGCTGATACCGGCATGGGCATCTCCCTGGCGGACCAGGCCAAGCTGTTCACCAAGTTCTTCCGGGTGGACAACTCCACCACCCGGCAGGAGTCGGGCACCGGACTGGGATTGTACCTCACCAGGCATCTGGTGGAGGCCCACGGCGGCAGCATTCGGGTGGAAAGTGAGACAGGGAAGGGCACCACCGTCAGTTTCACCTGGCCCAAGACTCACGCCAGCGGCGCTCAGGCCGCTCCGTCTGCGGGGCGTGAGCCGGCTGCCCAGCGATGAACCAGCGCCAATCCTCACCTCCAGGCTTGACGCAGGCGTCCCTGGGAATTACAACTGTCACCCCTGAGCTATGCCACGACCCGCACCGGAGCCCATTCCTGGACGGGGAGGGTGAACATGCCCAAAGACCTGGTGCTGGTGGCGGAAGACGAAGCGGACATCCGCCAGTTGTTGGTGGATACCCTGGCCGATGCCGGCTTTGAGGTGATTCAGGCCAGCGATGGCGGAGCCGCCCTGGAGATGGCCACCCGGGAGCGTCCTGATGTGGTGCTTCTGGACGTGATGATGCCGGTAATGAATGGGTTTAAAATGCTGGCGGAACTGAAGGCGGACCCCAGCATTGCCGGTATTCCGGTCATCATGGTCACTGCCAAGGGGCAGGACAAAGATGCCCAAAAGGCCCTCTTGTCTGGAGCCTGCGCCGTGGTAATCAAGCCCTGGTCTCGCCAGCAGGTGGAGACTGAAATCACCCGGGCGCTGGCGGCTCGCCGGCTTGCGGCCTGACGCGCTGGCTTTAGACCCACCCGGCAGGGTTGGTGGCGGCCGGTCCCATATCCTGGCACGGCCCAGATCAGAACCAGATGCAGGTCACCGTGTTGCTAATCCCTTTAACCGCTCGGATACGGTTCCGCAAGATGGAGGTAATGTCTTCCTGAGTATCCGCCTCCAGCTCCACTACCACATCGTAAGGCCCCAGCACCTCTCGCACCACCGTCCCCGGAATGCTGCGTAGCTGCTGCACCACCGCCTGGGTCCTGGCTGGTTCCACGTTTACCAAGATGTAAGCATTGGCTGCCATGTCTTTAGCTCTGATCCATCATCTAGATTTTGAGGTTTTTGAGGCTATCCTGAAGGTTGCTAGACTGCCGGGCAGCCCTGAAGGCCCAATCCATCCTGCGCATAATGTCACTCCAAGCCTGTGCAGGGGAAACCTGCGCGCCCCTGACGTATGAACGGTGGTGATGCAGGAGGGGATGCTACGTTCCCGGTGGAGCTTCGGGGGAATTCCTGAGTATGTCCTCCAGCGTCCGGTCCAAGGAGGGATCCAGGGCTACCGGCTCCACATAAGAAATGACGTTATAGTCAGCCTGGGCGCGCCGGACAACCTCCCGGGCTTCCGGGTTGGACTCGCTAATGCGGCCCAGAATTCGCTGCAAGCGGTCCGCATCGGCGTCCGCCCGGCGTCGCAGGTCTGACAGGTCCAGGTCCAGTTGGAAAAGCGCCCGCAGCCTGCGCAAAATGTCGTAAAACGAGCGGTGGTCCGTGGTGATGCCCACTTGCTCCTGGTTGGCGGTAAAGGGATACATGGGGGCCATGGCCCCCAGCCGGAACATCTCCACTTCTGGGTGCTGGTAATGGGCCAGGGTGACCAGGGCCATGCCGATGGTCGGCCCTTGGCGGCGCTCGCTGCCAAAGTTGGAGAACCGCACTCCCAAGCGTTCCAGCGTTGCCTTCATCTCCGGGCGGCTGTAGATGCAGTTAATGCTGCGTTCCAACTCCGGGGGCGTTATTCCGTAGTAGCCCTCCACGGCCACGGCCTGCTTCACTCCCAGCATTTTAACCGCCTGGAAGAAGGCGTCGCCGTAGATGTCCATCCGGTGCCAGGGCTCCTCCCCCAGAAAAATCACCAGTCCCTGGCCCGCGTCGTAGAAGCGGTTGTCCCGGGACATGGGCCTGGTGGGCAGCCCATCGTGGTAGGCCACGGCTGGGCGGTAGGCGTCGTGGGTGCCGCCCACCTGAAAGGGGTAGCACATGCGGGATACTTCCGGCCCCATCTCCCCGATGGGCTTGGCCCGCAGATGCTCCATCAGGTAGCCCGGCAACCCTCCAGAAACCTCCCCTCCATCGGACCACGAGTGTTTCCAACCGGCAATGAGGTACTTGGCGGCAGGCTGGTGGCGCAGTGTCACTAGGTCCGGAGTGTCCATGTCTGCCTCCTTAGCCGCCCTTGTCCGGAAATCTCCGTTCGCCCCCAGTCTATTCCAGTAGCGCCGCCGCCGCAAGCGCACATTGCTGCGGCGGGCAGGCCCGGCCCAGGGCTGGGCGGCGTGTTCCGGCCTAAGAGGGTGTTCAGAAAGCCTTCATTTCCCCCTTACGAAGATGCGTGATGCTAGTGGTTTCCCCTGTAGGGGCGCACCTATGTGTGCGCCCCGGTGAGGCTCAGGTCTGCCCCTACCCACCATACCTGCAGATAGGCAATAATGGTCAACTAGCAACACGCACCTTACGAAGGGAGATATACTGAGGGGGCATCTGCGCCCTGCGCCTGCAGGGTCTGTAGGGGCGCACAGCTGTGCGCCCCTACGTCCGCGTCTCGAGATTTAAGAATGCCTGACAACTAGCATCACGCATCTTACGAAGGGGGAGATACAGAGGGGGTGGTCTGCGACTAGCGCGGCGCGGCGGAAGTCGGGGCACGACTCCCCTGTAGTCCCCCCTTGGTGAGGCGAGGGACTTTTTAAACATATTCTTGCACGCCAAACTGGGCAAAGACGGCTGGCAATATCCTAGATTTTCCAAACCCCCCACTGGCACAATTGGCTGTATCCCAGTTTTATATTTGTTGGGAAAGATTCCAAATCCGAGGAGGAATATTCTTCATGGCAACCACACGAGCGTCGTCCCGTTCCCGTAAGAACCTGGAGTTCAGTGATGCCCCGGCAACTATTACCATCATCGGCGTAGGTGGCGGCGGATGCAACACCGTCAGCCGCATGATCCGGGAGAAGACCATCCCAGGCGTTCAGTACATCTGCTGCAACACGGATGTCAAGTCCCTGAGCAAGGTCCCGGAAGGCGCCATGCGGATATTCATCGGTGAGCGCCTCACCCACGGTCTGGGCGCCGGCGGCGACCCGGAGGTGGGCGCCCAGGCTGCGGAAAGCGCCAAGGTTGCCCTGCAGCGGGCGGTGGCCCACAGCGACCTGGTGTTCATTGCCACCGGACTGGGCGGCGGCACCGGCACCGGCGCGGCCCCCGTGGTTGCCGAGCTGGTGAAGCACGCCGGTGTGCTCACTGTGGCCGTGGCCACCACGCCCTTTTCCTGGGAAGGCGCCAAGCGCATGGAAACCGCCATGGTTGGCATGGCCAAGCTGAAGGAAAAGGTGGACAACCTGATCATTGTCCACAACGATAGCCTGCTGAAGATGGTCCCCAAGGATGTCTCCATCCAGGAGGCGCTGAAGGTAGTAGACACCGTCGTAATGCAGGGCATCAACTCGGTGGCCGAACTGGTCAACGTGCCCGGCGACATCAACGTAGACTTGGCCGACGTCAAGACCATCATGAAGCTCCCCGGCCGGGCGCTGATGGCCGTGGGCGACGGCTCCGGGCAGTACGGCGCCGCCCAGGCGTGCCAGATGGCCATGGGTAACCCGCTGGTGGACCTCTCCATCGAGGGCGCCATGGGCATCCTGTTCAACGTCAAGGGCGGAACCGGGCTCACCTTGGGCGACGTCAACTCGGTGGGCGAGGCCCTCTCCCGCAAGGTTGACCCCAGGGCGACCATCTTCTTTGGGATGTCCACCGACCCGGAGTTGCAGACTTCCACCCGGCTGACGGTCATCGCCACCGGCATTCCGGAGGCTAACGCCAAGAACGGCGCTCACTAGCATCCTAGTGCGCCCCTGCTCTCGGCATGAGAGCTAAGGGCGCCCACAGCGGGAGGAAACATCCCCTCTGTGCCGTCCCCCGGCCTTCTTCCCAAAGGAGGCCGGGGGATTTAACATATGTGGGAAGTTACTCTGCCCCCAGGAGGCTAGCTTGCGGACTATCGACATGCACGCCCACATCTCTCCCGCGCCCTTCCTAGAAGCCATGGCCCAGGGCCGCGACTGGCACGGCATTACCACCGACGCCTGGCCGTCCCACCGGAGCAACCCCAGGACCATGTGGAGCCCGCAGCAGCGCCTGGCGGACATGGACTCCTTGGGAGTGGACGTCCACGTGCTCTCCACCGGCGCCGCCTTTTACTACTACGAAAAGGACCCCGCCATCGTCGCCCGGCTCGCCCGGGACTGCAATGACTACGTGGCGCAGCTAACCCGCGACCATCCCAGCCGCTTCGCCGGATTCGCCACCTTGCCCATGCAGGACGTCCGCGCCGCGGTGGCGGAGCTGGAACGCTCGGTAGGCCGCTTGGGCTTGAAGGGGGCAATGATCGGCGACCACGTCAATGGCCGCACCTTCGACGATCCCCAATTCCTGCCTCTGTGGCAGGCGGCAGAGCAGTTGGGCGCGGTGATATTCATCCACCAGGGCGGCTCCACCGTAGTCACGCCGCGCAGCAACCGCTACCATCTGCCCAACACCATCGGCAACCTGGCGGACCGCACCGTGACCTTCGCCTCCTTCGTCTATGGCGGGGTCATGGATCGCTGCCCGGACCTGAAGGTCTGCCTGGCCCACGGCGGGGGCTATACCTGCTTCGGCATCGGGCGCATGGACCGGGGCTGGCAGGTGCGCCCCGAAGCCAGGGTCAACCTGTCGCGTCCGCCCAGCGCCTACCTGAGCAGGTTCTACTACGACTGCTTGACTCACAGCGAGCCGGCCCTGCGGATGCTCATTGACCTGGCCGGCATTGACCGGGTGGTCTTTGGCACCGACTGGCCCTTTGATATGGCCACGGACTGGCCGGTGTCGTGGGTGCTGGGGCTGGAGAGCCTGACCCAGGGGGAGAAGGAGGCCATCCTGTGGAAGAACCTGGAGCGCCTGCTGGGGGTTTAGTGGGGGTGCCTATTCACCCTGAAGAAAGTCTTTGACGGTGGACGACGAAATCCCCCCAACCCCCCTTTTGTGAAGGGGGGTTGGGGTTTCAAGTCCTAAACCAAAAGCATAGTGAAACCCGCATTAGTAAAATATCCCGCCGGGATTTGGGGATTAGGGGTTCAATGCTACGGTAATCCCGCAATCTCCTAATCCTGGCCCGTTGTCCCTCACGCCCGCTAGAGAGGAAATAGGGGGTATGTAGATTTCACCTTGGCTTTGGTTTAGGGTTGATGTTGACAGCGGCCTTGGATAAGTGCGAGGCTGTGCTCCATCTCGTTGACAAGGAGGGCAACCATGCCAGACGTGAAGTTGTTGCGCAAGGTTCTAGCAGGCTGCTGAAAAACCCCGATCTTGCGAAAAATGGACGGACTCTCAGATACGAAAATTGGGACGATTTCGGGCCGTCGACCCCTTTTTCAGCACCCTGCTAGACAGCCCCGATGAAACCCGCTCGTTCGCTGATGGGAAGGGGAAGGTTCAAATCGTCAAGGTTGGTGACGTGACCCTGGGACGTGGCATTTTCGAACCCGGCTGGCAATGGTCTAAGCACGTTAAGCCGATCGTTAAGACGGATTCGTGCCAGGCCGCGCACACCGGGGTGGTGCTGGAAGGGCGGATGCGCGTCCGAATGAACGATGGAACGGAGGCAGAAGTCGGCCCCAGGGGATGCCTTCTACATGGCGCCGGGCCACGACGCCTGGATTGTAGGCAACCAGCGATGCGTGATCATCGACGTGACGGGGTTCGGCAACTACGCCAAGCCAAGTTAGCCTACCCTTAGTCGCCCCAAGAGGAAATATCTGAATCACCGTGGCGGGCGGTGCTAATCCTTAGCCCGCCGGCTCCACGGTGAGGGTGTAGGGCGCCGGCTGCCGCGTTTTGGGCGCCAGCGCGGCCACCACCACCACCAGACGGCCCGGCGTCGCTGGGGGCTGCACTGCCAGCACTCCCTGGTTGGAGGCGTCCAGAACCATCTGGGTCACTCGGTTGGGGGTGCCGGTCTCAATTATCTGCACCAGGTACTCCTGTGCCACGCGGTTGCCGGTGAGCAGGAACCCCTCCGCCTGCCAGTCTTGGCTACCGGGGGTTAGCCCGGCTTCCGGCGCGGAGATCTGTCTCAGGCAAAGCCCAGCGTGGTTAACGCCATCATCGGTCACGTAGTGGAACCGAATCTGGATGCGCCGCCCCGCAAAGCCGCTCAGGCTGACCCGCTCATCCAGCCAGCCCTTGCTGTCTCCAGTGTAGCCGGGGCCGTAGCTGTTGCCGATGGGGTTGCTCCGAGTGGTGTGGGGCGTCTCCAGCAAGGTCCAGGTCTGGCCATTGTCGGTGGACGCCTCCAGGTAGCCGTAGTCCCAGCCTTCCTCCACCTGATGCCACACCTGGTAGGTCAGGGTGGCGTCCGTCAGCCCGGTGAGGTCTAAGGGATGGGTCAGGCTGGAGCTGATGGCGTCCCCCGAGTTGCTCCACCAGCAGCCCGCATCCCCCACATCCTCGGCAAGCAACGCGGTCTCCGGCGATCCCTGAAATCGCAGCTTCAGGGGGCCGCGCACATCTTTAATCTCCACGTAGTGGGCCGCGTACTGAGCAACCTGGCTGCTGACCTGGCTGTACCCACTGAGAGATTTCACGTTGCGAGGCTGCACCTCCTGGTTGCGGTAGCTGTAACCCCCCTGGGCCTCGTCCAGGAAGTTGGCGACTACCCAGTCTTGGAACACCTCGCGGAAGCCCTCGGAGTAGCCCTGGGCGCGCAGGTAGTCCTCCACGCCCGCCACGCCGTTGGCCGGCTGCCGCACCAGCAGGGCCAGGTCGGCGTTGCTCCTGGTGTAGTGCTCCCACAGGTAGTGGGTGAACAGGGAGGCTGCCTCATAATTGGCGCCAACGGCGGTCCCGTCTTGCGGCCAGTGCACCAGGGATACCTGCGGCGACCCGCGGCCAAAGGATATCCGG
>SHYG01000033.1 GCA_009692925.1 Dehalococcoidia bacterium
ATGACCAGGGATGTGTTCAGCGGGGTGCTGGAGCGGATAAGCAAACTCTGCCCAGCGCCAGGGTAGTAACGGCCCTTGCTCCTGGGGTGGACTTGAAGTGACCCAAAGGGAGGTGTGTGTTTTGGGGAGTGCGAGGTGGGTGAAACCATGGTCAGAACGATTTCCACAAGGGGAAGGCCGAGCCTTCAAGCCGACTATCTTGGCTTTGGTGACTTGGCGAGCCGTTTGACAGGAGTTAGCAATACTCATGGACTACCGACTATCAACCTGCAAAGGCCACTTTTGGCGCAGGCCGGTTGATATGGGGAATTCCGGGTTAATTAGTCGTCCGCCTTGGGCAGCGCGTACACGCCCCGATAGTCCGGGGGCAGTTGGGCGGCAACGCGCTGCATTATCATATCCCGCAGGCTGTTGACCACCTCCCGGCTCACGCGACCCTCCAGCACCGGCAGGGTGAAGGGCTGGCCGATGTGCACCTTGAACCGGCACAGGGGGAAGGGCATCCGCCAAGTGGGGCAGTGCTCGGTGCCGGTAATGCCCACCGGCAGAATTGCCGCCTGGGAGCGCAGGGCGATGTAGGCAGTGCCCGCTAGCCCCTCCTGCATGGCGTGGTCCGGGCTGCGGCGACCCTCGGGGAAGATAACCACCGCCGCGTCGCGGGCCAGCAGGTCCAGCGCCAGGCGCAGCGCCTCCACGCCGGGGCCGTCGCGGTCCAGGGGGTACACGTTGCAGCTACGCATGACCCAGGCGGCCACCGGATTAACGAAAAGCTCTCGCTTGCCCAGGAAGCTCAAGCGGCGGCGCAGGCAGGCCGCCAGCAGGGGCGGGTCGTGGTTGGACAGGTGGTTGGCCACCACAATCAGGGGACCAAAGGGCGGCACCGCCTCCAGCCCTTCCACCTCCATGCGCCCGAGAACCGAGAAGCTGAACCGGGCCAGCGCCCGGCCGGGACGGTACAGCCAGGGCATGGGCTAGCCGTCTCCCCGGCACACTTCCTGGATCATCCCCAGGATCAGCACCACCACCTGTTCCTCCGTCAGTCCCTCGGTTTCCAGCAGCCGGGCGTCGCGGGCCGGAACCAAAGGCGAGGCTGAACGGTGGGAATCCAAGTAGTCTCGCTCTTTAATCTCCTTCAGCACCTGCTGGTACTCCACATCCCGGCCTCGCTGCCGCATCTCCTGCCAGCGCCGCCGGGCCCGCTCCTCCGAGGAAGCGGACATGAACACCTTCAGGCCGGCGTCGGGCAACACTACGGTGCCGATATCCCGGCCCACCATCACCAGCTTGCCCGCCGCCGCCAGCCGGCGTTGCTGCATCACCAGGGCCTGCCGCACCTGGGGCACCTGGGCCACCAGGGAAACGTGCCGCTCCACGTCGGGGTCCCGCAGCTCCCGGCTGACTTCCCGCCCCGATACCACCACCTGAGAGCCGTTGTGGCCTTTAAGGTCTATCGGCGACAAGCGGGCCAGCTCACCCAAAAGATGGCTGTCATCCATGGGGACCGCCTGTTGCAGCGCCAGCCAGGTGATGGCCCGGTACATGACGCCGGTATCCAGAAACTGGAATCCCAGGCGCTCGGCCAGCTTCAAGCCCACCACGGTCTTACCCGCGGCCACCGGGCCGTCAATGGCGATCACACGTATCTGGCTCCCCAAGGCGCGCCTCCCCCAAAAGGTTTCCACGGGATTATAACACCGGAATCGGACGCGGCTTGCCTTGAGATTTACCGGAGCTTTGGGATACATTGGGACTGGGATTATCTCTTTCGGGATAACCGGAGCAATCAGTCTCACTGGCGCACAGCCAATAAGAGAGCGATGGGTCAGTCTGCGGGCGCACTCCTGGGCCGGCACTGGCTTGCCAGCAGCTTGACGCTGGTCACTGCCGCAGTGGTGCTCCTGGTACGGACGCTTCCCGCGCTGCCGGGCGACCAGTGGCTCATCCTGACCGTCCAGGGGTGGCGCACCCCAGCGCTGGATACCGCGGCATTGGCTATCACGCTGGTCGGTTGGTGGCCCGTATCCGGCGCGCTGGTCGCGTTACTCGCCGGCAGGTTGTTCCTGGGCGGCAGACGGCGGGATGCGCTGATGGCAGGCTTCATCCCGGTGGCGGTGGCAGCAGGCTACGCACTGAAGCTGGTGGTCCACCGGCCCCGGCCCGAGTACCTAATAATCGGGCCGGCGCACAGCGGGTTAAGCTTCCCCAGCCTGCACGCCCTCTTCGCAACCCTGCTGGGCGGCGTGGTGGTCATCCTAGCGCAAGAGTTGCTCCCCCAGCGGTGGCTGCGCCGGACCGTGCAAGGACTGGCGGTGCTGATGGCCGTGGGCGTGGGAGCCTCGCGGGTATATCTGGGCGCGCACTGGCCCAGCGACGTCCTGGGCGGGTCTCTGCTGGGTGTTCTGGCGGTGCTGGGGCTGAAGTGGTTGCGGGGCCGGCTGCACCGGGGCAACAAGCATGGAGGTGGCCTGGAAACCGATAGTGTTACCTGAATGATCCAGAGATGGCCCAACCCTCTGGGCTGTCGAGGAGGCGCCGATGAACTACATAGATATTATCGTCCTTATCCTGTGGGCACTGGCCGCCGTCTGGGGCTTCCGCTCCGGACTGATCCAGATGATTGTGCCGCTGGCGGTGGTGGGCGCCGGACTGGCTCTGTCCTCCCGCCTGGCCATACCGATGGGCAACCTCTACGCCTCCTTCATCACCAACGAAAACCTTCAGACTGTCGTGGGTTTCGGCACAATTGTCTTTGGGCTCATCATCGTTGCAATCGTGTTGAGCTTCCTCCTGAAGTTCATTCTGAAGTTCATCCCCCTGGCCGGCCTGGCCGACAGTCTGGGCGGCGCGGTGGTGGGCGCCATCATCGGATTCATTCTCGTATCCGGGGCCCTGGTGGCCCTGCAGAAGTTCCCGGTGGGCGTAATCCAGGAGGACATTGACCAATCGGTGGTGGGCAACGCCCTGGCCGACCGGTTCAGCGTGTTCCAGCTCATCCCCGACGACTGGCGTTCCAAGGCGGAAGACCTGAAGGACAAAGCCCAGGACGCCGTCCCGGCTCCGGCGCCCAGTGCGCCCCAGTAGATATTTGTTGACAATTTCCGACGGCGCAGGTAGACTTTGAGCTAATGAGCCTATCTGTACATACAATGGGCTGTTGTACCTGTCCACCCACATAGGGCGCAGGTACATCGTCAAGCCGAATGCACCGCGCCCACTCAAGCTGAGCCAAGAGGTGGGCGTTTTATTTTCTCCCCGCGTTTAGGAGGCCCCGTGAGCACTCAAAACACCAGTCAGGGCACCCGTCAGGCGCCTAGTCAGGAGCAGATTTACCAGCAGAGCCTGGAGTTGGCCCGCACCGCCTCGGGCCCCGGCATTATCCCCTACATGGAAGACGAGGTGGTGCGGTTTGAGGAGGAGGTAGCCAGGTTCCGGGCAGGCCAGATGGAGGAGCGGGCGTTCCAGCCCTTCCGCCTGCGCCAGGGCATCTACGGCCAGCGGCAAGCCGACGTCCAGATGATCCGGGTGAAGATCCCCGGCGGCATCCTTACTCCAGAAGCGCTGGAAGCCCTGGGCGAGATCGCCGAGAAGTACGCCCCCCTGGGGAAGGGCCACCTGACCACCCGGGAGAATGTGCAGTACCACCACGTGCCCCTGCCCAGCTGCGCCACCGTCATGCGCCTGCTGGGGGACGTGGGTCTCAGCACGCGGGAGGCCTGCGGCAACACCGTGCGCAACGTGGTGGGCTCACCCACCGCCGGCGTCTGCCCCGACGAGGTGTTTGACCCTACGCCGTATCTGGCGGCCTACGTCCGCTTCGGGATGCGCCATCCCTTGGCCCAGAACTTCCCCCGCAAGTTCAAGACCTCCTTCAGCGGCTGCGACCAGCACGACGCCGTGGCCTCCCTGATCCACGACGGCTCCTTTGTGTCCCAAATACGGGTGGTGAACGGCGTTGAGAAGCGCGGTTTCCGTGTCTACATCGGCGGCGGCAGCTCCATCATGCCCAAGCTGGCCAAGCCCCTCTACGACTTTGTGCCGGTGGAGGACTTCCTGCGGGTATCCCAGGCGGTGTGGGCCGTCTTTAACAACGCCGACATCCTGCGCAAAAACCGGATGATGGCCCGCATCAAGGTGCTCATCGACAAGATTGGCATGGACGCCTTCCGCGCCCTGGTGGACGCGGAGCTGGCCCGGACCGGCCCCATCGACCCGACGCCGCTGATGAACCTGGAGGAACTGCACCGGGAAACACCGCCCAAGCCCGCGCGGGCCGGCCGCAACGGGCACCAGCAGCCGGAGGAGTTCCGGTACTGGCGGGAGACCACCGCCAAGGAGCAGAAGCAGGCCGGGTTCTACATGGCCACCATCAAGATTCCCCTGGGCGACATTACGCCCCCGCAGTTCTACGCCCTGGCGGACCTGGTGCGCAAGCACACCGGTGGTCGCACCCGCGTCACCCAGGAGCAAAACCTGCTCCTGCGCTGGATTCCGGAGGCAAACCTGCACGCGGTGTGGCAGGCCCTGAAGAAGATGGGCTTTGCCGACCCCGACGCCGACTCCATCACCGACATCGTGTCCTGCCCCGGCACGGATAGCTGCAAGCTGGGCATCACCTCCTCCATGGGGCTGGGCCAGGCCATCCGGGAGAGCATGGCCTCCTGGAACGGCCTGCTGGAAGACCCCCTGGTGAAGAAGATGCACATCAAGATGAGCGGCTGCCCCAACGGCTGCTCCCAGCACCACGTCGCCAGCATCGGGTTCCACGGCGCAGCGATGAAGGGGCCCACGGGCGAGCAGGTGCCCGCCTACGAGGTGCTCCTGGGCGGCAGCTACGGCGGCGCCAGCATAGACGGCACCCGCTACGGCCAGCGACTGGCGGGAATGAAGGTGCCCGCCAAGGCGGTTCCCGCATTTGTACGGGACGTTACTGCCTTCTACCATCAGAACCGGAAGGAGGGCGAGGAGTTCAGCCCCTTCGTCGACCGGGTGGGCACCAAGGCCTTTGAGCCGCTGGCGGCCCCCTACCGCGAGCTGCCCGCCCTCACCGACCAGACGGTGGCCACCTATATGGACTGGAGCAAGACCATGCTGTACAAGGTGGAGCGCGGCGAAGGCGAGTGCGCGATTTAGGGCCAACTTCCACCCCCATCTCAGCCCCTGGCATGGGAAGGATTTTCAGCACCTCCCTGTCTCCGACAAGCTCCAAAGCCGGGGAGTGCAGAGGGGCCAAGCCCCTCGCCGGGGGGTTGGGGGTGTCCCCCAAAGGACAATTTATTCCCCCTTCTCCCTAAAGGGAGAAGGGGGTCAGGGGGATGAGGGTTTGGGCGGGGAGGGGTGGTGCACATTCCACCCACCAGGTTACAGGGTTGCAAAAAGCCGCATAACCCCATGTCCATCAGCCGCAAAAAGGCCCTGGAGTACGCCGACCAGCTCATCTCCCGTCCGCGGGGCCGGCTGACGGTCAAACTGCGCCAGGGTCAGGAAGGCGTCACACTCCTCCACCAGGGCAAGGCCCTCACCAAGTGCCACCTCAACCGCTCGGGGATGCGCGCCGCCACCTACATGGCCCAGGCGTTAGGAGTGAAAGTGCCCGCCCTGGGAGCTACGGTGGAAGCCCAAGTCTCCACCGCAGTCATCTGGCGGGCGGTGTCCATCTCCTGCCTCAATTTCCGCAAGCAGGCCAGCTACATACTGCTGGAGCGGCTGCTGGCCGAGGCGGAGCAGATGCGGGGGTCGTCGTCGGAGGAGGGGTAAACGTTCACGCCGGGATTAGGGGTCTTTGGGAATAGGACTCAGGTATCCCCTAATCCCAGCCAGCTATTGTCCCCGCCGTCAGTGCCGCAGCCAGTTGATGAATCGCTTCCAGGCAGAGCCGCGCTTCTCCAGGGGCTGGCCTCGCCAGCGCTTCTCGTAGCCGCCGGTGGAGGCAGGCTTGATGAAGAGCAGCAAATACGCCACGGCGATTATCCCCATGCCAACCCACCCCAGGGTGTCCATGCCAACCCACCCCAGGGACACCCGCAGCAGCAAGGCGATGAGCAACACCACCAGACCCGTCAGCATCAGCTTGCCTGGGGAGATGGTGAACCGCCCGCTGGCGCGGTCAGGCTGAGGCTGATTCCGGTCGCTGCCGCGGTCCTCAGGCGCGCGCCGGGGGGCTGGCTTGCCGGCAGCGCTCTGCACCGGCTTCACCGGCTTGGCGGCCGGACCGGCAGGCGTCGCATCCTCAGACTGCTTCAGTATCTCTTCTATCTCGCTCTGATACTTATCCGGCATAGACCCTCCAGTGCTGGGACTCCGGCCCCCTTGGGGAGTAGAAGCCGCTGGCCGTGCCCTGCTCCATCATCCATCCAAACCTGGTATCCACCGCGGGCGCCCGCCGGGGAGAGGAAGAGCACTGAGTTATTATAATTCACATTGGCAGCTTGGGAAAGCAGGCAGCTCGACTCTAGGAAAGCCCGTAGTTCGGGAAGGGAGCAGCTTGCCGCACGCCCCCTTTCGTGACTGCCGCTTGTCACCTATAATACGTCCCGCTGCTCCGGCGGGCAGGCGCATCCCAGGTGAGTCAACTCAACACGCCGGCGTACAATCCAAAACACTCCCACGCAACAACTGAGGAGGAGCATATGCCCAACTCCGGCTTTGCAAAAGTTGCCCAGGCGGACGAGCTTTCTCCGGGCCAGATGAAGATGGTGGAGGTAGGGAACGAGCAGGTCCTGCTGGCCAACGTGGAAGGCACCATCTACGCCTGCGCCGATATCTGTTCCCACGCCTACGCCTCGCTGTCGGAAGGCGACCTGACCGGCACTGAGGTGCAGTGCCCGCTGCATGGGGGCTCCTTCGACGTGACTACCGGCGAGCCCATGAGCGTTCCCGCCGAAGAAAAGATCAAGACCTACGAGGTGCGCATCTCCGGGAAGGACGTGCTCCTGGGCCCCGCCAAGGAGTGAGCACCCGACCCGTCCTCCGGCGCGGGAACGCATCCCCAATGGGGCGCCGCAGCAGATTATCGGCTGGGGTGGCCGCCCTGCCGGTGCTGCTGGCCCTCATGGGCTGCTCCAGCCTTGCCCCCGCCGATACGGGTCAGGACACCTCACCGGCGACTCCGCCCGCTACTGGCGCCGTGGCCTCGCCGCCGGGGTCCACCCCAGCCTGCCAGTCCGCCGAGCCAACTCCCGCCCAGGCTGAGGGACCCTTCTTCAAACCCGGCGCGCCCCAACGCCAGTCTTCGCTGGAGCCTGGGATGCCCGGCGTCAAGCTGGTGGTTCAGGGGCAAGTGCTAACCAGACAGTGCCAGCCGGTAGCCGGCGCGCGGCTGAAGTTCTGGCAGGCCGACGCTCAGGGGGTGTACGACAACACCGGCTACCGCCTGCGGGGACATCAGCTCACCAACGCGGAGGGCGCGTACCGGCTGGAGACGATAGTGCCCGCGGAGTATCCGGGGCGGCCGCCTCACATCCACGTCACGGTGGCGATACCCAACGGGCCGGCCTTGACCACCCAGGTCTACTTTCCGGGTTCAGGCCGCAACACTAGCGACGCCCTGTTCAACCCGCGCTTGGTGCTGCCGGTGGAGCAAACCGCCGAAGGGCAGTTGGCTCGCTTCAACTTCGCCCCCTGACGCCGCCAGGTTCCATCACCACAGAGAGCACAGAGTACACGGAGAATCTCCTGGATTCCGGCTTGTCTTAGCGGCGAGCGTAAGGAATGACGAGGAACTAACGGTACACTATCTTCCCATCGTATCTGTGGCCTCTGTGTGCTCTGTGGTGAACTTACCCAGCCCGCGCCAGGCGGAAGTCCAGCTCCAGCCGGATGTTGTCCTCCAGACTCACCACCACGAACACCCTGGGTATCTGCATCCCAAACTGACTGAAGGGGAAGCTGGTGGCCGCCTTGCCCGTTGCCCCGCCGGCGGTGCCGGTGGTCCCATCGGTGGTAAAGATAGCGGTGGTGTCCCACACCACGCTGCTGGTGACTCCATGCACGGTCAGGTCCCCCGCCAGTTGAAACTGGGCCGGGCCGCTGACCGGCAAGGGCGTCGCCAGGCCACGCACCTCCCGCAGGACAAACTCGGCGGTGGGAAAGCGGGTAGTTTCGAGACTGCTGCGCCGGACGTAGTTGTCCCGCCGGGAGTCGTCGCTCTGCAGGGTGCTCAAGTCCACCGTAAACCTGGACTGCTCTGCCTGGACTGTGCCACCGGCCAGGACGATTTGGCCCTGCACGGCGGTGGTTGAGCCCACCGCGTCGTTGGGCAGGTTCGCGCCGACCAACTGCTCCCTCACCAGATAGCGTGCCACGGTGCCCGGGCCCAGCTCCAGCCTAACCGGCCCGCCAAGCGTCGCAGTGGGGATTGGCGCTGTCGAAGTGGCAGCCGGAGGCGGCGTCGCCGTAGCAAGGCTGGCAGGGACCGTGGTGGCGGTTGGACCCAGCGTTGGCGTAGGATGCGCTGCTGGCGAGGGGGTTGTAGTCGCCGACAGCAGCACGGTGGTCGCCGGCGCCGCGGTCGGGACGGTGGGGGAGCACGCTGCACCTTCCTGCACCGCCAGGTACGGCGGGGATGAAAACGCCCCCCCCTTGATTGGGGGAGGCTGCGAAACTCAGCTAAAACCAAAGCTAACTCCCTCTACGCCAAAAGAGGGAGGTCAAACCTTGCCAGGGCATCCAGACAGGCACTATGCCTACAGCGGATGCCACTTGCCAGGGGGCCAGTAGATGAACCAGGCCTTGCCCAGGATATTGGCCGTGGGGACCACGCCCCAAGCGCGGGAGTCGTTGCTACTGGACCGGTTGTCTCCCAGCACAAAATACTCATCTACCCCCAGGCTGGTCTTCTTAAGATCGGAGACGTCCCGGGCCTGCAGATACGGTTCTTGAACCACCGCCCCATTGACGTAAACGGCGCCCCGCCGCATCTCCACCTCGTCTCCAGGCACACCAATGACCCGCTTGACGAAATCCCGGGTGGTGTCACGGGGGTATTGGAACACAATAACGTCGCCCCGCTGCGGGGGGTGAATGGCAAATCGTTCCTCCAGCCGCCCCGCCTGCCAGAAGGGGATTATTCGGGACAGGCGCTCCTGATCAACGCGGAAGTAGACCAGCTTGTTAACCAGCAGATACTGCCCATCCTGCAGGTTGGGGTACATGCTGGAGCCTTCAACCCTGAAGTTCTGGACGGTGGCCTGGACGACCAGGAACACCACCAAAGCCAGAACCACAGCCTCAAAAACTTCTCTAGCGCTGGAGGACATGCATAACCTCTAAAGGAGGATCAATGTTTCCATTATACCACCCAGCAGATACCACCCATCGGCTGTCGCTCTGAAGGCTGCCTGCAGCCCAGTAGTGTCTCAGTAGCGGAGCCGCGCATGGGTTACTAAGCAGGGTTTGAAATCCCCGGTGCAACCCCCGTAGGGGCGACGCATGCTTCGCCCCTACGGGGGTTGCACCCGCCTAGTGAAGAGATTTATCCAAGGGCCGCTGGGCTCTCGTCATTCCCGCGCCAGATTCACCACCGCCACTTTTTCTGCTACACTGGCGGCAGATAGCAAGACCGTCCATTTTCCGAAGGGATAATCCGCACCTCCCGCCGTCCCAGCTTTAGCCGGGACACGGGGAGGCGGCAGGGAGGGGTAACTACTATGAGCTGGCAGTTCCAGTTGCTAAGCCGGCCCTACGGCGGCGTTACTGAGGGGCCGGTGTGGGATGGAGATGCGGTGTACTTCACCCACATTCCCACCAGCCGCATCATGCGCTACGACATCCACACCGGCGAGATCTCTCCATGGCGCGCCACTACCAACCACACCAACGGCCTGGCCTACGACACCCAAGGCCGGCTCTACGGGTGCTGCTCCGGCGGCCGGTCCATTGTCCGCTTCGATCCCGATGGCCGCCGCACCTCGGTGGTGGCCGAGCGGGTGGAGGGCAAGCGGCTCAACACCCCCAACGACCTCGCCATCGACCGGCGCGGCCGCGTTTGGTTCACCAACCCCTGGAATTCCGGCAACATCGACCCCAGCGAGCGGGAGGAGCTGGACAACCGCTCGGTAGTGCGGGCCGATCCCCAGCCCGATGGCAGCTACACCACCACCAGAGTAACCTTTGACACCACCATGCCCAACGGTGTTCTGGTTTCCCCGGACCAGCAGACGCTATACGTGGCAGAGAGCAACAGTGAGCGGCTGGACCTCGACCGGGAGTTGCGCGCCTACCCCATCAACGACGACGGCAGCCTGGCCCCCTACACGGTGCTGCACACCTTTGGCAAAGACGGCGCCAAGGTGCACCGTGGCATCGACGGCATGTGCCTGGACACCCAGGGCAACATTGTGGCCTGCGCCGGCTGGGAGCTGGGCGGGCCTGGCCCCATGATCTACGTCTTCTCCCCCGCCGGACGGGTCATTGAGACTCATCCCGTGCCGGCCAACCGGCCTACCAACTGCTGCTTCGGCGGCCCCGGACTGACTACCCTGTATGTCACCACCACCCAGGGCCACTTCTTCCGCGCCGAGACGGACCGGGTGGGCTGGGCCATCTACCCTTAACCCACCGCAATGCCTGTCCAGAGCTTGCCCATGCCGGCACAAGACTTCCTGCATCGGTGTCCCTGGGTGGACCTGACCAAGGCGGATTATGTCCTGTACCACGAGCAGGAGTGGGGCGTGCCGGTTTACGACGACCGGCGGCTGTTTGAGTTCTTGACCCTGGAGTCGGCCCAGGCGGGCTTGAGTTGGTACACGGTGCTGCGAAAGCGGGAGGCGTATCGTCAGGCCTTTGACCACTTTGACCCCGAGAAGGTGGCGCGGTACGATGCCGCCCGAGTCGCCACCCTGCTGGAGAACCCGGGGATTATCCGCAACCGGCAGAAGGTAGCCGCGGCGGTGAACAACGCCGGGAGGTTCCTGGAGGTACAGGCGGCCTTTGGCAGCTTTGCCGGCTACATGTGGCGGTTCGTGGACGGCAAGCCCTTAGTGCATCAGTTGCGGCACATGGCGGACTACCCAGCCACCAGCGCGGAGTCTGACGCAATGCGCAAAGACCTGAAGCAGCGGGGGTTCAAGTTCGTGGGCTCCACCATCTGCTACGCCCATATGCAGGCCACCGGCATGGTAAACGACCACGCCATGGACTGTTTCCGGCGTCCGGAGATCATTGCGGGCTATGTTGATATTGGCGGGAGTTAGCGGGAGTTACATGCCCTTGCATAAATCTCTCAACCGAAGCTGCGGAAATCCCCCCTGGCCCCCCTTTGCAAAGGGGGGTTGGGCGGATTTGCGTCCCAAATGCTTCACAACCGCAGTAGATTTTTAGGCAAGTCTCAGTAGCGGGAGAACGGGCAGGTGACGGCATGAACCTGGGGGACTACGGCATTGGCCGGGATCAGTTGCGCCAGGGCGGCGGCCGCGGGTCGGGCAACGACCACGTGGACGAGCTGTTCGGCGCCACTGAGCTGTTTATGCACCATCAGCCGTACCAGACGCCCCGGGGGTACGAAGGCCTCAAGCTGTACCTGGAATCGCAGGAGTGCGAGGTTGTTTACACCACCGACACGCCGGTGGACCTGGGCGACCGGTACCAGTCCTTCCGCGTCACCCGCCGCCGGGGGGACGCCCTCCCCGATGCGGTGGTCAAGCGTGCCCACTCCTGGGCACACCAGCGCAATCTGCTGCACAGCTTCTTCAAGCCGCTGTACCGCTGAGGGGTTGTCCGTTCGTCACCGGGGAAGACGATTCACCACAGAGAACCCTTCGTCAAGCTCAGGGCAGACTCCGAGGGCACAGAGTATTGGCGGCAAAAGCAACGCCCCGTGTTCTCATCCCGTTTCAGGGACGCACGGGGCGCAGCGATTGACGGCCTGTGTTGTTGGAAGCAGGAGCCGGTTCAGTCCGCGACGGTAGATTCAACTTCGGTGCGAGCCGCCGCGGGCGCCGGGCGCTCGGTGGGGCGTTCGTAGCGGTAGCCGTAGCCCCGCACCGTGGAGATGGGCGGCTGGCGCCCGTTGCGGTTCTCCAGCTTCTTCCGCAGGTTGCTCACGTGCCACTTCACCAGGCCCAGGGTATCGTACTCGCGGCCCCAAACCTGGGTTAGCAGGAACTCTGCAGACAGAGCCTCCCCAGTCCGGCGCACAAACAGGCTCAGCAGGGAATACTCAATGGGAGTCAGCTCCTTGCGCTCGCCGTCCACGTACACCTCCCGGCGGGAAAAGTCCACGGAGAGGCGGGAGTCGGAATAGGCGGATTGGGACGCCGTGGTAGTGGGCCACTTAGAGCGGCGCAGGCAGGCCTCCACCCGGGCCAGCAACTCCCGGCCGCTTACCGGCTTGGTCACGTAGTCGTCGGCGCCGGCGGCCAGAATGCGCACCTTGTCATCCACCCGGTCCATGGCGGTTAGCACCACGATGGGCGAGTAAGAGACCTCCCGAATGCGGCGGCACAGCTCCTCGCCGCCCATGCTGGGCATCATCATGTCCACCACGGCGACATCGGGCTGGAAACTGAAAAACTCCCGCAGACCAATAGCCCCGTCGGCGGCGACAGAAGTACGGTGTCCGGCCTCGTCAAAGAGGCGTTTCAAGAAGGTCAAAACCGCCGGCTCGTCATCAACAATAAGAACTTTCGCCATGTCGTTCGCAGTCTCCCCCCACGGTGGCTTTGGGCTTACTACTAACAGACTGCTGAAAAACCCCGATTTTGCGAAAAATGGACGGACTCTCAGATACGAAAATTGGGACGATTTCGGGCCGTCGGCCCCTTTTTCAGCACCCTGCTAATCTATCCTAAACCACACCGAACCACCACGGTGTGGGCTAACTGTTACAGAGGAGTAACACCCAGTGATTGTACGGTCCGGCTAGAGCTAAACGCTATGGCAGGGCTGGTGTGGATTTAGTACCCTTTATTTGGCGGAGCATGGCGCGAGGCGTCCACTACTCTAGCGGGCATCCCGCAGCTCCCGCAACCAGGGGGTGGACTCGTCGCCAGTGGTCAAACCCAGGGCCTTCAGACGCCGCTCACCCTGCTTCAGAGAGAGTTTTTCAAGGCCAGTATTCTCTTCCGCGCCGAAGAGCAATTTAATGCCGAGCTGTCCAGGTGCCCAGTTAGTACCCCAGGGTGAGAATAGCACTGTTCCCTGGCCCTGGGTTGAAGACCTGAGAACGATCTCGTTCGCCGCAATGGCGTTAGTAGCATTCTGAAGATTGCCTTGTTGTTTGTGTTCATATTCAGAGTGCTTGAGACGATTATGGGCCGTCCACCACGACGGGCCATTGTTCCGAGTCCAGTTCCGGAATGGCACGAGTCTGGGTGCGCCAGCAAGTCTGCGCACTTCTATGAAGGTCTCAGTCAATGGCTGCCCAGACCATTGGTGCCGAGCATAAAAGTCAAAGAAATCCTTTATGGATTCCTTTCCCAGACTTTCTTCACGTCCGAGGCCTTCAGCACTGCGCCGCTGAAAGACCCGAAGAGGCTGCAAGCATCTCGGAGGATGCTGGCGAACTCGTAGGAAAACGTCCTTGAGTTGTCACAGTGCAGGGTAACGTACCGCAGCATCTCCTCGAAACGGGAGACAATAGCATTATGCGTGGCCACCAAATACGCGCAGGGGTCTTTGGCCCACTCCTCAGACATGGCCTGATAGAAATCTATCGGCGCACTACCTGCTGTTACCACAAAGTGCCCCACTGCAATATCATAATGGTGGGCCCGTCAGGGTTCGAACCTGAGACCCGCCGGTTATGAGCCGGCTGCTCTACCACTGAGCTACGGGCCCCCATCTCCAGCTTATGCCCACACCAGCAGGGCGTCAAGGAACGGTTTCGCGCCCTCGCTGTCTCCTCTCCCCTTGTGGGAGAGGAAAAATGGTCTTGCCAGCACCTACAGGTCCAGCCGCTCCCGGTAGTGGGGGTCCCACTCGCCCAGGGCGCCGGTCTGCACCGACCGCTCCGGCGGGGTGGTGGGGCTGGGCTCCCCGCTGGTGGGCGCGGTGGCGATGATGCCGTCGTGCGCCAGCTTCTGGTAGGCGTCCTCCTCCAGCCCCAGCAACTCCTTCAGCAGCGGGCCGTTGTCCTGCCCGAAGGCGGGGGCCGGCGCCCGGATTTGCAGCGGGGTTTCCGACAGCTTGTAGGGACGCCCCATGAAGATGCGGGCGCCCATCTGCCGCTGGGTTGGGTAGGTCACCCGCTCCAGAAAGCCCCGGCTGCGGTAGTGGGGGTCAAAATGCACGTCCCGCCCGGTGAGCACCGGACCAGCGGGGATGCCCGCTCCCTGGAGCCGGTGCATCAGGTCGTACTTGTCGTGCTTGGCCGTCCAGGGGCGCAGCAGCTCGTCCAGGGCGTCGTGGTGGCGCAGTCGGGACAGCACATCGGAAAAGCGCGGGTCATGGGCCAGCTCCTCACGGCCTATCAAACCGCACAGGGCCTGCCACTGCTGGTCGTCGCCCACCGACAGGGTAATCCACTGATCCTGCCCCTGGGCCGGGTAGCACCCCTGGGGCGCTCTAGATGGATGCCGGTTGCCCATGCGCCCGCCGTCGCGGCCATTCACGCTGGCGTCCATCAGGTACTCCGAAAGGAACATCACCCCGGTCTGGTACATGCCGATGTCCACCCACTGGC
Source organism: Dehalococcoidia bacterium (assembly GCA_009692925.1). Lineage (GTDB taxonomy): Bacteria > Chloroflexota > Dehalococcoidia > Lucifugimonadales > UBA3495 > SHYG01. The sequence continues at coordinate 14,618 of SHYG01000033.1, forward strand.
CCTCTCCGGTGCGAAGCCGGTGGCGCAGGGCCGCGCCGATGGCAAAGATGGCGGTCCAGGTGGAGAGGAAGTCCACAAAGGAGGCGCCCGCCTTGGATGGGGCCTCGCCGGGATAGCCGGTGACCCAGCAGTGGCCGTGGGTGGCCTCTTGAGTGGTGGCCTGGGCAGGATAGCTGGAGTAGGGGCCGCCGCCGTGGCCGTAGCCGGTGTTGGAAACCAGGATGATGTCAGGCCGGATTTTCTTGAGGTTGGGGTAGTCCAGGCCCCAGCCGCGCATCACCCTGGGGGTGAAGTTCTCCATCACCACGTCGCTCACCGCCACCAGTTGGCGGAACAGGTCGCGGCCCCGCTGGTCGGTGAGGTCCAGGGTCAGGGAGCGCTTGCCCCGGTTGATGAGGTTGAAAGTCGAGGGACGGTTCCACCAGTCCTCGCCCCAGGTGTTCTCGGGGAAGGCGCCGGCGTAGCCGCCAGTGCGAGTCACGTCTGGGCGACCCGGTCCCTCAATTTTGATGACCTCCGCCCCCAGGTCGGACAGATGCCCCCCGGCGTAGGGCAGGGCAAAGACGTAGGTGGAGTCCAGAACGCGGATTCCTTCCAGGGGCAACTTCGGCATGGTATACATCTCTGAGGCGGCTATCAGCTTTCAGCCGTCAGCGGTCAGCCCCCACCCCCTTGGCTGGGGCGGCGGGGCCTGATAGCTGACGTCTGACGGCTGACCGCTATATCACATTCAACTGGCGCAGCCGGCACAGGTCTTGCTGCGAATAACCTAAACCTTGGACCAAGATTTCGATGTTGTGCTGGCCCAGGGTGGGCGACGGCGACAACAACTGGTACGGAGTCGCGCTCAGGTTGCACAGCACCGCCGGCACCCGCACCTTGCCGACTACGGGATGCTCCACCTCGCGGTAGAACTCCCGCGACTCCAGCTGGGGGCAGCGGGTCAGCTCCAGGGGGGTCTGCACCACCCCAAACAGGATGCGCGACTTGGCCGCCTGGGGGAACAGCTCCCACTTGCTGCGGCCTTTAATGGCGTCAATCACCACCCGGTCCAGCGCCTCGCCGTTCTGGGCGCGCTGGGCGCGGTCGGCAAAGCGAGGCTCCAGCAGCTCCTGGGACTGGAACAGCCCGGCAATGTCCTCCCACTCGGCGCCGCCGCCGGTCTGGACGATGATCCAGCCATCGGCGCAGGACATGGGGTGGCCGAACATGCTGCCCGCGGGCTTGCGGCGCACGGCGGTGCCGCCCATGAAGGGGTACATAGTTTGGGTGGCCATCATGGTGGAGGCCACGCACTCGGTGACCGACACGTCCACCTGCTGGCCCAGGCCGGTGGTCTGCTGCTGAAACAGGGCCATGGTCGTGGCGCCCGCGCCGAACAGGCCGCCCTGGTACTGGGCCTGGAAGCCGCCGTGCTTCAGCGGCTCGCGGCCCTGAACGCCGCTGATGCTCATGATCATCCCCATGGCGTAGCTAACGATCTCCTCGCCCTGATACTGGCTGTAGGGGCCCTCCTGACCGAAGGGGGTGATGGACGTCATGACCAGCGCGGGGTTGAGCTCCTGGAGCTGGGGGTAGCCCAGTCCCAGAGACGCCAGATAACCAGGGGTGTAGCTCTCCACAATGACATCCACCCGCTGAGCCAGCTCCCGGAACAGCGATTGGCCGGTGGCGGTGGCCAGGTTCAGGGTGGCGCCCTTCTTGTTCAGGTTCAGCACCAGGAAGGGCAGGCTCTTCTCCAGATGGGGGTCATCATGAAAGAAGGGCCCCAGGCGGCGCAGGGCGGCCCCCGGCGGCGGCTCCAGCTTCAGCACCTCCGCGCCGTAGTCGGCCAGCAGGCGGGCGCAGAAGGATCCGGCGATATCTTCGCTCAGGTCCAGCACCTTGATCCCGCTCAGCGCGCCTTCCGGCATGGTTGTCACCCGCTCCTGCCCTGCTTCCGGCGAGGGGGATTGTAGCGAAAGCTGCCGGGCAAGGCAAATCTGGAAAGTCGCCGATGACGAAGCCCCCCTTTGCAAAGGGGGGTTGGAGGGATTTTAGTCCCGCACCCTCACACTCCCGGCAGCGGGGGCGTTGCCCCTCTGCACTCCCCTGCATCTCAAACACCAACTAATGAGCAAAGAATTCCCCTCGCCCCCCTTTGCCTTGCCTTAGCGAACGTAAGGAAAGGGGGGTTGGGGAGATTTCGTCCATCCAGGTTCGGCGCCCACCCCTTGGTTTGGCTTGCCGGGCAGGTTAGAATAGGGGCCGGACAGTGTAAGCTGGGAAGCTAGTACAACGCAAGAACGCGGACAGGAGTATTGCCATGCGACCGAACCGAGTTAAGAAGCTGATGCGGGAGGGCAAGCTGGCCCTGGGCACCTATGTTACTTTTGCCGACCCACAGGTGATTGAGCTGATTGGCCTGGCGGGTTTTGACGCCGCCTTCATCGACATGGAGCACACCGACTTTGACCTGCCGCTGATTAGCCGCATGATCCAGACCGCGGAGCTGGCGGGGGTGACCTCCGTGGTGCGGGTGCCGGACAACGATACCAAGCTGATTCTGCGGCTGCTGGACGCCGGCGCCGAGGGCATCATCATCCCCCACGTGGCGGGTCTGGAGGGAGCCAAGCGGGCGGTGGAGGCGGTGCGGTATTCTCCCCTGGGGCACCGGGGCGCCGCGGGCGGCAGCCGGTCGGCCCGGTTTGGCACCGTGGCTTGGGAGGAGCACGTGCGCACCTCCAACTCGGAGATCATGCTGGCGGTGATGACCGAGGACGAGCAGGGCATTCGGGACATCGGCAAAATCGCCGCCCTGGAGGGCGTGGACGTGGTGTCCATTGGCCCCAGCGACTTCTCCGAGTACATGGGCATCCGCAGCCCCGGCGACCCCCGGCTGCGGGCCAAGCTAAAGGAGCTGGCCGACCAGATTAAGCGGGTAGGCAAGGCCAAGATGGCCTTCCCCATGAACCACCCGGCCATGCCGCTGAACGCCAAGGAACTGCTGGAGCTCGGCGTGGGCTACACCCATGTGGCCCCCGCGCCGCCGGCGGTGCTGCTGCGGTCATTGCGGGAGCGGCTGCAGAGCATCCACAAGGACATTGGCCGGAGCTAGCAGGCTGCTGAAAAACCCCGATCTTGCGAAAAATGGACGGACTCTCAAATACGAAAATTGGGACGATTTCGGGCCGTCGACCCCTTTTTCAGCACCCTGCTAGACTTGGTTCTCGCTGAGTAGGGGCAGGGCTAGCCCTGCCCCGGCCCCACCGGAGGTGGCTGATGCAGTCTGACGCACTCTTGGAGAAGCTGGCCCTGGGCTGTCGCATTATCGCCATGAACGGCCACAGCGACATCGTGTGGGGCCACATGTCGGTGCGCGACCCGCGAGACCCGCAGCGCTTCTGGATGAAGGGCCATGAGATCGAGCTGGACGAGGTCACGCCCCAGGACATGGTGCTGGTGGACTGGCAGGGCAAGAAGCTGGCGGGAACGCGTCCCCGGCACAGCGAGTATCCCATCCACAGCGAGATTTTCCGTCGCCGCCCGGAAGTCAACGCCGTGATCCACACCCACCCGATGTACGGCACCATCATGGCCTACATGGACGCCGACTTGCAGCCGGTGACCCACGAGGGCAGCATTTTTGTGCCACCGCCGGTGCCACGCTTCAACCTCACTACCGGCCTGATCCGCACCCAGGAGCAGGGCGAGGCGCTGGCCCAGGGGCTGGGGAGCCACCGGGCACTGCTGATGCAGAACCACGGCGTGGTGCTGACCGGGGGCAACATTGAGGAGGCCACCATGCTGGAAAAGGCCTGCCAGGCCCAGCTCACCGCCATGGCGGCCGGGACGTACCGGGTGACTCCCCCATGGGAGGCTCTGGAAAAGCAGCAGACCATTTACCGCCCGGAGCGGAGCCGCCTGGTGTGGGAATACTACAGTCGCAAGGCGCCCCGCTGGTGAGCCGTGGTTAGGCAGTGCCTTGCGTGTCTCTGGTTCCTGTCCGCGCTGACCGCCTGCGGCGCCACCGCCGCGCCGTCGCCCACGGTCCAGGTGGCAACGCCCGCGCCGGCAGCCAGCCCCACCGCTGCGCCTACCGCAACTGGCCTGCCCGCTGCGACGCCGGACCCCAGCCCGGCGGTGACTATCGGCGAGGCCCGCTTCCTGGTGGAGGTGGTCGCCACGCCGGAGCAGCGGGCCCAGGGGCTGTCGGGCCGCCCGCAGTTGAAGCAGGGCACGGGGATGCTGTTTATCTTCGAGAAGGAAGGAGCTTACGGCTTCTGGATGAAGGAGATGCAGTTCCCCCTGGACCTGGTGTGGATCAGCAGTCAGTGCGCCGTGGTGGATGTGACCCTGGGCGCTCCGCCGCCGGCGCCGGGCCAACCCCAGTCGGAGCTGCCCATTTACACGCCCAAGGCGCCGGTGTTGTACGTGCTGGAGATTAACGCGGGAGAGGCTGCGCCGACGGGCATTGCGCCAGGCAAGCGGCTGGCGCTGACGGGCAGCCTGGTCGGGCAGTACGGGTGCTAGCGGGCGGGAATGTAGGGGCGCACCTGTGCGTGCGCCCTGGGGTTGGGTTGGTGTGGAGAGGCCGGGGCAGACACGCAGGTCTGCCCCTACGCTATCTCAAATGGCATCGATCGGCTTGACAAGGGGGAGAAGGTCCGGACTTCGAAACAGCCTCTAGCCGGCCACCCATAGATACATGAAGAAGGAGTTGAGATGAAGGTCTACTACTTCAGCGAGTTCCCGTACCACGAGTACCCCGACGAGGAGGGGGAGAAGTACCCTTCCCTGCGCCTGACCTTCCCAAACACCTACTTCAACCCCAACCTGGCCCACGGCCTGTTCCAGCGCTACTTTGACGAGTGCCAGTACGTGGATGAGCTGGGCTACGATGGAGTGATGGTCAACGAGCACCACAACACGCCGTCGTGCATGAACTCCTCCTGCAACCTCACCGCGGCGGTGCTGGCCCGCATCACCAAGCAGACGCGCATCCTGCTCCTGGGCAACATCCTGCCCATCCATGACAACCCGGTGCGCCTGGCGGAGGAGATCGCCATGATCGACGTGATCTCCGGGGGCCGTGTCATCTCCGGGTTCGTGCGAGGCACCGGCGTGGAGACCATCGCCACCAACGGCAACCCGCTGCACAACCGGGAGCGGTTTGAGGAGTGCCACGACCTAGTGATCAAGACCTGGACCACCCCCGGCCCCTTCCGCTGGGAGAGCAAGCACTACAACTTCCGGGTGGTCAACCCCTGGATTGTGCCCATCCAGAAGCCGCACCCGCCCATCTGGGTGCCGGGCACCGCCAGCCCGGAGACCGCCCAGTGGGCGGGCCGCCACGGCTACACCTACGTGGCCTTCCTCACGCCCCTGGACGTGACCGAGGACCTGTTCCAGATTTACCGCACCGCCGCCGCGGAAGTGGCCCACGAGCCCACGCCCAACAACTTTGGCTACCTGCTATGCTGCTACGTGGCGGAGACCCAGGAGAAGGCCGACGAGCAGGCCCGCCATTTTCTCTGGCGCATGGGCACCACCACTCGCGGGCCGCGGGAGTACATGAACCCGGTGGGCTACCGCAGCCAGGCCGGCGATCAGGTGGTGGCGCGGCGCAACGCCCGCCCGCTAATCCGCCAGACCTTTGAGGAGCTGAAGGAGAACCACCACATCGTCTGCGGCACGCCGGACACGGTGCTGAAGCAGTTGAAGTACCTGCACGAGCGGCTGAACATGGGCCACCTGATCTTCTACGGCCAGGAGTCGCGCATGTCCCACCAGGCCACCATGAGCAACATCGGCCTCTTTGGCAAGGAGGTGCTGCCCACGATCAAGGGCTGGTAGTGGGGAGATAGAATAGTGCCGTTACGCTTGCTCCTACACCCCAGATTGTAATTCCCTCACACCGGAGGCCGGATGACCATGTCTGAGAAAACCCAAGGCAGTGGGAGTATTAACGGTTGGCGCACCCAGCCGATGTACACATTCCCCGAGGCCGCTCACTTGGCTCATGTGTCGCCCGGCACGGTGAGGAACTGGCTCTTGGGCAACCAACAGTACGGGCGTCCTCCGTTGTTCAATGCGCAGGGGAACCAAGGGCCGATGGTTTCTTTTTTGCAGCTCATAGAGATCATGGTGGCGAGAAACTTTCGTCTGGCGGAACGAGTATCTTTTGACCGGGTGCGGAGGGCCTACGCCAATGCCCAGCGCATTTGGGAACTAGAGTATCCGTTTGCGCATCTACAACTGGAGGCGATTGGCGGGCACATCGGAGCCTGTCTCATAGACTGGTTGTTTGACTTGCGCAGTACCGAGCGGGACGACGGCGCCTGAATTGTTGGCTGCGGCGACATTTCTCTGGTCTTGTTAGCTTTCCGAGCCAATGGGCGCTGCCAGGCCTGGTTAAAGAAACCATACTACAACTGGAATACGAGCAAGACCTGGCGTCCAGATGGTATCCCGCCGGCAAGCAAGTTCCGATCGTCGTTGACCCGCGCATCAGTTCAGGCTTGCCCACCATCCTTGGTCGTGGTGTGACAATTCAGGCGATTCAAGCGAGGTTCCAGGCGAAACAAAAAATTGACTTCATAGCTCAAGATTTCGCCCTGGATCGTAGCGTTATTGAAGGGGCAATTCGTTATGCTCACCAGGTAGCTGCGTGATTCTGCTGTGCGATGAAGATGTGGGTACGGGAGTGCCCAGGGCGCTGAGTTTGGTGGGATACGACGCCCGCTGCATGTTGGACCTGGGATGGGGAGCCCACCGTGACGTGGATTGGATCCCAAGAGCCGGTCAGAACGGCTGGCTGGTTCTCAGTTGCAACAAGCGGATGTTGGCTGTACCGAGCGAGAGGCTGGCTGTCGATAGTCTACAATTCTGACAGTAGTTAACAGGTCAGGGAAAATGTCAGTCTATGAGAGGACTGACATTGACCGCAAAGGAACAGACCAGGTTACAGATCTTGAACGGGGTGCTGGAGCGGCACTGGTCCATGAGAGAGGCGGCAGAGGTCCTC
>SHYG01000001.1 GCA_009692925.1 Dehalococcoidia bacterium
CTGCCACCGGAAGCCTGTCCTCGGGGGGCGCGCTGCCCGCGGGCCGGTGCTGCTCCGGCGCCCGCTTCTCCACGAGGCGCCCGCGGGGCTCGCGGCGTGCGCGGCGCAGTGGCGGGGCCCTCTGCCGCCGGGGCCGCCGCCGGAGGAGTTCCTTCAGCCAGTTCCCCTCGCCGCCGAAGGGGCTGGGCCTGCTCCCCAGTCTGAGCGGCGGGATCGTTGGCCTGGTTACCTTCTTGTGTCATCAATCACTTCCCGGCATTTGGGGCACGCCCGCACCCGGCTGCCCGTTTCCAGCATCCGAATGGCGGGCTTAATCGCCTTGTTGCACTTGTTGCAGATAAGCTTCACGTTGGAGGCATGGATAGAGCCTTCCTGCTGCACCCGACCGCCCTGCCGCACACCGGGGCGGGGCTTGAGGTGGCGGGTCACCATGTTCACGCCTTCGACCACTACCCGATCCTCGCCAGACACATTCCGTTCCACCCGGCCGGTCTTGCCCTTTTCCTTACCGGCAATAACCAGCACATTATCGCCACTGCGGATGCGCGTCATACGACCTCCGGCGCCAGGGAGACAATGCGCATGAACCCCTGCTCCCGCAACTCGCGGGCCACCGGGCCAAAGATGCGGGTCCCCCGGGGAAGCTGGTTGTCCTGAATCAGCACCGCGGCGTTATCGTCAAAGCGGATGTAGCTGCCATCGGAGCGGCGAAACGGCTGGGCCTGGCGGATGATAACCGCCTTGACCACCGAGCCCTTTTTCACCGCGGAGTTGGGGATGGCCTCCCGCACGGTACAGACAATCACATCGCCCAGGTGGGCGTACTTGCGCTTGCTGCTGCCTGGGATGTTGATGAGCCGGATGACCTTGGCCCCGCTGTTGTCAGCCACGGTCAACCGGGTATAGGTTTGAATCATGCTCCGGTGTCCTCGTTACTGCCCGCTGGGCGGTTTTCGCCGTTTTCTTGAGGCGGCCGCGAGCGACCGTCCCCGGTGCCGCGCGCCTCTGCCGGAACGTCGGACTCCAGGTCAATGGGCCGCACTTCGGCCACCTGGCGGCGCTCCACCACTTCCATCAACCTCCAGTGCTTGGTCTTGGAGATGGGCCGCGTCTCCTCGATTTTGACCACATCGCCCACCTGGCACTGGCGCTGGGGGTCATGCACATAGAACCGGGCCACCCGGCGCATGGGCTTCCCGTAGACCTGGTGGGGCTGCTTCCAGACCATCTCCACCACCGCCGTCTGATCCATGGTTGTCCGCACCACTGCACCGGTGCGGACCTTACGCATCTCTTTCGCCATTACTAGCTCCTGGCCAACTCTCGCTCGCGCAACACGGTGAGCATCCGAGCGATATCTTTTCGCACCGTCCGCGGCAGGTTGGTGTTGGGCAGCTGGTTTGTGGCCGCGCGGAACCGGAGGTTCATAACCTCACGGTAGCTCTTATCCAGCTCCTGAGCCAACTGCTCGTTTGACAGTGTCCTAACTTCCTGAATCGTCACCTGATTACTCTCCCTAGCCCCGGCCGCTGACGATGGCAGCCGCTTGATCCCGCTGCACCGTCTTGGTGGGGATGGGCAACTTCATGGAGGCCAGCCGCAGCGCTTCCCGCGCCTCTCGCTCTGGCACGCCGCCCACCTCAATGAGGATCTTCCCGGGCTTGACCACCGCGGCCCAGTATTCCGTGGCCGCCTTGCCCCCGCCCATGCGGGTCTCCGCGGGTTTCTTGCTAATGGGCTGGTCAGGGAAGACGCGCACCCATACGCGGCCGCCCCGCTGCAGGCGCCGGTTCACGGCGATGCGGGCCGCCTCGATCTGCCGGGCGGTGATCCAGTGGTTGCTCATGGCCTTCAGCCCGAACTCGCCGAACTGAACGCTGTTGCCGCCGGAGGCCATGCCCCGCATCTTGCCCCGGAAGGACTTGCGGAATTTAGTTCGCTTGGGTTGCAGCACGGGTTACTCCTCTAAACTCCCCGGTATCCCAGTTAAACCGCGTCCGGGTCAGCAGCGGCGGGCACGGCCTCGCCCGGCTGGTCGGCCTGGACCGTTACTTCGATGGTCTCCAACTCCTCGGTGTTCTCCGGCGGCGGCGGCAGAATCTGGCCCTTGTAGATCCACACCTTGACGCCGATGCGCCCCATGCTGGTGGCAGCTTCCGCAATGGCGAAATCGATATCAGCCCGCAGGGTGTGGAGCGGCACCTGGCCCAGCATCAGCTTCTCGGTGCGGGCGATTTCCGCGCCCGACAGCCGGCCGCTGGCGATGATCTTGATGCCTTTGGCCCCCGCCTGCATGGCCCGCTGGCCCGCCTGACGCATGGCCCGACGGTAGGCGACCCGCCGCTCCAACTGGTCGGCGATGTTGCGGCCCACCAGATAGGCCTCCATCTCAGGGTGTTCTATTTCAATGATGTTCAACTGCACCCGGCGCTTGGTGACGGCCTCCAGCTTGCTGCGCAGGTTCTTCACTCGCTCGCCGTCCCGGCCGATGAGGATGCCCGGGCGGGCCGAGTGAATGTTGATGACGCTGTCCTGGGAGCCCTTGTCAATCACAATCTTAGAAATGCCCGCGTCGGAGAACGACTTGTACTCGCTGTGCACCGTCTGGCGCACCGCCAAATCTTCCAGCACTTGGGTGCGATAGGCGCGCGCGTTGGGGGCGTACCAATGGGTCTTCCAGTCCTTGATGATGCCCAGCCGGAACCCCAGGGGATGCGTCTTATGGCCCATGGTTTAGGCTCCCTCCGCCGCATCCACAATTACAGTGATGTGGCTTGACCGTTTGGTAATGTGGCCGATGCGGCCTCTGGCCCGGGGATCCATCCGTTTGATGGAGACGGCAACATCCGCGGTGATGTGAACGATGCGCAGGTTCCGCCGATCCATGAGCATATTGTTCTCGGCGTTAGAAGCGGCCGCCTGCACCACCTTGGCGATCGACCGGGCCCACGGGGAGGGCAGCAGGAGCAGGGTATTCAAAGCATCGTCCACGCCCTTGCCCCGCACCAAGTCCATCATGGGGCGCAGGCGCTTGGTGGATGCTCCAATCTGTTTTGCGGAGGCGCGTACTGGCGGCATAAGGTTCTAACTCTCTCTACCCGCGGCCTATGTGACCGCGGAAGGTGCGGGTGGGTGCGAACTCGCCCAGGCGATGGCCCACCATGTTTTCCGTGACGAACACCGGCACATGCCGTCGTCCGTCGTGCACGCCGAAGGTCAGGCCAATCATCTCTGGCATCACCAGCGACGCCCGCGACCAAGTGCGGATGACGGTCTTCACGCCGGAGCGCTGTGCCGCCTCCACCTTCTTCATCAGCTTGGGGTGAACGTAAGGCCCTTTCTTAATCGACCTGGACATTCTCTAAACCCGCCTTCTCCGCACGATGAACTTGCTGGTAGTCTTCTTCTTGCGCCGGGTCTTGTAGCCCAGGGTAGGTTTGCCCCAGGGAGACTTGGGTCCGGGCATTCCAATGGCCGACCGGCCCTCGCCACCGCCGTGAGGATGGTCCACCGGGTTCATTGCCACGCCTCGGTTTTCAGGACGCCGGCCCCGGTGCCGGCTGGCGCCCGCCTTGCCCAGGCTTTCGTTCTTGTGGTCAGGGTTGGTCAGCTGCCCCACCGTGGCCCGGCAGGCCAGCAGCACCTTGCGCATCTCCCCGGAGGGCAGGCGCACCAGCACGTAGTCTCCCTCTTTAGACAGCACCTGAGCGCCCACTCCGGCGCTGCGCACCAACTGGCCGCCCCGTCCGGGGGTAAGCTCCAGATTGTGCACCACCGTGCCGGTGGGAATGGCCCGCAGCGGCAAGCAGTTGCCTGGATGAATCTCCGCTTGGGGACCCGACTCCACCCAGTTGCCCACTGCCAGCCCCAAAGGCGCCAGAATATAGCTCTTTTCACCGTCCGTGTAGAAGATCAAGGCAATGCGGCAGGTGCGGTTAGGATCGTACTCCACCGACACTACTCTGCCCTTGACCCCTTCCTTGCGCCGCTTGAAGTCCACCGCACGGTACATCTGCCGGGAGCCGCCGCCCCGGTGGAAGGCCGTTATCTTGCCCCGATTGTTCCGCCCGCCGTGCTTCTGCTTGACCGAAAGCAGCGACTTCTCCGGCGTGGTGGTAGTTACCTCTTCAAACGACGGCCGCACCGCGTGGCGAGTGCCAGGCGTCATGGGCCGCATATTCTTCAGTGGCATGACCGCTGTCCCCTGCTAAAGCTCTTCAATGTAAAGCCTAAAGCCCTTCGATCAGGTTAATGCGGTCGCCAGCCTTCAAGGTGACCACCGCCTTCTTCGTGTCTGGAGTCGTCTTGAACCTGGGGCCGTACCGGTGCCGCTTGCCCCGGTTCATGGTGATGTTCACGGAGGTTACGGTGACGTTGAAGCTGCGCTCCACCGCCTCCTTCACCTGGACTTTGTTGGCGGTGGGCTGAATCTTGAACGTGTACCGCCCAAACTCCTGATTAAGGGTGCTCTTCTCCGTGAAGGTTGGCTGGATCAGGACTTCATTGATATTCATTTATTCCGCTACCCCGCTTCCGGCCTCGCCGGACTCCGCCGCAGGCTCCGCCGCCGGTTCAGCAACTAGCCGCCGCCGGGGCGCGCGCTGCCGGGCTGGAGCCGCTGGGGCCTCTCCCGTGGCGATTGCGCCATCGCTGGACTCAATTGTCGCTTCAGCAGGCGCCGCGGTCTTCTTAATCCGCCGCTGCAGCACCCGCAGTCGCATCGGCGTGCCCTCGAAGGCCTTGCCCCGGTGCCCGTGGGGTTCAACCGACCACATCTCTTCGGCGCGGCGGGCGGCGTCCACCGTCATCACCACCGTGGCATATTTCAGCAGGTCGTGGGCATTCAGCAAGTTCACTGGGGTAGTCCATACCCTTTCCAGGTTGTGGGCCGCCCGCACCACCTGCTGGTCCGGCGCGCCGGTGACCACCAGAATGGGGCCGGCAACTCCCAAGCTACTCAGGATGGCCGCCATCGCCCTGGTCTTACCCTCGGCAGGCTCCAAGGCGTCCACACACACCAACTGCCCCTGCCGCGCCTTCTCCGACAGCATGCACTTCATCGCCAGTCGGCGCATGCGTTTGGGCATGTCCAGCCGGTAGTCGCGGGGGTGCGGCCCAAAGGCCACGCCGCCGTGCCGCCATTGGGGCGCGCGGATGCTGCCCTGGCGGGCGCGGCCGGTATGCTTCTGAGCCCAGGGCTTGCGGCCGCCGCCGGAGACCTCAGCTCGGGTCTTGGTATCGTGAGTGCCCTGCCGCAGGTTAGCCTGGTACATCACCAGGGCCTGGTGGACCAGGGACTCGTTCATGGGGACCGCAAAGACGGCGTCGTTCACCGTAATGGTGTCCACCGTGCGGCCCTGTTGATTTTTTACGGATAATTCCATACTTAACCGACTACTCCTGGCTGGCCGCGGGCACTGATTTGCCGGTGCGGCGGATGGTGAGCAGACCGTTGGGGGCGCCGGGAACCGCGCCCTTCAGCAGGAGCAGGTTCCGCTCCGGGTCCACCCGCACCACCTCCAGATTTTTCACCGTGATCTGGGCGTCGCCATAATGGCCCGGCATTTTCTGACCCTTCATGACCCGGCCTGGAAAGGTGTTGGCGCCAATGGACCCCACCGCCCGTGCCCGGTCCGACTGGCCATGGGTGCGCGGGCCGCCGTGGAAGCCGTGGCGCTTCATGCCGCCGGAGAAGCCGCGGCCCCGGCTCTTGGCAATGACATCCACCAGCTCTCCCGGTGTGAAGATGTCCACGCCAATGCGCTGGCCCACCGTGAACTCAGCCAAATCGTCGGCCTTGAACTCTTTCAGATGCCGGCAAGGCTGGCTGGCTTTGAGGTGCCCGGCCTCGGGCTTGTTGAGGTGCTTTACCTCGCCGTAGCCCAACTGCACGGCCTCATAGCCGTCCTTCTCTTGGGTGCGGATTTGGGTGACGGCGCAGGGCCCTGCCTGAACCACCGTCACCGGCACTACACCGCCGCCAGTCTTGAAGACCTGGCTCATGCCGATCTTCTTGCCTAAGTATCCCTTGATCATGGTTGTCCCAATTCCTTACTGCCTGGCCTTACAATCCAGCCTGCAACTTGCCGATAACTAGCCTAAAGCTTGATGGAGATGTCCACCCCGGCCGGCAGGTTGAGCCGGGTGAGGGAGTCGATGGTCTTTGACGTGGGCTCCAGGATGTCCACCAGCCGCTTGTGGGTGCGGATCTCAAAATGCTCCCGAGAGTCCTTGTCCACGTGGGGACTGCGGATCACGCAGAAGCGACGTATGTGGGTGGGCAGAGGCACGGGCCCGGCCACCCGGGCGCCGGTGCGCTCGGCGGTCTCCACAATCTGACTCGTCGACAGGTCCAGCATTTTGTGGTCGAACGCCTTAAGGATGATACGAACTTTCTGTCTGGTGACCATTCACGCTCTCAGCTCGCCTGGGGGTCGGAGCCTTAACCCCCCCTGGCGACAATGTTTTTAGCTATGTTTTCCGGCACCGCTTCGTAGTAGCGGAACTCCATGGTGTAGTTAGCCCGCCCCTTGGTCAGCGATCGCAGGGCGGTAGTGTAATTGAAAGTCTCCCCTAAAGGCAACATGGCCCGCACAACTTGGATGTCGCCCTGGCCCTCAATGTTCCGGATCTGGCTGCGGCGGGTGCCCAAATCCCCCAGCACTTCACTGAGGTATTCACCGGGGGTGACCACTTCCAGTTCGACGATGGGCTCTTGGATCACCGGGCGGGCTTTGCGGGTGCCTTCGCGTATGGCAATCATCGCGGCACTACGGAAGGCCATTTCCGACGAGTCTACGTCGTGGTAGCTGCCGTCCACCAGCCTGACTTTTACATCTACCAGAGGATAGCCTGCCAGCGGCCCGTTGTCCAGAGCCGCGCGCACCCCCGCCTCCACACCCGGAATGAACTCGCGGGGGATTTTGCCTCCCACCACGGCATTTTCGAACACCACGCCGCCACCCTGCTCCAAGGGCTCCAGCTCCAGCCAAACGTGGCCATACTGGCCGTGGCCGCCAGACTGACGTATGAACCGCCCTTCCTGCTTGACGGTTTGGGTGATGGCCTCCCGGTAGGAAACCCGCGGGGGGCCCACCCGGGCATCCACGCCAAACTCCCGGCGCATGCGGTCCACCAGCACCTCCAGGTGCAGCTCCCCCATGCCGGACATCAGGGTCTGGCCGGTCTCCGAGTTGAACCGCACAATGAAAGTGGGGTCCTCGTCGGACAGCTTGTGCAGGGCGTCGCCCAGCTTGTCCTGGTCGCCCCGGCTGACTGGCTCAATGGACACCGACACCACCGGAGTCGGGAACCGGGGCGGCTCCAGCAACAGCCGCAGCGCCTCGGTGCAGATGGTGTCTCCGGTAAAAGTATTCTTCAGACCCACCGCGGCGCAGATATCCCCGGCGGTGACGTCTTCCAGCTCTTCTCGCCGGTTGGCGTGCATCCGCAGCAGGCGCCCCATGCGCTCCCGCTGGTCTTTGGAGGTGTTGATGACGGACCCGCCCGCTTTAGCCGTCCCCGAGTACACCCGGAGGTAAACCAGCCGGCCCACGAAGGGGTCGGTGACCACCTTGAAGGCCAGGGCTGCTAGCGGCGCCTTTTCGTCGGGGGGGCAAGGTATCTTTTCCGAGGTTTTGACGTTGACCGCCTCCAGGGGCGCTACGTCGGCAGGAGAGGGCAGCAGGCTGATGATGGCGTCCAGCAGGGGGTGAATCCCCTTGCCCTGGATGGCGCTGCCACACAAAACCGGCACAATCAGCCGCTTGATGGTAGCCTGCCGCAGGCCCTCGCGCAGGTCGTCTTCCGATATCTCGTCACCCTCCAGGTAACGCACCAGCAGCTTCTCGTCCGTCTCCACGATCTTTTCGATCATGGCTTGCCGGTACTCCTCGTAGAGCTTCTGGTACTCGGGAGGGATTGGCTGCACCTGGGGCGGCACCACCTCGGTGGAGGTATCCCGGCCCAGGGGGTAAACCAGTGCCTGGCCGCTCAGCAGGTCGATGGCGCCGGCAAAGGTCGCCTCTTCCCCGATGGGCAGCTGCACCGCTACTGCGTTGCCCTTCAGCCGCCGGCGGATGGACTCAATGGTCCGGGGGAAGCTGGCTCCCACCCGGTCCATCTTGTTGACAAAACAGATGCGGGGCACCTTGTAGGTGTCGGCCTGACGCCACACCGTCTCCGACTGAGACTGGACTCCAGCTACCGCGTCCAGCACCACAATGCCGCCATCCAGCACCCGCAAGCTGCGCTCCACCTCCGCGGTGAAGTCCACGTGGCCCGGGGTGTCAATGACGTTGACGCGGCAGTCCTGCCAGGGCACGGTGGTGGCGGCAGAGGTGATGGTGATGCCGCGCTCCCGTTCCTGGGGCATGAAGTCCATGGTGGTGGTGCCTTCGTCGACGCCGCCCACCCGGTGAATGCGCCCGCTGACGAACAGCACGCGCTCAGTCACCGTGGTCTTGCCCGCATCGATGTGGGCAATGAAGCCAATGTTACGGATTTTTTGTATCGGAAAACGGTCGTCCATATCCAACAAACGCCCGCGACCGTCTGGCGGTCGCGGGACTACCTCAAATCAACGGTTATTTATTACCTGCGGAAATGCACGAAGGCTCGGTTGGCCTCCGCCATGCGGTGCAATTCTTCCCGTCGCCGTACCGCCGCGCCTTCGCCGCGGGACGCCTCCAGGATCTCCTGAGCCAGCCCTTGCCGCATTGGCACGCCTTTGCGCGCCTGGGCTGCGCTAATCAACCAGCGGGAGGCCAAAGCCTCGCTACGGGTGGGACGTAGTTCGGTGGGAACCTGGTACGTGGCACCACCCACCCGGCGGGGCTTGACCTCCACCAGGGGTGTGACGTTCTTCACCGCCAGCTGAAACACTTCCAGCGCCGGCCGGTTAGCCTCAGATTCAATCTGCGTGAAGGCGGAGTATACAATCCGCTGGGCCGTGGACTTCTTCCCCCGTTCCATTATCCGGTTGATGAAGCGGGACAGCTCCACGCTGTTATATCGTGGGTCAGGAAGTATTGCGCGCGGCTCAGCGCGCCTTCGCCTGGACATACATCACCACCTGTAATTTAGAAGAACCGACGACCCGCTCGGCCAGCCCTGAAGAGGCTGCCTGGGTCGCCCGCCAAGTAAACCCGTATTAACCGATGCGTCAGCCCGCTCCAGTGCTCGAGGACGCGCCGTACTTGCTGCGTCCCTGCTGGCGGTTGCGCACACCCTCACAGTCCAGGGCGCCGCGCACTACGTGATAACGGACTCCAGGCAGGTCCTTAACCCGGCCTCCCCGGACTAGCACTACCGAGTGCTCTTGCAGGTTGTGGCCTTCCCCGCCGATGTAGGCGGTGACTTCAAAGCCGTTAGTCAGCCGCACCCTGGCGATCTTGCGCAGGGCAGAGTTGGGCTTTTTGGGCGTCATGGTGCGCACCTGGATGCACACTCCCCGGCGCTGGGGGCAACCATCTCCCCACTTGGTGCGATTGCGCAATGAGTTCTGAACCCAATGCATCGCCGGGGCCTTGGTCTTGGCCCGCACTGTGCGGCGCCCCTTCCTTACTAACTGATTGACTGTAGGCATATTCGGCTCCCGTTCACCATGTGGACGCAAGAGAGAACTGTATCAGCCGCCCCTCTTTGTGTCAATAGAAATTGCCGGGCCCAAACCCGGTCATCCCGCGTCATCCCAAGGAATGCCAGGAATGCTGGGCACCGCCGCCCCCACTTTCTCACGCCGGTCTTCCGGCGTGCTACAATATCAGCGCTTTGGGTTAGCGACTTCGGAACCCTGTGAGAATCAGGCACGCCTGGGATAGCCGAGAATCAAGGGAGCGGCAACGAACTATGACGGGAAATGGGGCCACTGAAGGCGAGATGGAGGGCTTGGTGCTGCCCGACGACGGGGTGGTGGACCTGGCAGACCGTCTCACCGAGTATATGACCGAGATTGAGTTTGGGGGCTTGCCCGACATCATCGGCCAGGTGTTGGACGACTTCCTGGAGCAGTGCGGGGGCATGCCGGAAGATATGCACGACTCCAAGTCCTTTGAGCAGATTACCAACAACCAGCTGGCGGTGACCCTGGCCTATCAGCTAGGCCGGCTGGAGGGCCGCTCGCCCCAGATCGTCCAGAGGCTGATCCACCAGGCGGCGGAGCGCTGGAAGGCCCGCCCCGTCGCGGAAGGGATGGACATCTCCGACGCCGACTTGCAGCATCCCAAAGAGCTGGTCTACCCTAGGTTGCGTCGCCTGGAGTACCCTGAGGGAGAAGAGGGGTAACAACATCAACTGGGACCGAGACTTACCCCATCCTAACCTTCCCCCGTAAAGGGGGAAGGGATGAGTCTCCTCCCCGAAGAGGGCCCCGATGTTATCGGGGAAGGTGGGGGTGAAAAGCTCCACCAGGGCATTTTACTAGGGATTCTAAGGAGAGTCCGATGACCTCGGCCGCACCCATCTACGACCTGCTCCTCAGAGGGGGAACCCTGCTGGACCCCGCTCAGGGAATCCACGGGCACCGGGACATCGCCTTCAAAGATGGCCTAGTGGCGGCAGTGGCCCCCCGGCTGGACCCCAGCCAGGCCGCCACGGTGGTGGAGGTCATGGGCAAGCTGGTGACGCCGGGCATGGTTGACTTGCACGGCCACTTCTACCACGGCGGCACCGGCAGCGCGGTCCATGCCGACGAGACTTGCCTCTCTTCGGGAGTCACTACCGCGGTGGATGCCGGCAGTTCCGGCTTCCTTAATTATGGCGCCATGCGGGATTATGTCTTCCCGGCCCACCGCACCCGGCTGCTGGCCTTCCTGCACATCGGCGCCGGCGGGCTGGTGCTCAACCGCATCCTGGGCGGCGACCTGCACGACCTGCGGGCGGTGGACGTAGACCGCACCGCCGACATGATTAAGGAAAACCCCGGCGCACTCTTTGGAGTGAAGGTGCGCATGCACATCGACGCCGTGGCCCACTGGAACGCCAGCGCCGCCATGAAGCTGGCCCGCGCCGCCGCCGATCAATCCAAGGGCCGGCTGATGGTCCACGTCAGCGGCACTCCCATACCGCTGCCCGAGGTGCTGGAGCTCATGGGCCCCGGGGATATCGCCACCCATGCCTACAACGGCAACTACGAGAATATCCTGGACAAGGCGGGCCAAGTGCGGCCCGAAGTTTGGGCCGCACGGAAGCGGGGCGTAATTCTGGACGTGGGCCACGCCGGGGTGCACTGCGACGTGGAAGTGGTCAAGGCGGCGCTCCAGCAGGGCCTGCCCCCCGACACCATCAGCACCGACATTCACATTGGCCCGCCGGGGCGCATCGTGTATAAGATGAACGACCTGGTGAGCAAGTTCCACGCCCTGGGCATGTCCCTCAAGGACGCGGTGGCCGCCAGCACCTTCCGCCCGGCCCAGGTGCTGGGGCTGGCCGATTCCCTGGGCTCCCTGAAGCCCGGCATGGCCGGCGACGCCGCGGTGTTCGACCTGCGAGAGGGCCGGTTCGTGTGGCATGACATGGCGGGGCACAACGTGGACGGCAAATTGCGGCTGGACACCTTCCTCACGGTGAGGAAAGGTGCGGTGTGCTGGCGAGAGGGCCACCTGACCGTCATGGGTGAGTGCTGATATGAAAATAGGCGCGTTTGAAGTAACAGGCCCAGCGCCGGAGCTGAAAGAGCCCCACGCCCTGGCGGTGCTGCGGCCCTGGATCGACGTGGGCAACGTGGGCAGCCTGAGCCTCAGCCGCCTGGAGCGCAACCTGCGCGCCACCGAGGTGGGCCGCTTGGCCCAACCGGGTCACTTTTACGACTTCACCCGGTACCGGCCTCGCTCCTACTTCGACCAGGGCGCCCGCAAGCTCTCGGTTCCCAACACCATCGTGCGCTGCGCCGTGCGAGAGACCGGCCCCGACCTGGTGTTCATCCACCTGCTGGAGCCTCATCTCTATGGAGAAGACTACGTGGACTCCATGCTGGAGATGCTGAACTTCCTGGGCGTCCGCCGCTACTCCCTGGTTGGGGCAATGTACGACATGGTGCCGCACACCCGCCCGCTGTTGGTGTCGGGGCTGGCCAGCACCCCCCAGGGGCATGAGGAGAACCGCACGTTGGGCGCCAACCCTTCCACCTATGAAGGGCCTACCACCATTACCTTCATGATCCCCCAGCGGGGCGCCCAGGCCGGCATGGAAACCCGCGGCTTTGTGGTTCACCTGCCCCAGTACCTGCAAGTGGACGAGGACTTCCGGGGCACCGCCCGCCTCACCGAAATCCTGTGCAAGCTCTATAACCTGCCCGACTGGCTGATTGAGCAGGAGCGGGGCGTGCAGCAGTACGAGACCCTGCAGAAGACCGTCAGCGAGACCTCCGGCGCCGGCCCGCTGCTCCAGCAGTTGGAGGAGCGCTACGACCGGGACCAGCGGGAAAGCCAGCCGCCGCCCAACCTGTCCACCAACATGCAGGAGTTCCTGGAGGATATGGGCCGGGGCCTGGACCGCCCGCCGGAGTCCGGTTCCTAAGAGTGTGTGGCATATTCACGAGTCATCCCGGAATTCGGTATGCAGGGATGCCCATTGGGTCAACTTCGTCGTTCCGGCGGAGGCCGGAACCCATGGTGACAGTTCTGCATCCATCCTCCCATGTCTAAGCGAAGTGGTTGGATTCCGGCTTTCGCCGGAATGACGAGAGCACCAGTGACGCCATGTCTTTCAGCGTAACTCCGGCCCCCCCGTTAGTGCAGCTCCTGCAGAATTTAATCCGCTTTGACACCACCAACCCTCCCGGCAACGAAGCCGCCTGCGTTAGCTACCTCAATCAACTCCTCATCCAGGCGGGGTGCCAAACCCAAGTGCTGGCCCGGGCGGACCTCCGCCCCAACCTGGTGTCCAGGCTCACGGGCCAGGGCCAGGCCCCGCCGCTGCTGCTGTACGGCCATCTGGACGTGGTGACCACCGCCGGCCAGCAGTGGGAGCAGCCGCCCTTCAGCGCCCGGCTGCTGGACGGGTACCTCTGGGGCCGGGGCGCTCTGGACATGAAGGGCGGCGTGGCAATGATGCTCTGGGCCTTCCTGCGGGCCAAGTCGGAGGGTCTGCAACTGCCCGGCGACGTGATTCTGGCGCTGGTGGGCGACGAAGAGGCCGGCGGGCAGTACGGCGCCGGGTTTCTGGTGGAGCAGCACCCCCATCTGTTCCAGGGCGTGCGCTACGCCATCGGTGAGTTCGGCGGCTTCAGCACCACCCTGGCCGGACGCCGCTTTTACCCCATCATGGTGTCGGAGAAGCAGACCTGCCGGGTGCAGATAACGGTGCGCGGACCGGGGGGCCACGGCTCGCTGGCGGGTCGCAACCACACCATGGCGGCCCTGGCCCAGGTGCTACACCGCCTGGACCAGCATCGATTGCCGGTACACGTCACCGACCCGGCCCGGCTGATGCTCCAGGAGATTAGCCGGAACCTGCCCTGGGCCAAAGGGTTGGTGCTGCGGCAACTGCTCAACCCGGCGGTGGCCCGCGTCATGCTGCCGCGCCTGGGCGCACTGGGCCGCACCTTGGACCCCCTGCTCCGCCACAACGTCAACGCCACGGTGGTGCGGGGCGGGGAGCAGGTCAACGTGCTGCCTAGTCAGATAGACCTGACCCTGGACGGGCGGCTGTTGCCCGGCTTTGGCCCCGATGACCTGCTGGCGGAGCTACGGCATCTCCTGGGCCGCCCCGGCGCTGCTTCCACTTCCATCGAAATGTCCCTGCTGCGGCACGTCCCTGGGCCATCCCGGCTGGACATGGGGCTGTTCAGCACCCTAGCCCGCATTCTGCGGCAGGCCGACCCGGAGGGGGTTCCCGTGCCCATGCTCCTGCCGGCGGCCACCGACGCCCGGTACTTTGCCCGGCTGGGCATCCAGACCTATGGGTTCCTGCCCATGCCGCTGGAACCCGGCTTTAACTTCCTGAGGACAATCCACGGCGCCAACGAACGCATCCCGGTGGCGGCGCTGGACTTTGGCGCCCAAGCCATTTACCAGCTACTAAAATCCTTTGGTCAAGCACCCGAATAGCCAGAACCGCATTCTTGGAGTAAAATACCAGCGCTCACCCGACCGGGGCCAGGGGCCACCGCAGATGAGCATCAGCAATTACAAGGCTGGAGGATAACTTCATGGCAATGGCAGCAGAACCCGCAGCGAAGAACTCTCCGCTGATTCAACGTATGATTGGCGCGGCCAAACTCAACGTGCACACCTTTGAGGAAGTGGAAGGAGACCCCAAGGCCACCACCCAGGCGCTGACGGTGGTGATCATCGTGTCCCTGGCCTCGGCCATCGGCGCCGTGCTGGCCACCATTATGGCAGGGGGCGGCGCTGGGACCCTGGCGAAAGACGTGATATTCGGGGTGGTCCGCGGCATCGTGGTGTGGGGAGTGTGGGCGTTCTTGACCTACATCCTGGGCACCACGCTGTTCAAGACGCCGGATACCAAGGCCAATTGGGGCCAGTTGGCCCGGACCACCGGGTTCGCCCAGTCCCCTGGGGTGTTCCAGGCCCTGTTCTTCATACCAGTGGTTGGGCCGATCATCGCCGTGGTCTCCAGCATCTGGCAGTTAGTCGCCATGGTGATCGCGGTGCGGCAGGCTCTGGACTACAAGAACACCTTGCGCGCGGTGGGCGTCGTGGTCGTCAGCTTCATCATCGTGCTTATCCCGCTCTTCCTCTTCGCCCGTGCGCTGGGAGTCGGCGGGATGTCTCGCTAGACCCCGTGCATCTCTACTAAACGGCCAGATGCCGGGGCGAGTCATCCCTCGCCCCGGCATCTGATACGGTCTCCAAAAAAGTACAGCCCCCCAAATTGGGGGGGCTGTTTCACGTTCCGGGACTAGGCTGCGGGGTTTACTCTTCCCACTGGTCGTCCCGATCGCCCTCTTCCTTCTCCTTAACTCGCCCTTCTCCCTCGTCCTCGCCCTCCTCAGGCTCGTGGTCGTCCACGTAGCGGAGCACGTCCTCACCAAGGTAAATGTTTTGCTCGTTCCTGCTGGTGGATGGGAAGGAGCAAACTCCCTGCAGGCTGGGGTGCCGAAGGGTCTCCCGCATAATCACGGATATTCGCCGGTCGTTGACGCCGATGACCGCCGCGGTGTACTGGTTTCCCCCGCTCATCAGGCGCATCAGCCGCTTGCCCAACTTGGGCTCCACCGCTCCCAGGTACTCGTCGTCCCGCGTGAACACGCTAAGGGCCGGGCCTTGCACCATCAGTTTCACCGCGTCGCCGGGAGCCACGCTGGCCGCCACTCTGGCGCACGCGGGCTTGTGGAGCACGGTGGTGCCCGACTTGCCGCTCTCTGCGATGAATAGCTGGGGCGTGCCGGCAGCCTTGCGCCCGCTCTTGCAGGGCGATGGCGCCGCCGCCAGTTGGGCCAGCCGGCCCAGGTTCTTCTTGGTGATGGTGTTGTAGGGAGAGAGGCCAACTACCCGGTCTAAGGCCTGCCGGGCCTCCTCGTACTTGCCCAACTCCATCAAGGCCTTGCCCAGCCGGTTCATGGCGTCCACGTCGTCGTCAAAAAGCTCCAAGATGGCGCGATTGACCTCTGTGGCCCGATCCCACTCGCCTTTCAGGGCCAGATCAATGGCCTCTTTAGTCAGGTCGCGCTTGAGCTTGGTGCTGTTTCTAGTCTGAGTTATTCCCATGATTTCCTATCCTGAGAGGTGCGCCCTGGACCGCCCCGACTCGCCGGGGCACCGGACATCGCCCCGTCCATCCGTTCTGCCAAAGTATTTATGTTCGCTGGTGCCTTCAAGTAGATACACTAAAGAAAACCGGTCTATTGGTCAAGGGTATTTTGGGGAGTTTGGTAGGAATTCCGTCTCAACCACATCACTAATAACCTGTCCGATAACCGCAGAGATTTTATGATTTGGCCGTCTCCCATCTTAGCAAAGAGTCCCGAAGGGTATATCTCAAAATCCCCTAATCCCGGCGAGAGACCGCCGAGGGGCCGAGATTTGGGGATTAAATGAAGTGCGGGATTTGTGCCCTCTTACTCCGCCCGGCGATAGCGGCCCGTGAGGCTGCGCCAGCGGATCTTCAGCAAGTCCCGGGTCATGGCTGCCGAGTCCCGCAGAGGGTGGACGCGGCTCAACTGCCGGTAATGCCATTCAATGCCTGCCTCTCGGATCACCAGCCCAGCCTTCCGGGCCAGAAACAGTACCTCCACATCAAAGGCAAACCCATCCAGCGTTTGCCGCCGGAACAGGTCCGCCGCCACCTCGCCGCGAAAGCACTTGAACCCGCACTGGGTGTCTTGCAGGCCCGGCACCGCCAGGAGCCGCACCAGCCAGTTGTAGAACCGCCCCATGAGATGCCGGCGCCACGGCTCTCCCACTCTGCGGGCGCCCGCGGCCTCTCTAGATCCCACCACCACATCGACCCCCTCTATTTGGGGCGGCAGAAACCGCTCCACCTGGTGGATGGGCATGGAAAGGTCGGCGTCGCACATGAAACGGTACTGGCCCGTAGCCGCCAGCATGCCCGCCTTCACCGCGCCGCCCTTGCCCTGGTGGGGTCGCTCCAGCAACCTAACCTGGGGATGGCGCAAGGCGAACTCAGCCACCAGGGCGAGGGTGTCGTCGCTGCTGCCGTCGTCCACCACCACCACCTCCCAGGCGTAGGGCCGGGTGGACAGGAATTCTGTCACCTGCTCCAGGCTGGACACAATGCGAGAGGCCTCGTTGTAGGCCGGCACTATTATAGATAGCCGGGGGGAGAGCAGTGGCTGATCCGCAGAAGTGCCGGTGCTCACGGGCGTCCGGAGCTACGGCCCCTGTTCCAGATGGAACCCCCGGTGCAGCAGCCGCACCGCCTCTTTGACCTGGCTCTCCTGTACGATGCAGGAGATGCGGATCTCCGAAGTGGTGATCATGTCGATGTTAATGTTGCCGTCGGCCAGGATGCGGAACATGCGCGAGGCGTAGCCGGGGCTGTTCTGCATCCCCGACCCGACAATGCTCACCGAGGCCAGACCAGGGTCGGTGACCACCTCCGTGCCGCCGAGCTTCTTCAGCAGCGCCTGCACCTCCCGCACCGCCCGCGCCAACTCAGTGCGGTTGACGGTGAAGCTGATGTCCGTGGTGCGCTCCACGCCGGTGTTCTGAACTATGGTGTCCACGTTGACCCCGGCGGCGGCCAGCGGCTCAAACAGCGCCGCCGCCACTCCCGGCCGGTCCGGCACGGAGCGCACGGTGATCTTGGCCACGTTGGTCTGGTAGGCGATTCCCGTTACTTTAATGCGGTTTTCCATAGCACTCTCACCCGGCCCACGCGGCCCATGCGGTCCATGATAGATTAGCGTGCCTGGGGCATCACTGAAGCTGGAGGCCACGTAAATGGGCACCTGATAGTAGGCCCCTAGCTCAATGGCCCGAGGGTGCATCTTGGCCCCGTAGCTGGCCAGCTCCAGCATCTCGTCGTAGTCGATTTCCGGAATCTTGCGGGCTTCAGGCACCACCCGCGGGTCGGCGGTGTAGATGCCCTCCACGTCGGTATACACCTCGCAGCGGTCTGCCTTAAGCGCGGCCGCCAGGGCCACGGCGGTGGTGTCCGAACCGCCCCGTCCCAGGGTGGTGATGTCCATATCCTCAGTCATGCCCTGGAACCCAGCCACCACCACGGTGCGACCCTCCCGCAACTCCTTCTGCACCCGGGCGGGGTCTACCTGGAAGATGCGCGCCTTGCCGTAGGTAGTGTCGGTACGGATGCCGGCCTGGAAGCCGCTGAGGCTGATGGCGTCGTAGCCCAGGCCGCGCAGGGCCATGGCCAGCAGGGTGCACGACACCAGTTCCCCAGTGGACAAGAGCAGGTCCAGCTCCCGGGGCTCCGGCTCCGCAGCCACGCTGTGGGCCAGCTTAATCAGGTCGTCGGTGGTGTCCCCCATCGCCGACACCACCGCCACCACCTGGGCGCCGGTGTCCCGCACCCCGGCGATGCGGCGGGCCACGTTCAGGATGCGCTGGGCGTCCGCCACGGAGCTGCCCCCGTACTTGTGCACCAGCAGCGTCACGACTCTCCCACCACGTGGGCGCCTTTAGCGGTGGGCTGGGTAATCTTAACCTCACCGACCACGCCCGCTTGGCGCGCCGCCTCCGCCATCTCGTAGGCTACCGTCATCTCCCGGCCCTTGGTCAACGCCAGCACGGTGGAGCCGCTGCCCGAGAGAAACACCCCCAGGGCTCCGGCGTCCCGGGCGGCCTGGAACAGCAGCTTCATGGCGGGGAACAGCTTCTGCCGGTATGGCTGGTGCAGCCGGTCCTGGGTGCCGATGCTCAGGTATTCCAGGTGGTTGGTGGCCAGACCCGCCACCAGCAGGGCGGCCCGGCCCATGTTGAACACCGCATCCTCCCGGCTATAGGAGGCGGGCAGCACCGCCCGAGCTTCGGAAGTCGCCATGCGGAACTCGGGGATGAACAGCACCGCGTGCAGATCCGCTGGGATGCCGATGGGCGCAGTATACAGGCGCCGCTCCTCCCCTGACCGGAGCTCCATCGAGACCACCAGCTGGAATCCCCCCAGCACGGCAGCGGCCACGTTGTCGGGGTGGCCTTCAAGAGTGGCGGCCATCTCCAGCAGCGATTTGGCGTCAAAGGCCTGGCCGCACAGGGCGTTCGCCGCCACCAGCCCGCCCGCGATGGCCGCGGCACTGCTGCCCAGTCCCCGCTTCAGAGGTATCTGGTTGTGGCAGCGCAGGCGCAGCGGCGGCATCTCCCGGCCGGCTTCGCTGAAGAGAAAGGCCATGGACCGGTACACCAGGTTGTCGCCGTCCGCCGCCAGCTCGCCCGCGCCCTCGCCCAACACCTCCACCGCAGGTGTGCGGGGCCGGCCAGCCGCCGCCGGCAGCACTTCCAGCTCATTCCACAGGCCCAGCGCCATTCCCAGGCAGTCAAATCCTGGCCCCAGGTTGGCAGTGGTGGCGGGCGCTCGGACTAGCAATGGGGTGTTTTGTTCCGGTGCTGGCTTCACGGGCAATCCCTGGCCTTGTGGCGGAGGCCGTTGTAGTGACCTGGAGTGACGCGGGCCACGTGGGTGGCAACGCCGCAGCAGTATAGCAAGCCCGGTAGGTGTTCGCAAGAAGCCCGAGGGGGCAGAAGAAGAGGGCAGACGACCCGCTCTGTATCTCCCCTTTGCCGATGGGGAGAAGGACAAACCTATGAGTCATCTCGGCGTTTGGTATCCAGGAAGGGCCTTTGGTTCACCCTCATCGTTCCGGCGGAGTCCGCTAAGAGCGTGTTTACAAAGCGTCCCCTCTCCCCCTTATGAAGGGGGAGATACAGGGGGGGTGGTCTGCGCCCAGCGCCGCGCGGCGGCAGTTGGGGCACGACCCACCTGTAGTCCCCCCTTCGTAAGGGGGGACGGGACGGCCCATCCTCCTCCACCTCAGGTAAGGGGAGGACCTTTTTAATCACCCGCTAAGACAAGCCGGCGGAGGCCGGAACCCAGCGCGTGGGTTTTGCATCCATCTACCACTCACTTGGTGAAGTGGCTGGCTTCCGGCTTTCGCCGGAATGACTCATGTACAGGGGGGCCCCAGTTCAGGGCGTACGCCTACCCCTCACAGCCGATGCCGTCTCGGTCCGGGTCAAAATGGTGAGGGTCCGGCGGCAGGACCAGGAAGTTCTTTAAGCCCACGTCCTGGCAGGTCAGCAGGGGCGGCGCCGGCGGAATGCACTTCTCCGGGTACGACCCGGCGCACTTGGTGTTGCCGCCGGGGTGGAGTTTTTCGATGTTCTCCAGCTGTTGCTGAATCTGAGGCCCCATCTCCAGCACCCGCTTCAGAGTCTCCGTCATATCTTGTTCCGAGATGACCGGAAGCGCAGGGGGGGCTGCCTCAGTGCAGGCGGCAGACCATATGGAGATGATGCCAAGGGCGACCGCACTCAACACGGTCTTCCCGATAGTTTGACGGCGACTGCGCATACCGGCCCTCCAGCAGGGTTTTCCCTAACTGTAATGCGAGGCCGGGTCTAGTCTCACGGTGTCCGCACCCTATTGCTGGGTGCTGAAGCCAGCCAAGCTGCGAGGGGAGGAAACGCGGAGGAACTCCCCTACTCCACCGTCACGGACTTGGCCAGGTTGCGCGGCTGGTCAACGTCGCAGCCCCGCTGCACCGCGATGTGGTATGCCAGCAACTGCAGGGGAATGGTGGTCAACAGCGGCGTCAACTGCTCCGGCGCCGGGGGAATCCAAAGGACTTCGTCCACCTGCCCGGCTAGCTCCTCGTCGTCCTGGGTGAGCACCGCCAGCACCAGTCCGTCCCGAGCCTTCACCTCTTTAATGTTATTGACCATCTTTTCGTAAAGAGAGTCCCGGGGCGCCAACGCCACGGTGGCCAGGGTGCGGTCAATCAGGGCAATGGGGCCATGCTTCATCTCGCCCGCGGGGTAGCCTTCCGCGTGGATGTAGCTTATTTCCTTGAGCTTTAGCGCCCCCTCCAGCGCAATGGGGGCGTTCATACCCCGGCCCAGAAACAGAAAGTTGTGGTAGTCGCTCAACCGCCGGGCCAGCCGCTGATACCCCGCAGTGTCGGCCAGCACGTCGCCGATGAGGTTGGGCAAGCGGGCCAGGTCTTCCACCTGACGCGCCGCATCGGCCTCGGAAAGGGCGCCTCGCACTTGCCCCAGGTACACCGCCAGCAAGTTCAGGATGGTCAGGGAAGCGATGAAGGTCTTGGAGCTGGCCACGCCAATCTCTGCGCCGGAACGCATCAGCAGGCTGCCTTCCGCCACCCGAGTGGCCTGGCTGCCGGACTGGTTGCATATGGCGATGAGCCGCCCGCCCCGGTCCTTGACCTCGTGCATGGCGGCGACGGTGTCCGCAGTTTCCCCGGATTGCCCCACCGCCACCACCAGGGTCTGGGCGTCAATGTAGGCCCGCCGGTATCGGAACTCCGAGGCGCTCTCCGCCTCCGCGGGGAGTCCCGCCAGTCGCTCAACCAGGTGGCGTCCTATCTGGGCGGCGTGCAGGCTGGTGCCGCAGCCGATGAGCACCACGCGCCGGAGCTGTTTGATGTCCCGCGGAGTGATGGGAAAATCCGGCAACACCACCCGGCCACGCTCGAAGTCCACCCGCTCCCGCAGGGCGCTGGCCACCGCCGCCGGCTCCTCCATGATCTCTTTGAGCATGAAGTGGCGGTGCCCGCTGCGGTCAAACTGGACTTCCTCAGGAAACACCGTGCGGCTGACCTTGTTTAGCGCGCGCCCCTCCAGGTCCTGGAATGTCAGCCCTTCTGGAGCGGCCACCAGCATCTCTCCCGCCTCCAAAAACGCCGCCCGCACCGGACTGGACGAGTCGGGGCCGGAAGAGCCGTCCTGGTCCAGCAGTGCGGTGAGGGCAGGAAGGTCGCTGCCCACGATGACCTGTCCATCCTTGTGGGCCGCCACAATGCCGCCGGCGTGGCCCAGACGCATGGCGCAGATCCGGCGCTCCCCAATCATGATGGCGGCAATGGCCTGGGAGCCTCGCAGAAGGCCGCCCAGCTTTCGAAAGGCGTCAGGGAAGGCCAGGCCTTGATCCAAGCCTTCTTCCAGCAGATGGGCGATGGTCTCTGTGTCGGTCTCGGAGGTGAACCGGTGGCCGCGGGCTTGCAGCCCCCGCTTGAGCTCCATGAAGTTTTCCACGATGCCATTGTGCACCACCGCGACCCGGCCGTGGCAATCGGTATGGGGGTGGGCATTGGCTACCGTGGGACGTCCGTGGGTGGCCCAGCGGGTGTGCCCCAGACCGATGCGCCCCTGGGGAAAGCCGGTTTGCGGCGCGGGAAGCAGGGAAGCGACTTTTCCGACTTGCTTGCGGAGCTGGAGTTCGCCCTCGGCATCCACAATGGCAATGCCGGCGCTATCGTAGCCCCGGTACTCCAGGCGCTGGAGACCCTGAAAGACGATGGGCCAGGCCGGTTGGTGGCCGATGTAGCCTACAATGCCGCACATAGCGCCAGCGTCGTCTCCCTGGCCTAGCCGGGGAAGCCCTGGCCCTGGGACACCAGAGCCGCCGGTGAAGCGCCGGCATGGTGGCGGTTGACCACTTCCATGATGACTTTGGCCAGGGCCTGGGGGTCGTGGCGCAGGTAGACTCCGGAGGCCAAAATGGGCCGCTCCACCACTTCCTGCACCACCTGGCGGCACTCTGCCAAGTCCAACTCCACCGGGTACTGTCCTACCGCGGTGTACCGCTGGACTACCTTTTCGGGCATGGGAGTGTTGTTGACTATCAGGTAGTCCAGCGGCGCATCTGACCCCAGGTAGGCCTCAATGAGCTTGGCAAACCCGGAGGCCTTGAGGTTTCGGGACTCCGCCGGCATGGTGGTCAAGTTGCAAACGTGGATCTTGGCGGCGCGAGACGCATTGATGGCGCCCGCCACATCCTGTACCAACAGGTTGGGCAACACGCTGGTGTAGATGTCCCCCGGGCCCAGCACAATCGCATCCGCTTGGGCGATGGCGTCCAGCACCGGCGGGTAGACGTAAGCCTTGGGCTCCAGCCGGATGTAATCAATGCCCACATCCAGCCGTTCCCGGCGACTGCCAATCGCAGTCTCGCCGGTGATCTCAGTGCCGTCTTCCAAACTGGCCACGAGGGTGGATCGCGTAAGGGTTACTGGGAGCACCCGGCCTTGCACTCCCAGCATCTGGGAGGCGGCGTCAATGGCCGAGATGGTGTTGCCCGTAACTTCCGTAAGGGCGGTAAGAATCAAGTTGCCAAAGCTGTGGCCGTTGAGGCTGTTGCCGGAACTGAAGCGGTAGTCAAAGAGCTGCCGCATGAGCGTGCCCCAAGCATCCTCGGAAGCCAGAGCCATCAAGCAGCGCCGCAGGTCGCCGGGCGGCAGCTGACCCATCTCTTCCCGAAGGCGGCCGGAACTGCCGCCGTTATCGGTCATCGCCACCACTGCGGTCAGAAGGCAGTCCTGAGTCCTCAAACCGCTCAAGGTGGTGTGGTTGCCCGTGCCACCGCCCACTACGACGATATTCTTCTTCGTAATTAACCCCTATCCGCAAACCGTGTACCCAGTGTTGCGGCAGAATCCGGCGTTAAAGCTAGATCTGCAAAGTGCAGAACACCCAACCGTCCACCGATAGTCATTGCCCGCTCTCAGTCGTGCGGCGATTCGATGGCGGAAGGTGTGCGTCCGGCATGCCTATCTTAGAGTATATGAAGGCCCCTTTCCTAGTGTCAATGGCAAGCTTACATTCAGTAAAACATTTGTAAGACATTGAAGCCGCCACTTCGAGCCGGCACGATCAAGGCCATCGCCCATCTAGCCTTCAGTCAGAAATTCCGCCACCACCTTGGCCAGCACGGCAGGCTTGTGGTAGCCGATGTCGTGGATGGTCTCGGGAACCCAGCAGACCCGGCACCGCTGGATCGCCTGGGATGCGATTCCCACCATCTCCCTGCGCCGCTGGGCCATCTCGGTGCCTGCCCGTTCTGCGACGGGACCTGCGGGAACAATCAAGGTGGGGCAGGCAATGCGCGGGAAGATGCTGGAGGGCGGCTCGTGCCACATGGCGTGCATCACCTGGGAGTGATGGTCCGGCTGAAGGATGTCGTGGATCTGACCCTCCTGGTCTTCATACACCATGGTCTGCACGATGCGCTCCACTTCGGCGTTCCAGCAGCAGTCCAACTGCCCACGAATTCGTGCCAGAAACTGGGGCCGCGTGCCAGAGACGTTCCGGGGCGCCAGCCGGGCCTTGTACGCCTCCCAAGTGGCTCCCGGAATGCGCCCCCAGTCGTTGAAGCCTCCGTCAATCATCACCAGCCTGTTCACCCGCTCCGGGAACCGGCCCGCCAAATGGGTGGCCACGTAGCCGCCCCAGGAGTGGCCTAAAACCCCCGCCTGGGAGAAGCCCAAATGGCCCATCAGCCCCACCACATCTTGGGACAGCGACTGCCAATGGTAGCCCGAGGTCGCCTGGGTGGTCTGGCCGTGGCCCCGCTGGTCGGGGGCAATAACCCGAAACCGCGCCCGCAGGTACGGCGCCACCAGGTCGTACCAGTTGGCCGAGGATGCAAGGCCGTGCAGCGCCATCACCGGCGGGCCATCTCCTCCCCAGTCCAAATAGCGCATGCGCAGGTCGCCCACCTGGGCCCAGCACTCCTTGGGACTTGGGCGGCCCGAAGCCGGATCATTCATGTTAGTCCTCCTGTTGGTTCGGTGGGTTGGTTAAGTCAGGCATTGGGTGGCGCTCACTCCCCGTCCGCTGCAATGGGCTGGAAGCCGGTCTCCGCGGCCCAGGCCTGCAGGCCCCGGCGGAAGGCCAGCGCCCCCATGGGAGCGATCACGGCTTCCAGGGCCTCCAGAATCTCTTCCGGAGAGGCCCCCTCTTGCAGCGCCACCCGCACGTGGGCCTGAATCTGCTCCACGTCGGCGCGCAGGGCGGCCTCCACCACAATCTGGAGCAACTCCTTGGTCTTGCGGTCCAGCAGCCGCTGGCCGGTGTAGGTCGCCTCGATGAAGTCGCCGTACTTCTTGGCCCACTCTAGGTCGGCGGCTGCCATGATGCGGTGCATCTCAAGGGTGTAGCCGCGCTTCTGGTGCATCTCCCGCAGGTATGCCTTGGCTTCTTCCAACGCCATCGCCCAACTCCTCTACAAGGTGTAATGCCGGCGGGCCGCCGCCTGCCTTGGGTTGTTCTGCTGAAACAGATCCGGGTGTGCGCCTTTGGCAATCGCAAGGTGATAGGTAAAAAGCTGCAACGGGATTAGGTACAACAGCGGGCTCCAAATCTCCGGCAGGGGCGACAATGCAAAACTCTCGGTGCACAGTCCGGCCAGTTGGGTGTCCCCCTGCTGGACCAACCCCCACACCGGCGCGCCGGCCGCCGCCGCTGCCTTGGCGATGTCCCCCGCCCGCCCGCTGCCCGGCCCCGGCGGCGCGATGAGGGTGAGCAAGCAGGCCGCATCCACGGAGCAGAAGGGGCCGTGGAGCAACTGCTCCACCTGGATGCCCTCGCTGTCCACGGCGCTGGTCTCCTTGATCTTGAGGGCCACCTCATACGCGCTGGCGGTGTTGGGGCCCCAGCCCACGGAGATGAACCGCCGAGAGCCCTGAAAGCGCTGCGCCGTTTGCCGTATCACCTGCTCCCCGGCCAATACTTGCTCCATAGCCCCAGGCGCCGCGTTCAGCTCTTTCCGCAGCCGCTGCGCCATGCCTGAATCGCCAGCCCGCTGGCCCAGGGACAGCGCCAGCAGCGCCAGCACCGTCAGCGCGGCGGTGTAGCTGACGGTGAAGGCGGCGGAGCGCTCCTGCTCCACCGTCGTAAGGTGCACGTCCGCCTCCTGGATGCGCGGGCCGGCGTTGGTGGCGGTGATGGCCACGGTATAAGCGCTCCGAGACTTAGACAACTCCAGCGCCTGGAAGGAGTAGGTCTTGGTGCCCCGGTGGCTGATGACGATCACCGCGTCGTCGCGGCCCAGGGGCGGCGGGTAGGCGCAGAACTCAAAGGAGTGCCAGGCGTGGGCCTGAGGCGCGCCGGGGGCAAGCTGCTGGAACCAATGGTGCCCCACCAGCGCCGCGTGCCAGGAGGTGCCGATGCCCACCAGATGCACGCTCCGCTTCGAAGCCAATGTCGCCGCCAGTTCTTGGACACCGGCATCATGCCGATGCAGCATCTCCCGCACCGCCTGGGGCTGGCGCAGGATGGCGTCGTGCATGTAGTAGGGATGGCCCTGGCACGGTGGCGGCGGCTGGGTCAAAGGCTGCTCCAGGAGAGCGGATTGGCGAGGCCTATTGTAGCTGTTTTGCCGCCGGGCTGCAGCAATATAGATGTGCCCCGGTGGGCGAGACGAAATCCCCCGTTGCCACCCTTTCGCAAAGGGGGGTTGGGGGGGGTGTCCGCGATCCTCACCACAACATCCCAGGATAGGAGCGACCGTGGTACAATCTGCCCGCCAGAGAGCATCCCATCAGGAGGCGCGCCACGGAAGAATCCTTTCCGCCCCGAGCCTTCCAGCGGGAGGACGAGGGCGACGACCCGCAGTTCTACCAGCACCCCCGGCTGGTAGTGCATATCGACGACCAGGCCATCGCCGCGGTGGGCGCAGTGTTCCGCATGCTAATCCCGCCCGGTTCCGTGGTGCTAGACCTGATGAGCAGTTGGCGCACTCACTGGCCGCTGGGCCACCCCCGGAAGCGGTTGGTGGGCCTGGGGCTCAACACCGTGGAGCTGCACGAAAACCCGGACCTGGACGAGTACGTGGTCCACGACCTGAACCGCGAGCCCGCGTTGCCTTTCCCCGACAACACCTTCGACGCCGTGGTAGTGACGGTGTCGGTGCAGTATATGACCCAGCCCGTGGAAACCTTCCGAGAGGTCAATCGCATCCTGAAGCCCGGCGGGCGGTTTGTCGTCACCTTCTCCAACCGAATGTTCGCCAGCAAGGCGGTGCGTATCTGGCGCCAGGCCGACGACCGCGGCCACGCGGAGCTGGTGGCCGCCTACATGGACTACGCCGGCAACTTCCAAAACATGCGCGCCGGGTTCATGAACCCGGATACCAGCCCGCCCGGCGACCCGCTGTTCCTGGTCACCGGCGAGAAGGGGGCCGGAGCGCCTGCCACTCCTCCGCCTAATCCTCCGGAGGAATGACCAGCACCGGCAGGCCCACTGAGGGCAGCACCCGGTCCGTGACGCTGCCCAGCAGCAGACGTTGCACTGCGCCCCTGCCACGAGTGCTCATGGCCACCAGGTCAATGCCGCGCAGCCGGGCATACTCGCCAATCTTTTCCGCTGCCGGGCCTTCCCACACGGCAATCTCCGCCCGCACGCCTTCGGCAATAATCGGCGCGGCGGCGGCGCTCAGGTACTCCCGCGCGGCGGCCAGGTTGGCGGAGAGGTACCGCCGGGCCAGCTCGCGGGCGGAGTCCGAGGCTAGGGGGTTGTCCGTCACCACCGGGGCATCCACCGCATCAGCCTCGGCCACCACCCGCAGCAGGTGCACCGTGGCGCCCAGGGCGGCGGCCAGATTCTGGGCATGGGCAAGGGCAGCTTCGGCGGCCTTGGAACCGTCCAGGGGCACCAGGATACGTTGGTACATGTTGCCACCTCTTAACGACCTATCTCCCCAGCATATGGAAATCCCCGCCGCAGTGTCAACGTGACGAGCCGCCGGTGTGCAATCCTGGTGCCCCAGG
Organism: Dehalococcoidia bacterium; assembly: GCA_009692925.1. Classification (GTDB taxonomy): domain Bacteria; phylum Chloroflexota; class Dehalococcoidia; order Lucifugimonadales; family UBA3495; genus SHYG01. The sequence continues at coordinate 27,164 of SHYG01000001.1, forward strand.
GTTTAATATATAAGCATGGAACCGGCAACTAGACCGACGGGAGAAGCATGACCCGCAAGTTTCGTTTGGCCCTGGCTCAGATCAACTCCACGGTGGGCGACCTGCCGGGCAACACCGCCAAGATGCTCCATTACCTGGAGCAGGCGCGGGAGGCCCAGGCCGACCTGGTGGCCTTCCCAGAGCTGGCAATCACTGGCTACCCGCCGGAGGACTTGCTGTTCAAGCCGTCCTTCCTGCGGGACAATGTGGCCGCGATGCAGAAGGTGGTGGCAGCATCCAAGGGCATGGCTGTAGTAGTGGGTTATGTCCAGATGGAGCCCGACGTGTCCAACGCCGCCGCCATCGGGTATGACGGCCAGTTGGTGGACACCTACCGCAAGATGTATCTGCCCAACTACGGCGTGTTCGACGAAGACCGCTACTTCCGCCGCGGCAATGTTTGCCCCGTGTACATCATCAACGGCGTGGCGGTGGGCGTTAACATCTGCGAGGACATCTGGTACCCGGTGGGGCCCATCGCAGTGCAGCGGGCCGCCGGGGCGGAGGTCATCGTCAACATCAGCGCCTCGCCCTTCTACGCCGGGAAGCGGGACTTCCGGGAGAAGATGGTCGCCACCCGCGCCGCCGACAACGAGCTCTTCGTCGCCTACCTGAACACCGTGGGCGGTCAGGACGAGCTGGTCTTTGACGGGGCCAGCCTGGTATACGACATGAACGCCAAGCTGGTGGCTCGCGGCTCCGCCTTTGCCGAGGAGCTGATTGTGGTGGACCTGGACGTGGAGGCGGTGTTTCGCACCCGCCTGCGCGACCCGCGACCCCGCAAGGAGAACCCGACCATTCTGCGAGAGATTGGCGCCAGCAAGGTGGTGCAAATTTCCGCCCAGCGGCCCGGCCCGCAGCAGCCCCTGCCCAGCCACCGCCCCGCCCCGCGAGTGGATGGGGTGGAAGAGGTCTACCGCGCCCTGGTGCTGGGCACCCGGGACTACGTGCGCAAGACCGGCTTCAGCAAGGTGCTCATTGGGCTTTCCGGCGGGATAGACTCCGCCCTCACCGCCACCATCGCTAGGGATGCCCTTGGGCCGGAGAACGTGGTGGGCGTCACCATGCCCTCCCGGTTCTCCTCAGAGGGCAGCGTCGGCGACTCGCAAGAGCTGGCCGATATGCTGGGCATCGAGCTGTGGCGGGTGCCCATCGAGCCGGCGCACCTGGCCTTCGCCGATATGCTGGAGCCCTACTTCCGCAAAACCCAGCCCAACGTGGCCGAGGAGAACGTGCAGTCGCGCATCCGGGGCAACGCGCTGATGTCCCTGTCCAACAAGTTCGGCTGGATGGTGCTGACCACCGGCAACAAGAGCGAGATGGCCATGGGCTACGCCACCCTCTACGGCGACATGGTGGGGGGCTTCGCGGTCATCAAGGACGTGCCCAAGACCCTGGTGTACGACCTGGCCCGCTGGCGCAACCAGCATGGCGACCCACACCCGGTGATCCCGCTAGCCAGCATCGACAAGCCCCCCAGCGCCGAGCTAGCGCCGGGCCAGCTGGACCAGGATACCCTGCCGCCTTATGACGTGCTGGACCAGGTGGTGAAGGCCTACGTGGAGGAGGACTGGGGTTACCAGGATTTGGTGGACCAGGGGTTTGACCCCCAGGTGGTGCGCCAGGTCATCGCCACGGTGGACCGCAACGAGTACAAGCGGCGCCAGGCCCCGCCGGGGGTGAAGATTACGCCACGGGCCTTCGGCAAAGACCGCCGCCTGCCCATCGTCAACCGCTACCGTCAGTTCTGACGAGCTATCAGCCTTCAGCGGTCAGCTATCAGCCCCCACCCCCAGTACAGGTGTGGGGATGGGAAGCTGAACGCTGACGGCTGATAGCTGACCGCTACTCCGCCACTTCTACGACCATCTCCACCTCGACGCAGCTACCCCTGGGCAGGCCGCCCATACCCACGGCGGAGCGGGCGTGGCGGCCCTGGTCGCCGTACAACTCCACCAGCAGGTCTGACGCGCCGTTGGCCACCAAAAAGTGCTGGTCAAACTCCAGGTCGGCGTTGACCATCACCAGCAGCTTCACCACCCGGCTGACCTTGTCCAGGTCTCCCACCGCATCCTTGATGCTGCCCAGGCAGTTCACCGCCGCCTGGCGGGCCGCGGCGTAGCCCTCCTGGACCGTGACCTCGCGGCCCACCTTGCCCCGGTGCAGCACCGAGCCATCAATCATGCGGGGCAGGTGTCCCGCCACGAAGAGCAGGTTGCCGGTGCGCACCGTGGGGACAAAGTTAGCCATTGGCGCGGCGGGCGCCGTGAGGGTGATGCCCATTTGGGCCAGCTGGCGTTCGATCTTCATGCTTCTTCTCCAATGTTGCTACGGGACGAATTAGCGGGGATTTGGGGATCGCCCGCCCGTTTACTCTTCGTATCCCCTAATCCCCAAATCCCCGCTACCATCGTCGCCCAACTCCGCCTGGGTGGCCGCCAGGTTCTTGCGGGTGGCCTGGGTGCTGGGGTGATCCGGTCCCAACACCCGCTCCCGGTCGGGAAGCAGTGTGCGGTGCCGGCCCAGGGCCTCTTGGGGACGTCCGGCGGCGCGGTGGCTGTTAGCCACACTGCCCCGGCTGCGCAGGGTTTCCGGGTGGTCCGGCCCCAGCGCGCGCTCTCGGTGCTCCAGCACCTGGGCAAACTGCTGGATGGCCTCGTCGTAGCAGCCCGCGGCGTAATAGCAGTTGGCCAGACTGCTACGCGCCCGCAAGGCCTCGGCGCTGTCCGGCCCCAGGGAGCGGCTCCATCCTGCCGCGTTGGCCTGGAACAGTTGCAGCGCCTGGCCAAAGTCTCCCTGGGCGCGAAATCGGTGCGCCAGCTTATGCCGCGCCTGAAGGGTGCGCGGGTGGTCAGGTCCCAGGCGTTGCTCCAGGGAAGTTAGGGAGCTTATCAAGTGTCGCAGAATCCTTCTTCTGAACCGAGTGCGGGAGGCCAAGAGTCAGAAATGGTAGCCTCGGCCCATTCCAGCGCTTCGGCCTCCCGCACTACATCACGGGCCATCTCACGATAGTCCGCATCCAGGTTATCCAGGTTCTCTCGCATTTCCGGGTGTTCATCCATAATTCACCACAGCTCCGCCATTATAGCGCCCATGCCGGCGGTATCGTAGCCACCCAGGTCAGCCACGGCGCTCTGGAACTCCGGGTCTGCCAGCAGGGGCTGGAGCAATTCGCTCTCGTAATGGACTCGGGGAATTACCAGGTCGTACTGCTCGTTGAAAAGCGGGATAAAGTCCAGGCCCAGGGCGCGAGCGGCGCTGAGCACCCCCAGGCCGGTGTCCGCCGAGCCGCTCTGCACCGCCGCCGCCACTGCCAGGTGGGTGAACTCCTCCCGCTGATAACCCGTTATCTCTGCCCCAGTCAAACCCAGCGCCTTGAGGTGGAAGTCCAGCAGCACCCTGGTGCCCGACCCGCGCTGGCGGTTGACAAAGCGGACATCGGTACGCCCCAGGTCGGCCAGCGAGTGAATATTCTGCGGGTTGCCCGGCGGCGCCATGAGCCCCTGAACGCGGCCCGCCAGCTTCACCACCAACACGGGCAACCCCGGCAGGCTGCGCCGGACCTGGGCCACGTTGTACTGGCCGGTGGCTTCATCCAGCAGGTGGCAGCCCGCCAAATGGGCCTGGCCCAGCCGCAGCGCCTGCAGCCCGCCCAGGCTCCCCACGTGGGACGAGGCCAGGCGCAGGCCTGGACTACGCCGCCGCAGCTGGCTGGCGATGAGGTCCAGCGCCAAGTCGTGGCTGCCGATGACCACAATGGTGTTCTCCACCTCGGCCAGGGTCCGCAGCAGATCCACCGACACCGGCGCGCCCGCGTCCAGACCCTCAGAGAAGCGGGGTATGCGAACCAGGCCGTCGGCCCGCACCAGGGACATGGTCACTCCCGCGCCGCGTTGCAACGGGGTCGCCACCATCTGGTCGCCCACCCGGCCCGGCTTTACCCGCAGGAACTCGTCCTCGCCCAGGGGGGACACCACCTTGCGGGTTATCGTGGCGCTCACCGTGGGGCGCGGCGCAGACGCCAGTCCCAGCTTGCGCTCCAGCCAGGGCTTGACCACCAGCTCGGCGGTGAGGACTGCGGACACTGGGTAGCCCGGCAGTCCAACCACCGGCTTGCCCTGGGCCACTCCCAGCGCCACGGGATGGCCCGGCCGGATGGCGATTCCATGGACCAGGAGGATGCCCAGCGCCTCTATCACCGCGGCGGTGTAGTCCTCGGAGCCGGCGGAGGAACCAGCGTTGATGATGACCAGGTCGTGACTCTCCAGGGCCTGCCGCACCGCGCCCTGCAAGCTGGGCAGGTGGTCCGCCACCGGGGGCAGAGCCTCCGCCATCCCGCCGCAGTCCCGCACCAGCCCGGACAGCACCAGGGAGTTGAACTCCAGCACCTGGCCGGGTTGCAGGTTGGGCGTACCCACGGTCACCAGCTCGCTTCCCGTGGGGATAATTGCCACCTTGGCACGCCGCCGCACTGGCAGCGCGGTCAGCCCGGCGGCTGCGCAGGCGCCCAGGTCCACGGGGCCCAAAAGATGGCTTTCCGGCAGCACCATTTCGCGGTGGCCACAATATCTTCGCCCAGGGGGCGCACGTGCTGCCAGGGGGCCACTGCCGCCATAATCTCCACCGCGCCATCGCTGCGCCGGTGCAGATGCTCAATCATCACCACCGCGTTGGTTCCGGCGGGCAGCGGGTCGCCGGTGTCCACCCGCGCCGAATGGGGGCCAACCGGCAAGCGCACCGGCGCAGTCTCGCTGGCGCCAAAGGTGTCGGCGGCGCGCAGGGAGAAACCATCCACGGTGGAGCGGGGGAAGGCCGGCAGGTCCTCAGGCGCGCCGACGGCTTCGGCGGTGACTCGCCCCAGCGCCTCGGCGGTGGGCACTGCCTCGGCAGGAGTGCGGGCAGTCAGGCGCTCCAGCAGCTCCCGCAGCGCCTGCTCCGGGGGCAGCACGTTAAAGAACTCCGGCATTTACGCCTCCCCCGGCGAGCCGGGGCGGACTAATCCGCGGGCTGCTGGCCTTCCTCCGCCACCACCTCGCGCCGGAGGCTGAACACCCCGGCGGCGCGCTTGTACATGTCCACAATCCGGCCCCGGTCCAGAACCAGGATTAACAGCGCCAGCGCCAGGAACAGGATGGAGAAGATTACCCGGGGCGCAGGGTCGGTGAAGAACAGGTGGGCGATAAACAGCCCCAGCAAAGCTAACGCGCCGTACACCGGGACCTTCATCCGCGCCAGCAGCACGATGGCGAACAGGGACATGGCGGCGGTAAGCAGGAACTCCACGGCCTGCTGGTGATCCAGCGGGAAGGCGTGGGCTTCGCCAAAGGTGAAGCTGAACAGCACCGGCATGGTGCCGACTAGCAGGGTGAGCTGGTTCACTTCCGAGGAGACCAGCACCGTCATGCCGGCCAGGGGGTTGGCCCGCATCGTGAGCAGCAGAGCGATGACCAGCTCCGGCGATTCGGAGGCCAGCGGCGCCAGCCACTGGATGAGAGTGAACTCCGGGATGCCAAACACTTTACCAGTCTCCACCAACCCTTCGACGAAGGGCTCCGCCGCCGCAAAGATGACCACCGCCGCGTAGACCACCAGCAGCACCGTCAGCGCAATCTGCGGGCCTTTGGGCAGCGCGCCGATGGCGGCAGATGGCCCCATCAGCTCCGGCTCCTCGCTGGGCCGCCGGGAGCTGGCCCATAGGTAGAAGATGTACAGGGCTACCAGCACCCCGGACAGAATCAGGCTGATCTCCCGCAAGAAAAATATCAGGAAGGTCAAAGCTGTGGCCACAGTGAGGATGGTGAACTCCAGCGACATGGTGCGGGCCAGCACCAGGTCACGACGGTTGCGGAACCAGAAGAACAGGGCCACCATGGACCAGCCCACGCCAATCAGGAGCCGGTTGGCGCCGGTGACGTTAGCCGCGGCCCGGGCCACCTCCGGCACGTGTTCCGGGTCGGCAAAACAGATGGCTGCCGTGGCCGCTTTACACGCCGCGCCGGCATCCAGCGCCAACACTGCCTCAATGGCATACTCCGGCAGGATGGCGATCAACGCTAGAATGGCGATGGCCAGGGCAGCGCTGATGTGGAGCTGGGCCACTTCCAGCGCCCAGGAGAGCAGGAAGGCCGACCCCAGGATGGCCACTCCGCAGATGAGCGCGGTGATTTCGGGATTCAGGTGCTGGCCGGAAAGACGGATTACCAGCGCGGGCAAGCCCATGCCCACCGCGATGAAGACTAACAGCCAGGAACGGGCGGACCCAGTGTGGGAAGGATGATGAGCCCCGTGAGACTCGGCGTTAGGGTGATTAGCCACAGACCTCTCCTGCTTTGAATGGGCGGATGGATTAACGGCGGGCGCTGGCTTGCAGGCACCCCTGGCTTGCCAGTGCCCTAGTGTACCAGCAGGCGGGGGCGCCAGCAACCCACAGGCTGGCGGCGCGCGAAGGCATCCAACGGGTTCTGCCTGCCCTGGCGCCGCATCCTCCCCTCGCCCAAATAGTATCCCAGTGGTAGAATCTGGTTTGACAATGGGCTCCCAAGAAGGGAGACTCAAAACTCAGGAGCCTGATGGCACAATCTGACGCCCAGCCCCAGGAGACGGCCCCTGCCGCAGGTGCAGCGGCCCCACAGATTCCTCCCCATCCAGCGACACGCCGGGGGATGAAGACCTTTACCTCCCTGCAGAACAACCGCGACTACCGGTTCCTCTTCGCCGGCAACCTGTGCGCCAACGCCGCCCAGTGGCTGCAGTTGCTCACCGTGGGGTGGCTGGTGCTGGAGATTAGCGGCGGGTCGGCCCTGCACGCCGGGTCGGTGGTGGGCCTGCGAGCGCTGCCCACACTGGTGCTGGGCCCCTACGCGGGAGTGCTGGCCGATCGCTACAACCGCAAACGGATCGCCATTGCCTGCCAACTGGCGCTGGCGGTGGCGGCATCCATTTTTGCCGCGGTAGTGGCCACCGGCGATGTCACCGTGTGGCACGCCTACGTCTACATGGCCATCGTCGGCGTGGGCTTCACCATCAAACAGCCGGTGCGCCAGGCGCTCATCGCCAACACCGTGCAGAAGTCCGACATGCCCAACGCACTGGCCCTCAACGCCATGGCCGTCACCTCCATGCGTCTGGTGGGGCCGCTCATCGGCGGAATCCTCATCGCCACTGTAGGGTTCAAGTGGAACTTCGTGTTTGAGGCATGCCTGTTCCTGTCGATGGCGCTGCTGCTGCTGCCCATGCGCACGCCGTTCCAAGAGGGCGGCGCCAACCGGCACGCCTCGGGCTGGGCCAACATGGTGGAGGGACTGCGATATATCGCGAAGAGCAAGGTGATGCTGCGGCTCAACCTGCTGAACTTTGTGCGGGCCGCGGCCTTTGGCACAGTGCCCCTGGTGCTGCCCGCTTACGCCAAGAGTGCGCTGGACGGCGGGCCCAGCACCGGCACCGCGCTGCTTACCGTGATGGGCGTCGGCGGATTGTCCGCCACGGTCATCATGGCCTCGTGGGGCTTCTTCACCAAGAAGGGCATGGTGGGCCTCATCAGCCTGGCCGCCGGCTCGGCCTGCATTCTGGGCCTGGGCCTTTCCCACTGGCTATGGCTGTCCTTGCTGTTGATTGCGCTGCAGGGGTTCTTCCAGACCCACTTCATTGTCAGCAACCAGACCCTGATCCAGACCCTGGTGCCCGACTCCCTGCGGGGCCGCGTCTCCAGCGTCTGGCACTACGAGCAAGGGCTGACGCCGCTGTTTGTGTTCCTGGTTAGCGTGCTGGGCGAATACCAGGGCATGGGCGTGGCCATCTCCGTGCTAGGCGCCTGCTCCCTGGCGTTAAGCCTGTTCTTCTTCCTGCGCTTCACCGACAACCGCACCCTGGATTAACCGCGCTGGGGCGCTGTCCCAACGAGCCGTGGCACCCCAGTAGATGTATCTGTAGGGACGCACAGCTGTGCGTCCCTACATTCGCAACAAATTAACCGCAATACCCCTGCCCCAGAGCCGATGCTATAATGCTGGCGAATTGTAGCATCCTCAAAGGAGCGCTGACCATGAAGATCGGATTCATCGGCGTCGGAAACATGGGCAACCCCATGGCCACCAACCTGATCAAGGCGGGCCACCAGCTAACGGTTCATGACATTCGCCAGGAGGCAGCCACCAACCTGCTAGAGATGGGCGCCAACTGGGCCGACTCGCCCAAGGCCACCGTGCCGGGCAACGAGGTGGTGTTCACCTCCCTGCCGATGCCTCGCCACGTGGAGGCAGTGGTGCTTGGGGAGAATGGCATCCTGGAGGGAGCCAAGCGCGGCTCAATCTACGTGGACCTCTCCACCAACTCGCCCACGGTCATCCGCCGCATCCACCAGACCTGCGCCGAGAAGGGCGTCATCGTGCTGGACGCCCCGGTCAGCGGCGGCGTGTACGGCGCGGCGGCGGGCACTTTGGCGGTGATGGTTGGCGGAGACGAGAAGGTCTTCCGGCGCATCAAGCCTGCCCTGGACGCCATTGGCGGTCACGTGGTCTACTGCGGGCCCATTGGCAACGGCATGGTGTGCAAGATTTGCAATAACTTACTCAGCATGGGCACCGGCGTGCTGCTGGCGGAGGCCCTGACCCTGGGCGTGAAGGCCGGCGTGGACCTGGCGACCCTGGCCGACGTCATCGCCAACAGCTCCGGCGGCTGCAAGCGTATCACCGAGAAGTTCCCCCGCTATCTGTTCAAGGGCAACTTTCAGCCGGGGTTTGCCACCTCCCTGGCGGCCAAGGACGTGCGCCTGGCCACCGACTTGGGCCGCGAGTACGGCATGCCCATGGAGCTGTCCAACATGGTGGACCAGCGCCACGTGGAGGCCCTGCACCGGGGCTGGGGCGACCTGGACTCCGACGCGGTGGCGCAGATTCAAGAGGAGAAGGCGGGCGTGCAGCTAAGGCTGCCGGTCTAAGCCATCAGCTATCAGCCCCAACCCCAACCAGGACGGGGCGGGGCCTGACGGCTGAAAGCTGACCGCTACATCGGAGCATGCCATGACTACCAACACCAACCTCTCCCGGCTGGTGGAGACCAGCGACACCATTGAGGCCATCGAGGAGTGCTACCGCCTGGGCTGGAGCGACGGCCTGCCGGTGGTGCCGCCGGTGGAGTACAAGGTGCGGGAGATGCTCCAGCTCAACGGCATGACCGGGGAGGAGGAGCTGCTCTCCCTGGAGATGCGCCGCCGGGTGCTGACCTCCGAGAACGCCGCCGCCAACGCGGTCATGGCCGGCTGCCTGCCCGAGTATTTCCCCGTGCTATGCACCACCCTGCGGGCGCTGGACGAGGAGAAGAACTTCGTCCACATGGCCTCCGCCTCCACCAGCTCGCCCAGCATCCTCATGGTGGTCAACGGCCCCATCCGGCAGCAGATTGGCCTGAACTCCAAAGACGGCCTGCTGGGCCCCGGCTTTCGGGCCAACGCCTGCCTGGGCCGCGCGGTGCGCCTGTGTTTCATGAATGGCTTCGACGCCCGCCCGGGCACCCTGGACCGTGGCACCCTGGGCAACCCCACCAAGTACACCTTCTGCATCGCCGACAACGAGGAGGACTCCCCCTGGGGCGCCCTGCACGTGAGCCGCGGCTTTAAGCCGGAGGACAGCTGCGTCACCGTGGCGGTGGCCTACAACGCCACCACGGTCAACAACCGCTTCGGGCACACCGGAACCAGCATCCTGGACTCCCTGGCCGACACCATGCGGTCGGCGGCGCTGGCCCACCGTTTCCCTGGCCAGTGGGTGCTGGTCATTGGCCGGGAGCACGCCCAGACCCTGCAGCAGGAGGGCTGGAGCCGCCGGGACGTGCAGGAGTACCTGCTGGAGCACGCCGCGCGGCCCCTAAGCGAGCTAATCCGCCTGGGGGTGAAGCAGGGGCCGGAGAAGCCCGGCGACGATAAGCTCATCCGCCGCTGCGCCCGGGAAGCAGAGGACATCCTGCTGACCGTGGGCGGCGGCACCGGCGGTCGCTACAGCGCCATCATCGACACCGCCGAGTTCGAGGTGCGGACGCGCAAGGTGGAGACGGCGGGCGGGTAGGGGGAGTTACACCTATGTGGCTCCTGGCAGTCGCCCTCTTTGGACTAACCGTCCCCAACGGGCTGTTCATCTACTGGCTGCTGGCCGAGTTCCCCGGCATTATGCCAGTGCTGCAGAACAAGCTGGCCCTGGCCTTCATCCTGGACGCCTTCATGGCGCTGGCCCTCCTCACGGTGTACTTCGCCCGGCGGCCCATCGGCCCGGTGCGGTGGCCCTGGTTCGTAGCTCTCTCAATCCTGGGCGGCCTGGGTTTTAGCCTGCCCTTCTACTACTGGTTGAACCTGCGCAAGGGCGAGCTAACCCAGGCGCAGCGAGATGAATCTGATCGCCGCCTTGAGGCGCATGAATCGTCTGACAAACCTGGAATCGCGTGGGACGACGCCAAAGCCAGGCTCCGCGCCAATAAATGATGTGGACATTCGGTGTATCATAAAGGCCACGCGGATACCCCCGATACAATCCCAACAAGGAGGAACCAATGGCCGAAACCGTAACCATTCGCAACATGCGGCTGGTCAACCCCCGGGGTACCGACCTGGCCCCCGGCGAGTTCCACCTGAACAGCCGCCTCGCCAGCCTCAGCGGCAAGCGCCTGGGCCTGCTGGAGAACTCCAAGGCCAACTCCGACAAGGTGCTCCACGAGCTGGGAGAGATTCTCAAGCAGAAGTACGGCCTGACGGAGGTCCGCTACTTCAGCAAGCACCACGCATCGTTGCCCACCAAGCCCGATGTGATCCAGGACATCCTCAACCAGGTGGATGTGCTGATCACCGGCATCGGCGATTGAGGGTCCTGCAGCTCGTGCAGTGTGCACGACGGCATTGAAATGGAGCGCCTGGGCATCCCCACGGCAGCCATCATCACCCACGTGTTTCTCAACACCGCCAAGGCCATGACCCGGATGATGGGCGTGCCAAACTTTGAGTTTGTGGTGGCCCAGCATCCCCTGTCCAGCCTCACTCAGGAGGAGTGCAAGGCCCGGGCGGACCAGCTGGCCGCCGAGGTAGAGCGCATCCTCCTGGACCGCAGCGCCCGCACCATGGAGTAGCTCCCTCGGGGCGCCATCAGCGCTACCATCCCCCGCCAGGTACCGCCGCCATTACATGACCCCCGGTCCACTGCCGGGGGTCATGGCTTGCCATCCGCGCTTAAGACTTGTCTTCCCTTTGTCGGGAGGCACTAGCGTAGCGTAAGTCACAATTGCCTCACACTTTGCCTGGGATAAGCGCCCTCTGATACCGCATCACCTAATTTGCCCCCCTTACTTTCCCCTGCCGATTTGCTGAGGCTGCTCACTGGCCAAACAGGGTGCGCGCCCTTTGTGACTTAACGCCAGCCCCTGTTAGCGTAAGGCTATAAGCATCCACAAGGAAGGCGGTGAATTCGTAGACATGAAACTGCTGACAAGCAACTTGCTAGTCCAGTTTTCGGTGACCAGCTTCATCGTGCTGGCTACCTTTGCCGTGCTTTTGTCCACAGTGCTCAGCAACCGGATTCGCTCTCAAGCGCAGCAAAACCTGGTGGACGAGGCGGTGCTGATCTCCTCCGGTCGCCTGCTTAAATTCCTCTCCCCCAGCGACATGGAATCCCCCATGACCGGGGAGCGGTACTATTGGTTTGACCGATTCGTAAAAGACTACATCGTGTCGGCCAAAACCGCCAGGATCAAGCTGTGGGGCACCGACGGCACGGTAATCTACTCCGACGAATCGGCAGAGGTTGGTAAGCGGTTCACCGACAATCATCACCTCATGGAGTCACTGGAAGGGGCAATTGAAGCTGAAATTGAGGCACCCGACGCTGAAAGCGGCCTGGAACTCCAGTTGGGCACCGTCATGGAAGTCTACGCTCCCATCGTTTTTCCCGGCTGCTCCCAGGTACATGGCGCTTTTGAAATCTACTAGTTTTACGCGCCCACCGCCCAGCGGATTAGCTCAACCCAAAAGTGGGTCTTCATCTCGGTGGGTATCGGCTTCTTGGCGCTGTACTTCAGTCTGGTCTCCATTGTGCGGCGTGGCTGGCGCATTACCGTGGGCCAGCGGAAGAGCCTAAACACGTTGAACCTGGAGCTGGAAGGCCGGGCCCAGGAGCTGGGCCAGCGCAATGCCACGGTGGAATCCACCAACTCGGATCTGGAATTGTTTTGCTACTCCGTGTCCCACGACCTGCGCACCCCCCTGCGCAGCATTGACGGCTTCAGCCAGGCGCTGCTGGAGGACTGCGGGGAAATGCTGGATTCAAAGGGCAAGGAGTGCCTTGGCCGGGTGCGCGCCGCCAGCCAGCGCATGGGCCAGGTCATTGACGACCTGCTGGGGTTGTCACGCATGACGCGCAACAAGATGCAGGTGGAGGAGGTCAACCTCAGCCACATCGCCCAAACGGTGATTACCGAGCTGCAATCCCGCCAACCGGAGCGCTCCGTTGAGTTCAGCGTGGCGCCGGAGGTGATGGTCAAGGGGGATGGCAAGCTGCTGCGCATCGCCCTGGAAAACCTGCTGGGCAACGCCTGGAAGTTCACGGCCAAGCAGCCCAACGCACGATTGGATTAACCCAAAGCGAGGGGAAGCCGGCCTGCTTTGTGCGCGACAACGGGGCCGGGTTTGACATGACCTATGCCGACAAGCTCTTTGGGGCTTTCCAGCGGCTGCACAAAGCCGATGAGTATGAGGGCTCGGGCATCGGCCTGGCCACGGTGCAGCGCATCATCCACCGGCACGGCGGGCGAGTGTGGGCGGAGGGCGCAGTGGGGAAGGGCGCTACATTTTACTTTACTCTGGAGTAGCTAAGAGGTGGCAGCCATGGCAGAGCAGGTAATCTTGCTGGTGGAAGACAACCCGGACGACGAGGCGCTGACGCTGCGCGCGCTGAAAAAGCACCACCTTGCCAACCGCGTGGTGGTGGCCCGAGACGGGGCTGAGGCGCTCGACTATCTTTTCGGCACCGGGGTTCACGCGGGCCGGGATGCAGGCGATACGCCCACCTTCATCTTGCAGGACCTCAAGCTGCCCAAGGTGGACGGACTGGAGGTGCTGCGCCGCCTGCGGGCCGACAATCGCACCACGGGTATTCCGGTGGCGGCCCTCACCTCCTCCGCGGAGGAAAAAGACATCGTGGAGAGCCACCGGAGCCACGTTAATAGCTACATTCGCAAGCCGGTGGATTTTGTCCACTTCGTAGACATGGTACAGCAAATAGGGTTGTATTGGATGGTGATTAACCAGCCCTTACCCCAAGCGGCGTAAGAGAGGACAGAGCCTGCCCATGTCTACACGCCTTCGCGTCCTGATGGTTGAAGACTCGGAAGACGACTCCTTGCTGCTGCTCCGTGAGCTGAAGCGGGGCGACTACGCCCCGGAGGCGCAGGGAGTGGACACCGCGGAAGCGATGCGCGCTGCCTTGAAAGACCAGGCATGGGACCTGGTGGTGTCGGACTACCGGTTGCCCGGATTCAACGCTCCCGCTGCGCTGAAGTTAGTCCAGGAAACCGGCAGGGACCTGCCATTTATCATCGTGTCCGGCGTGGTGTCTGAGGAGGACGCCGTTGCCGCCATGAAGGCCGGCGCCCACGACTACCTCACCAAAGGCAAGCTGGCCAGGCTGGTCCCCATCATCGCCCGGGAGCTGCGGGAGGCGGAGCAACGCCGGGAGCATAAACGGCTGCAACAGGAGCAGGCGCTTCAGTCGCAGAAACTGGAAGTCATTGGCCGGCTAGCCGGAGGGGTGGTCCACGACTTCAACAACCTGCTGACGGCCATCGCCGGCAACGCGGAACTGGGGTCTCAGGCCCTGGCCACCGGCCACCAGGCTTCCAGCAACCGGGAGGAGATCAAGCGTGCGGTGGGGCGGGCCACCAGCCTAACCCACCAGCTGATGGCTTTTACCCGCCAGCAGTCGTTAGACACCGAAGTCCTAGACATGAACGCATTGGTCGTTGAAATGACCAAAATGCTGAAACATCTGGTGGGGGATGATGTGCAATTGGACGCCCTCCTGTCGCCGGACTTGAAGGCGATCAAGGGCAACCCTGGGCAATGCCAGCAGGTCCTCCTGAACCTGGTGGTCAACGCCAGGGACGCCATGCCCAAGGGTGGCAAGATTACAATTCGCACCGCCAACGTCACCCCCAAATCCAACGGCCAAGGGCCATCGCCAGAAGACTACATATCCGTCTCAGTGAGCGACACCGGCACCGGGATGTCGGATGCGGTGAAGGCCCGCATATTTGAGCCGTTCTTTACCACCAAGGAACCCGGCAAAGGAACAGGCCTGGGGTTGTCGATCTGCCAGGACATCATTCAAGAAGGGCGAGGCTTTATGGAAGTACAGAGCGCCGAGGGCTAGGGCGCCACATTCACGGTTTACTTGCCGCAGACCACCGAACCCCCCAAGCGCAGCACACCGCCTCAAGTAATTCCGACTATGCCCCGCGGTACTGAGACGGTGCTCCTGGCTGAAGATGACTCAGCGGTGCAGGGCATGGTAGCCGCTATGTTGCGGACCCAGGGTTACACGGTGCTTCAGGCGTGCAATGGGGAGGAGGCTTTAGCCGTGGCCCGGTCTCCCCTGGGCCAGGGAATAAATCTCTTATTGACCGACGTGATGATGCCGCGCATGGGCGGGATGGAGCTGGCGGAGCAGTTTAGCCATCTATATCCGTCCGCCAAGGTGCTGTTTACTTCCGGGTACACTGACGAGCCAGTTGCTTTCCACGGCATTTCCGGTGACAGTGTCCCTTTCATCGAGAAGCCGTTCCTGCCTTCCGACTTGGCCAGTAAGGTACGAGAGGTATTGGGCAGTGCCCCAATGACTGGCCACTAATCAGCCGGGTCAAAGCCCCATGCTATAATGACTGGGCTGTTTGGCCCGGCGGGCGTAGCTCAATGGTAGAGCTCTAGCCTTCCAAGCTAGTTACGTGGGTTCGATTCCCATCGCCCGCTCCACTGGCTGCCCGCAACTCCAGCTCCCGGGCCCGCGCCGCCAGCCACCGGAGGGCCGCTTCCCGGACCGCACCGCCCTCCAGGGAGACCGTCAACTCCCCGCTGCTTCCCTGGCGGAACGCGTCGTCCCGGCGGAGTTCCGCCGCCAGCGCGGCCACCGCTGCGGCCTCTTGCTCCTGCGACTGGAAAGCCACCCCCGGTTTATGCGCGGCATCCAGGTGGCGGCGGATTTCCGCGGCCAGCAACTCCGCCTCCACCGCGCCGCGCTGCATCCGGGCAATGGGTTCCAGGTGCCCTTCCAGGTAGCAGCCGCCGAAGTGCATCACCTCACAGTGGCGGCCCTCCACGTCACCGGTGCTGCGGAGCCTGGGTTCCAGCTCGTGCTTGTCCAAATAGTCCCGCACCGGCTGGTCTTCCGAGTCCGGATGAGCCAGGTCAAAGATGAGCTGGACACGGAACATGAACAACTCGGCGGGCTCTACTTTGATGAACAAGAACCTACCGCCCAGCGGCGCGCAGGATCATGTCCACGGTGGCTGGGCTAGGTTTGATGGAGCCGTCGTCAATGCCGTGCATCGCCACCACAATGGCGTCGTGGAAGGGGGTGGGCACGCCCACCTCGCGGCCTTTCTCCGCGATGCGGCCGTTCATCAAGTCCGTTTCAGAGCGTCGGCCCTTCTTCACGTCCTGGGCCATGGAGGCTAGCCAGTTGACCCGGCCGCCCCGGCGGGACATGAAGTCGTCCAGCTCCTCATAGACGTCGCCCTTGTCGGCGTCGGCCCACATTTGGGCCGGTTTGCCGTTCATGTCTACAATGTTCAGCCCCATCGCCAGGCCCACCTGGGCGCCTTCCTTGGCAAGCTGAATGCGGATGAGCCGGCAGCGCGGGTCTTGCGCCATGTCCTGGGAACCCATGGCCGACATGGCGGAGATGGCGTTGCCCATGCCGTTCTGGCACAGCTTGGACCATCGCTCGCCCCAAAGGTTGTCGGTGGCGTAGGCGGCGTCGATGCTGTCCAGTTTCTGGGCCACACCTTTGGCCCGATTGGTAATCCGCCCGCTTTGCTCCCCCACCCGGAACACCACGTGGCCGTGGTCGCGGCCCACCTCGCCGCCGCGGTTGACGTGGCCCGGCTCCCACAGGGCCACTTCAATGTGGGAGGCTACGCAGCCCATCTCGCGGTCCTCTCCCACAATGCTGCCGATGAGCGGGTCGTTCCAACAGTTCTGGAGGGAGACGAAGTAACCGTCGGGCTTGACGTACCGCTTGATGAAGTGGGTAGCCCACTCGGTATCGTAGGACTTCATGGAGATGAAGACAAAGTCAAAGGGGTCCTGAATCTTCTGGGCGTCGGTAAGGTGCATGGCCTTCACGGGCACGGTGAAATCGCCCTGGCTGCCGCTGGCCCGCAGTCCCTTCTTGCGCATGGTCTCCACATGCTCCGGCCACATATCCAGGAAGGTCACATCCTCGCCCTCCCGAGTCAAGAACGCCCCCACGTAGCAGCCCAATGCGCCGGCTCCCATGATTCCAATCTTGTCACCCACGGTGGTCCCTCCTTGTATTAGCAGTCAGCGGTCAGCATTCAGCCATCAGCTGCCTGGCTCGGTCTGACTTGTGTCGCAGCCGAAATATCGCATGGAGTGGTGCGGTTGTCAATGAAACTGGGGACTCCTGGTAAGGTCACAACCTGTTTTTATAAGGCAGGCGCAGGGACTTCAACTCCGCCACCTGGTCAAACTCGGGATCCTTGTGGACCAACTCACCCTGATACAGCATCGCCAGGGCTGCAATCCAAGCATCGGCCAAAGAAAGGGATCCTCGCGCTTTCACCCGCGCCGCCACGTGCCGCCACTCCGGATTTGACTCAACTACCTGTACACGCCAGTTCTCCACCAAGATCAGAACCTGGTCCACCTCCCGCGGCGCAAGGCGACGCCGCAGCCAGTACTCCAACTCCATCAGGGCGATGAACGGGACCACCACTTCCCGCCTGTCCTCCACCGGCCTAGCTTGGGAAGCCTCCAGAATCTCTACCACTCGGTCAGCCCCCTCTTCCTGGTACAGCACGCACATGATGGCCGAGGTGTCCAGCACGTAGACCGCCATCTACCCATCCTCCCGGCGCTCCCTGGCCCGCTCCTTAGCCCGTTCGTCAAGGAACTCGTCCAGCGAATCCCGGCCCTTCAGGAGGCCCAGGGATGCCCGCACCGGGTCAGCAGGCACCGGATATACTTTGATTACTCCGTCTTCCACTTGCCAGCACAACACGCTTTCAGGGGTGATACCCAGCAGCTTGCGAATCTCTCGTGGAATAACGGTTTGCCCTCTTACCGATACCTTGCTCTGCATAAGCCTCCATAGGTAAGTCACTATCCATATAATAAGATATTATGGCATAAATCTTACTTTACAGCGTTCTGGCGCATTTTTACTCGCGGTGTATTAGAAGCAGGTTTGCCCCTTGACCCCCGGAAGCTGCACCCGTAGGATGTGCGCTGAACCGACTTGGAGGTTAACAACCGCATGACCGCCGCATTCACCGAAGAGTTCATAAACGTTGGTGGCTCTAAGCTGCAACTGCTCAAAGGGGGCTCCGGCGAGCCGCTGCTGCTCCTGCACGGCGCGGGCGGCAACCCCGGCTGGATCCGCTACGTCCAGGCGCTGGCGGACCACTACACGGTGTACTTCCCTTCTCACCCGGGCTTTGGCGCATCGGAGCGACCGGACTGGCTGCAGACCATGCCGGATCTGGCGGCCTTCTACACCTGGTTCTTGGAGGACCAGGGCCTGGAGGGCGTGCGGGCCATCGGCTTCTCCATGGGCGGCTGGCTGGCCGCGGAGCTGGCCGCCACCTGCCGCCACGCCCTGAGCAAAGTCATGCTGGTGGACGCCGTGGGGATCAAGCCCAAGCAGGGGGAGATTGCCGACATCTTCATCATCACTCCCGCTCAGGTCACCCAGCTGCTGTTCCACGATCCCAAGCAGTCTCCGGAGTACGCGCAGCTCTACGTCCGCACCCTCACGCCGGAGCAGCAGGCGGTGGCGGAGCGCAACCGGGAGATGGCGGTGCGCCTGGGCTGGAAGCCCTACATGCACGATCCCCGCCTGCAGGCGCTGCTGGCACGGGTACGCATTCCCGCCTGCGTCGTCTGGGGGCGAGAGGACGCCCTGGTGCCTCTGGAGTGCGGGCAGCTCTACCACCAGGCCATCCCCGGCTCCAAGCTGGTCATCATGAACCAGTGCGGCCACCTGCCCCAGGTGGAGAAGCCCCAGGAGTTTGTGCGGGTGGCGTTGGATTTTCTGGCGTAGTAGAATGAGACCGATTTTCTAGCCGGAGGATATTGCACCATGTACCAGAAAGCCATGCTCAGCCTGGACCAGACCCAGAAGGCCATGCAGGCCATGATTGAGAAGTGCACCAAGGAGCCTAACCGCCCGGTGGCCATCGCCATCGTGGACGACCAGGGCGCTTTATTGTCCTACGCCCGCATGGACGGTTGCCGCGCCAACCCCCAGGCCTTCGCCATCCGCAAGGCCTACACTGCCGCCATGTCCGGCTCCGACTCGGGGGCCTACGCCGAGCGGATGAAGAGCCAGGGCCGCAGTGTGACCGAGATGGGCAACCCCGGCCTGGTGGCGGCCCAGGGCGCGGTGGTGATCATTCACCCAGAGACCAAGGCGATCATGGGCGCCATCGGCGTCAGCGGCCTCAGCTCCCAGGAGGACGAGGACCTGTCCCGCCTGGGGGTGCAGTCCCTGGGCCTGGCAGCGGGCAACGGCGCCCGCGCCCGCGCGCGGTAGGTCTTAGCGATCAGCGTTCAGCCGGTCAGCCGTCAGCTCCCCAATACCCCAGAACGGGGTGGGGAACAGACGGCTGACCGCTGATCGCTGAAGAGAAGGACGGAAGCTCATGGCTAACCCCCGCGCTGAATACTCCCCCATCTTCTCGCGGCCGCCCCTGCGCCTGCCCGGCGGCGCGCGCGTGGCGGTCATGGTCGTCATCAACGTGGAGGAGTGGGACATCAACGAGGCGATGCCTCGCGCCGTGCTGCCCACGCCCCAGGGGCGCAGCGTCATCCCGGACATCCCAAACTTTGGCTGGTTTGACTACGGCCTGCGGGTGGGCTTCTGGCGCATCAAGCGGGTGTTGGACCGACGCCAAATCCCGGCCACAGTGAGCCTCAACGCCTCGGTATGCCTCAGCTACCCGCAGATTGTGGAGGAGAGCATCAAATCGGGCTGGGAGATGATGGGCCACGGCTTCATCCAGCGGGTGCTCAACGCGGAGCCCGACGAGCGGGAGGTCATCCGCCGCTCCATCCGCACGATCAAGGAGTTCACCGGCGTCGCCCCCCGCGGCTGGATGGGGCCCGGCCTGGCGGAGACCTTCAACACCCCCGACATCTTGGCGGAAGAGGGCATCGAGTACGTCTGCGACTGGTGCAACGACGACCAGCCCTACCCCATGAAGGTGAAGCAGGGCAGCCTGGTGTCCATCCCCTACACGCTAGAGCTGAACGACATCCCCATCTACGCCGTGCAGCACCACCGCTCGCCGGAGATGTTCGAGCGCGCCCGCGACCAGTTCGACACCCTCTACCAGGAGGCCGCCGAGGGCGCCCGCGTGATGGCCATCTCCACCCACCCGTACATCACCGGGGCGGCGCACCGCATCAAGTACTTTGACATGATCTTCGACTACCTCCGCCAGCACGACGGAGTGGTGTTCATGACCGGCAGCCAGATTCTGGACTGGTATAAATCAGCTATGAGCAGTCAGCCTGCGTAGGGGCGCACAGCTGTGCGCCCCTACGCAGGCTGACTGCTCATAGCTGATAGCTAGGAGAAGCCCCATGCCCTTCGTTAAAGGCAAGATTCAGACGCTGGCCGGCACCGGCGAGGCCGGGCACTCCGGCGACGGTGGCCCTGCGGGCCGCGCCATGCTGCGGGAGCCCTTCATGTGCGCCTTCGACGCCCGGGGCAACCTGTACATCGCCGACGCCACCAGCCACTGTGTGCGCCGGGTAGAGCAGTCCACCGGCATCATCACCACCGTGGCGGGCAGCGGGCAGTTGGGCTACTCCGGCGATGGCGGCCCGGCAACCCAAGCCACCATGAACCAGCCCTACTCGCTGCAGGTGGACCGCAACGGGGACATCTACATTGTGGACCGGCTGAACGCCGCGGTGCGCAAGGTGGCGGCGGCCACCGGCATCATCACCACCGTGGCGGGCACCGGCCAGGCGGGCTACTCCGGCGACGGCGGTCCCGGCGCTCGCGCCCAGCTCCGGGAGCCCAACGATTGCTTTTTATATAGTGGGCGGGATGGCAAAGGGGGGCTGCTCATTGCCGACATCCTAGACCAGCGGGTGCGGCGTCTGGACCTGCGCACCGGCATCATCACCACCTTCGCCGGCAACGGGGAGAAGGCCCGCAAGGGCGACGGTCTGCCCGCGGCGCAGGCCAGCATCTTCGGCGCGCGGGCGGTGTGCATGGACCGCCAGGGCAACACCTACATCTGCGAGCGGGAGGGCAACGGCGTGCGGCTGGTGGACGCCCAGGGCATTATGTCGACTTACGCCGGCACCGGCGAGCGGGGCTACAGCGGCGACGGGGGCAGCGCCATGGCCGCCGCCTGGGGCGCGCCCAAGGCCATACGCTGCGACGCGCGCGACAACGTCATTGTGGTGGACACGGAGAACCACGCCATTCGCCGCATTGACGCCGCCACAGGGCGGGTGACAACTATCGCGGGCGGGCACAAGGGCGGCGACGGTGATGGCGGCATTGCCACCGCCGCAGGCATGGACCGGCCCCACGGCTGCGACCTGGACGCCCAGGGGAACTTATACATCGCCGACAGCAACAACCACCGGGTGCGGGTGGTGGGGGTGTAGGGGGTAGGCCTTCTCCCCATTCAGCTATCAGCTATTAGCGGTCAGCTTTCAGCTTCCCCCATCACCCCGGAGTGGGGTGTGGAGTTGACGGCTGACAAGCTGAAAGCTCGCCTAAGGGGGAGATACAGAGGGGGTCGTCTCCCTCCGCTACTCCTGCAGTTGGTAGACCAACATGATGGAGTTGGCCTGGCGTCGCACGGAGAACTTCCGGGCGGAGACCTCGGGAATCATGGCGTTGGCCTGGCGGACTAAGGTGTTGTCCCCCTTGGTGGAGGCATCCAGCTCCGTCTGCAGCCAACCCTGAAACACCGCTAGGAAGGCCAGTAGCTCCTGATGCATCTCCCCGTACAAGACCGGATAGGCCAGGGTATTGCCCCAGCTCGTCAGCGCCGCCGCCCGGTTAACCAGGTGGGTCTGGGCAGGCGCCCGCTGGGCAAAGGGCCCCGAGGCGGCGGCGGAGGCCAAGAAAGTTTGCCGGTCGTCGCTGATGCTCTCCGCATCCTCCAGCATGTAGTCCACCTCGGCTACGTACTGGCGCAGCTGCTCCCGCGCCGGGTCTTCCCGCTGCTCCAGCCAGTTTTTCCAGTCTCGCTCAAACTGGGTCAGCGTGATACCGGTGACGGTGGAGAAGGCGGCGGTAAAAGAGCGTTTCCGCTCCAATTCCTTCAGAATCAGACCCACTGACTGGTCGCCGAATCCCTCGGTGAGGTAGCGCACCGCCATGTACGCCTGGGAGTACTGGCGAGTGACCAGGCCCTGGTAAGCTTGGCCGTTCCAGTCCTTCTGGCTGACCAGGCTGGACAACGGGATCAATGTCCCCGCATCCAGGCTGGCCTTGACCATATCCTCGCGATGGAAGCGGTCTTGGACAGCAGCGACACCGGCGCCAAACTCCGGGCTCAGGTTTATCTCCAGGTAGGTGGCCATTCCCTCGTTCAGCCAGGCGGGAATGTCGGCAGTCGGCGCCGCCTCATCCACCAAGAGATGGGTCTGCTCATGCACCAGGATCTTGACCGTTTCCGAGGTGAACTCCCCCAGGGTGACGTAAACGCCCCGGAAATTGCCAGTCGGCAGGTAAATCCCCGAAGCGAAGGGGCTCACATCCGTCGCGCCGACGGCGGTGATGGCCTGGCGGAAGTGGCTGCTGGAAGCGAACAGATACACATTGGGAATCTGGGCGGAGGTAAGCAAGAGCCAGGACTCCAGCCTGTAGGTGAGGGCGGGGAGCCGGCCGCTCAAGTCCCGGGCCACGCTGGCCGGGGTTCCTGAGGACAGATAGACCTCGCTGGAGGCGCCGGAATAGCGCCGCATGGCAACGCCCAGGCCGGCGAAGGACACGGCAGGCAGTTGCAGCGGGGTGAGCGCATAGTGCCCATCGTAGCGCTTGCCGCTTTCGTTTACAGCCACCTGCACCGTCCACTGCCCCTCGGTGTCCAGCGCGTTCCAGCGGACCCAGGTGGACCGGCCGCTGCCGTCGGCGTAGAACGTCTCTGTCTGGACTCGCTGGCCGGAGGCGTCCACTACAAAGACCTGCTCATCCTTGGTCCAGTCCACCGGGAGGTTCACCGGGTTCAAAAAGGTCACCGTAAATCGCTGCCAGGGGGCAGGCCGGATATCTGGCACCGCACTGGGAGACCCGTGGCCGGCTGGGCCGAGTCCATCACCAGGATCAGGCCGTCGCCCAGCTGAATGGTCTGGGATGACGCCGCCACCGGGACGGGGATGGTTACGATCCTAGGCGTGGCCGTGGGCCGGGGCAAGACTGGAGTTGGGCTTGGCGCCGTGGTCACCGTTGGGGATAGCGGCGCCAGGGTCGGCAGGGGCAGCGGGGTTGGGGTCGGCAGGCGCTGGAGTCGCGGCGGGCATCGCCGTCACGGTCTGGGCGATGCTCCGGTCCACGATCCGCTGGGCTTCCTCTTCAGAAACGGCGCAGGCAGCCAGCAGCAGGACGCCGGTTATTCGTCGCAACAGGGTCACCTCAGCTCCTAGCACAACTGCGTTCTCCCCCTTACCAACGGGTGGGTACCTGCCGAGCCTTGTATAAAGTTCTAATTCGGTAGGGAAGCATCGGGGACGAAAATCCCCCTCTGCCCCCCCTTTGCAAAGGGGGGGCAGAGGGGGATTTTGTCAGCCACGGTTAAAGGATTTATGCAAAGGTGGCTAACAAGCACCTTTTTACCCACCGCCGGCGCTGTCCCGCAGGCGCTGCCGGTACTCCTCCGGCATCTGGCGCAGCCGCCGGCGCACGCCCACGCTCTCCCGGTCCGGAACGCAGTGGGCCGCCGCCACCATGAGCTCAATGCCCCCCAGGAAGTCCTCCCGGTGAATGTACTCGGCCTCAATGCGGCCCTCCGGGGCGCTGTTATGGTAATTGCCCAGGGGATAGGCAATGCCGGTGGCGCGGTAGCCGTACAGGCCAAAGGCGCTGGCCTCACAGGTGCCGCCGCTCATCAACTGGCGCTGGACCTTGAACCCTGGGTGCTTGTCCTGCAAGATCTCCCTGGCCCGCAGCAGGGCGGCCTCGGCGTCGGCGTTGAAGGTGGAGGCGGCGTCGCCCACCCGGATAACCGGCCCGCCGCCCATCTCCGCGCCGGGCAGGGTGCGGCTGGCCTCCAGGGACACCACCAGCGTCTCTTTGGGCAGGGTGCCCGCCTCCGCCAGCAGGCGGGCACCCACCAGGCCAACCTCCTCGGCGCGAGTGAACACGCCGTACACGTCCCCCGGCGGGCGCTCCAGCATCAAGGCGGCCAGGGCCACCAAAATGCTGCCGCAGCCTGCCAGGTCGTCCAGGGCGCGCATGCGGATGACCTGGCCGTCCAACTGGAAGTCCACCAGGTCAAACACCACTGGGCAGGGCAACGACACTTGGCCGGGAGTTTCCAGCCGCACCAGCACCTGGCGGTCTGCCTCCGGCCCGTGCTGCCCCACGGTGGTGGCCGCAAGCTGCTGCCCGTTTGGCAGGATCACCCGCAGGCGCACACCGGGCGAGAAGCTGGCCAGGGGCACTCCCCCCAGGGCGTGGGCCACCAGGCTGTCTCCCTGGCGCGCCACCGCCTCAAAGCCCGGATGGTCCATGTGGGCGACCAGGGCCAGGGGCGGCACACCGGGGCGCTGGCCGGGCACCCGCGCCAGGATGTTGCCAAAGTCGTCGGTGCGGAAGGCCACGCCCAGGTCCCACAGCACCGCCTTCACCGCCTGGGACACCCCCGACTCATGGAATGAGGTGGCCGGCGGCGCGCCCAGCCGGGCCAGGATGTCCAGCGCCTGATTTTCAACATTTTCCATTGGCTGCCAGCCCGATCTAGAGTGCCCGGATTATACCGGAAAGGCAGAAAGTCCGCCCATCATTGGGCCTCGTAGTACACATTCACCGGAATCCAGTCCAGGCGGAATTCCCGGATTGAGGTGCAGTCGACCGTAACCCGCACACGGAAGTTGGCATCACTGGACTCCGCCGACGTCCAAGTGCGCCCCCAGGTGTCGGCGGGGCCACCAAAAATAACAGTATGTTCAGAGATGGTCTCGGTCGTGTCGGTCTTGGCCGCGGTCCAGGAGGCCCCCCGTCCCAGGACAACTCCACGCTCAAGCTGTTGATTCCTGCGGGGGCCTGGATCGACCAATCCGCGCGCACCTCGATACCAAAAATGTCGCGTTCCGGAGGGAGGGTGAAGCCGTAGTTGTAGAACCGGTGCCGGTCGCCGCAGCCGTTGGTGGTGGCGGCGTAAAGGGCGTCGTCAGCAAAGGCATAGGTTGGGTCGTTTTCAAATCCGCTGCCGTGGCCGCCTGTGTCAACCGCCTCCGCCGTGGGACTCAGGAATCCGATGTTGATGGGCGGCACACAGTTGAAGTAGGCGGAATCTGCCACTCCGTTAGGGGTAACCACTACCACGGCGCCGTTGGAGCCGGTCTGCAGGGGCTGGCTCAGGGTGAACTGAATGGTAGCGGTCTCCTGGGAGTCCCACAGGTCGGGATTACGGACGTCTGGCACGATACCGGAGACGGTCCAGCCGGCGCCGTAGGTCAGGCGGCTGGCAAACTTGGACCCGGTAACGCCGGTGTATTCCAGCAGTACATACATCTTGGGCAGGTCAGAGATTGGCCGGGGGCCCAGGTTAGCCGTCCGGGCCCGGAATGGGGAGGTGTGAGTGTCACAGGTCCAGGAGGTGCCTCCCGAGGTCTGAATGGCAATGTATGACTCCAGATTGTCCTGCTGCCGCGCCCCGGCTTCCTGCATCTGCTGGGCCTGGTGGCCCCAGGTTTCCACCAGCGAGAAGAAGGTTAGGGTGCCCACCACCAGGATGACGGCAAATACAATGCCCCAGACAGGCGCTTCAGTCACGGGGAATGGCTCCTACTGGACAAGCTGTTGGTTTGGGCCAGCGGCTCCACGCCCTTACCCCAAGCGCCGCTACGGGGATCTACGGGCGCGCAGCCTGGTCGCCGGGATCCAGCGCCAGCCCGCCTAGCAATCGCTGGGGGCTAAAGGGCTGGAGCAGCTCCGGCGCCTGCCGGCCGGTCAGCCGCGGGCTGTGCGGCCAGGCCCCGCTGCCTTGCCCGGGCCCAACCAAAGCCAGCCAGACCAGGCCAAAGGCCACCAGCCCCGCCGCCAGCAGGAGGCTGAACCAGACCCTGGACTGGCGAGAAAGCGCTAGACACTGCATATCCACCTAGCAAGGCTGGCGTTGGCAAGACCGATATAGGACTATCCGCTGGTTTAACTGTATCCGGCGCGGTAGCTAAGTTCAAAGGCGGGCATCGGAAACCGGTGGTCGGCTGGTGTGCCTTTGGATTGCCCCAGGCCCAAGCAGCCAAATACCCACGGTGGCCCCCATCAACCGGCGGTGCTATACTGCCAGGGAACCGTTTACGGAGATACGATATTCGTAATTGGCCTGGGCGGGACGCGACGCCCAAGGCCGGGAGTTTAGGAGGTTTGCCGTGCTGAAGCAGTTCCGGGTGAACTTGGACGAGGCCATCCTGGTTCAAGGCGACGACTTGAAGGCCACGGTGGCGGGCATCTTTGAGAAGATGGGCGTGCCTCCTCAGGATGCCCAGCTAGGCGCCGACGTGCTGGTGCTGGCCGACCTGCGGGGTGTGGACACCCACGGGGTTTCCAACATGCTGCGCAGCTACCTGCAAGGCTATCAGAGCGGGCAGATTAACCCGCGGCCCAACATGAAGGTCGTCCGCCAGACCCCCAGCACCGCCAACCTGGACTCGGACCGGGGCCTGGGCATCATTATGGCCCCTAAGGCCATGGACATCGCCATCCAGAAGGCCAAAAACGTGGGCGTGGGCATGGTGACCGTGGGCAACGCGCGGCACCTGGGCATGGCCTCGTACCACGCCATGATGGCCCTGAAACACGACATGATCGGCGTGTGCATGACCAGCTGCCCGCCATCGGTGGTGCCGACTTTCGGGGCGGTGCCGCGCCTGGGCACCAACCCCATCGCCGTGGCGGCGCCGGCCAAGCACCAGCCGCCCTTCGTGTTTGACGCCGCCACCAGCACCGTGGCGGCCAACAAGATTTACATCGCCAAGCGCCTGGGCATCAAGCTGGAGCCCGGCTGGCTGGCCGACGAGCACGGCACCCCCATCATGGAGGCCATTGACCCGCCGGAGAAGCACGTACTGCTCCCCCTGGGCAGCACCCGGGAGCTGGGGTCGCACAAGGGCTACGGCCTGTCCTGCGTGGTGGATATCCTGGGCGGCGTGCTGACGGGCTTTGGCTACGGCGCGGTGCCCGGCCGGCCCAACTTTGGCCACTACGTGGCGGCCTACAGCATTGAGGCCTTCACCGACACCGAGCACTTCAAAGAGATGATGGACGAGTGGATGACCATGATGCAGACCACGCCGCCGGCGCCGGGCCACGACCGGGTGATGGTGGCGGGCCAGCCCGAGGCCGAGGTGGAGGAGGAGCGGCGGCGGGACGGGATTCCGCTGCACAACGAGGTGGCGGAGTGGATTCGCGACACCTGCGCGGAGCTGGCGGTGGACTGCCGGGTGTAGTTCGGTTTCTACAGTTTCAGCAAACGCGCGGCGTTGTCCCCCATAATGGCCGCCACGTCGGCGTCGCTGAAGCTGATGCCGTGGTCGCGGGCGACTTGCGGCGGCTCGGTGATGGCCTTGACCCACGCCGCCTCGGACATGAGCAGCCGCAGCGCCGGGTAGTCGCTGCCCCACAGGATGCGCCGCGCGCCCACGGTGCCGATGAGGGTGTGCAGGATGGTGTAGAACTCCAGGGGCCGCAGCCGGGCCATGGCCTGCCAGCCCGATATGTCCAAATAGACGTTGGGGCACACCGAGGCGATGCCCGCCGCCTCCTGCCACCAGGCGCTGAGGCCCGCGTGGGCCAGGATGATGGTGAGGTTGGGGAAGTCGGCGGCCACGTCGTCCACGTACACCGGCTGGCAGTGGCGGCTGTACAGGGGCTTGGGCTCCGGCCCGGTATGCACCATCACCGGAATCCCCAACTCCTGGGCTTTCTGGTACATGGGGTAGGCCACGGGATCGTTGGGGAAGAAGCCCGCGGCGGGATGAATCTTCAGCCCCACCATGCCCAGCTCGCCCACCGCCCGCTCCAGCAGCGCCACGGCGTCGGGCCGGCGCGGGTCAAAGCAGGCGAAGGCCACCATGCGGTCCGGGTGGCGGCGCACCGCCTGGGCGTGGAGCAGGTGCTGCTGCCAGATGTCCATTGTACCGTCGCGGAAGGCGGGAACCAGGCCCCAGTCCACCGGCATCACCATCACCCGCTCCACTCCGGCCTCGTCCATGTCCCGCAGCAGCCGCTCGCCGGTCAGGTCCCAGATGTCCTCCAAGCGCTGGCGCACCCGCTCCTCGCTGCGGCCGGTCTGCACCACTGCCAGGCGAGTAAACCCGTCCCAGAAGGCGCGGCCGGGCGCCTCCGGCCCCATCAGGTGGGCGTGTATGTCAAAGAGCACTGGGAATCGCCTCCCCGTGCTGGACCATACTGTCCACAGTCATCTGAACAACTTGCCCAATGTTCTCCAGGGCTTCTTCTCGGGTGTAGCCCCAGGTTGCTCCCCCGCGGTCTTTTAGGGCCGGTGCATAAGCCACCCAGCGGTCTTCGTCCGGCTCCACTACGACCCGAAAAACGTAGGTTTTCATCTTGAGCATCCCTCACTCACTAGCATTGTAACAAACCTCGTTGCCAGAACAACGCCACCGTCTACCATCGCCACCTCAACCCGGCTACAATACCGGCAACGAATCCTCTGCAGGCACATCCACCCAAGGAGGGCACAATGCCCATTGCGAGCCACATCCGCAAGAACATGGGGGAGGGCGGCTGGATCCGCCGGATGTTTGAGGTGGGCCTGGTGATGAAGGCCCAGCATGGCGCGGACAACGTCTTTGACCTGTCCCTGGGCAACCCGGTGATGGAGCCGCCCCAGGAGTTTCAACAAGAACTGCTGCGCCTGGCCCGGCAGCCCGCCGCCGGCATGCACCGCTACATGCCCAACGCCGGCTACCCGGAGACCCGCCAGGCGGTGGCCGAGGGCCTGACGCAGGAGACCGGCGTGGCCTTCACTCGCGACGAGATCGTGATGACCTGCGGCGCCGCCGCGGCGCTGAACGTGATCCTGCGGACCATCCTCAACCCCGGCGACGAGGTCATCATCCTGTCGCCCTACTTCGGCGAGTACGTTTACTACATTGACAACCACCAGGGCATGCCGGTCATCGTGCCCACCGATGCCGGCTTCCAGCCGGACCTGGCGGCCATCGAGGCGGCCATCACGCCGCGCACCCGCGCCCTGCTGATTAACTCGCCCAACAACCCGTCGGGGGTCGTGTACACCAGCCAGCGGCTGGCGGCGCTGGGCGACCTGCTGCGCCGGGCGCAGACACGGCACGGCGGGCAGATTTTCCTGATTAGCGACGAGCCTTATCGCCGCATTATCTTCGACGGGCTGACCTACCCCCAGGCGCTGCCCCACTACGAGAACAGCATCATCGCCTACTCCCACGCCAAGGATTTGGCCTTGCCGGGGGAGCGCATCGGCTACGTGGCGGTCAGCCCCCACTGCGCGGACCGCAAGGAGCTGGTGGACGGCGTGGTGTTCTGCCACCGCACCCTGGGCTTTGTCAACGCGCCGGCGCTGATGCAGCACGTGGTGCGCGCTCTGCAGGGGGTCAGCGTGGACGCCAGCCAGTATCAGCGCAAGCGGGACTTTCTGTGCGGCCAGCTTACCGAGATGGGCTACTCCCTGGTGAAGCCCCAAGGCGCCTTCTACCTGTTTCCCAAATCGCCCATACCGGACGACGTGGCCTTTGTGGAGGCGCTGCAGGAGTATAACGTGCTGACGGTGCCGGGACGGGGGTTCGGCACTCCGGGCCACTTTCGCATCGCCTATTGCCTGGAGGACCGGGTTCTGGAGGGAGCCATGCCGGGGTTTGCCCGGGCGGCGGAGCGGTTTGGGCTATAGCTGGTGACTAGGGGCTAGGCGTTGCGGAACACAGGCATCAGCTCGATGGCCAGGCCTGCCAGCAGCGGCGAGGACAGGACATCCTCACGGGTGTAGGTGGCCGCCAGCGTCAGGCCCTGGGCGCTCTCAATGAGCACCTCCACGGTGGCAGCGTCGGGATCTACCAGCCAGTACTCCCGCACGCCTTGGCGGCTGTACAGGGCCTGCTTGTAGCCCCGGTCGTACCTGGCCGTGCCGGGGGAGAGGATTTCCACCACCAGGTCGGGAGCGCCCTGGAGATTGGCGCTGGTGACGATGTTTGACCGGGCGTTGGACACGAACAGCAGGTCGGGCTCAAACACATCATGATTAGATAGCACCACGTCGCAGGGGGGCAAACCATACACTTCCGAGGGCATTCTCTGTCACGAACTGGTACAAAGCCACACCCAGGCGAATAGCTATGGTCTGGTGACTCATACGTGGTGCTGGCGCCAAAATTAACTCTCCGTCCAGAAGCTGGTACCGCTTGTCGTCTGGCGTGGTCATGTAGTCGTTGACGGTGAATTTTATTCGCGGCTTCGGCTGAGCCATAGCATCGCCTCAATAATCTGGCAGTTGACTATCCTAAATTATACCCCAAGAATCACCGGATACTTCAAAGCGCTTCGAGTCGCCTCTGGAGTTGGCCTCCCATACGGCGCAACCATCACTCCGACGCTCCTGCTACCGCGGGCGCCGCTTCCTCCAGTGCCTGCAGGCGGGCCGGAAGCTTGGGCCTCGGCATAGTCCAGTAGCCAATAGTGGCCAGCGCATAGAATCCCATCAAGGGAAGCAGCGCCAGGAAGAAGCTCCCGGTGCGGTCGAAGATCAGTCCCATCCACACCGGTGTGCTCATGGACATGAGCTGGTCCGGCAGGTGCTGCCAGCCTCGCAGGGTGGCAAAGCTCTTGCGGCCAAAGAAGTCGCCCAGGATCGCCCACGCCAGCGGGTTGGCTGACTCGGACAACGCCAGCAGCACTACGAAGGGGATAAGCTGCCACCAGTAGCCGCTGCGGTTCAGCAGCAACGCCAGCGCCAGCGCGCCGGAGACCATGCATACCGCACTAATCTTTTGCTTGGGCCACTTGTCGCTCAACCAGCCCACCACCGGGTTGAAGACCACCGCGCTGACGCCCAGCAGCCCCACAAAGACGGCGGCAATCCCCAGACTCTCTGCCTGCCCGCGGCCACTGCCCTGCAGGAACCACACCATCACCGGGGCCAGCAGAAATGACAGGCCAGAGTGCACCGTGTTCCGAAGCCCCACCGACACCACCAACCACCAGAATGAGGAGGTGCGCGCCGCTTCCCGGGCGGTGAAGTCGACCTCACCGAAGCTCCGGGCGCCGCGGCGGCCTGCGTGCCCTCCCGGATGGCTCCCTGTCCCACCCCCAGGGACATCTAACTCGTCGGGGGGGTCTCCGTCAGGCCGCAGGCCCATGCTCTCCGGCGACCGGCGCACGAACAGCGACAGGGGCACCACCACCACCAGGATGAGTATGCCCGCCACCAGGGCCGAGTTTCTCCAACCGATGCTAAACACCAGCAGGCCCATCACCGGAGCCAGCACGGCGCCGCCGATGCCGTTGCCGACGGAGGCGAAGGACATTGCCAGACCGCGACGCCGGCGGAACCAGTTATTCAGTGCAGCAACGGTGGCGTTGTTATAGCCGGAGCGAAAACCCACCGACAGGAAGCCGATAAACACCAACATAAAGGACCAGTAGCTGTTGGTGAAGTAGAGCAGGATGAACCCGCCCCCGGACATGATGCCGCCAAAGGCCAGCATAACCCGAGGGCCCAGCCGGTCGGTAAAGAACCCCATCACCGGCCCCAGCAGGCCGCCTTCCAGCCGGCCCAGCATGTCCGCCAGGGAGATGACCGCCACGCCGATGCCCAGCTCAGTGCGAATGGGGAGCACAAAGAAGGTGAAGCCCCGGTTGAATGTGCCGTGCTTCAGCGCGTCGTCCAGGGCGCTGATGACGACAATCCACCAGCCGTAGAAAATTTTAGGCGGCTTGATGCCCACCATTCCCAGAATAGACCTAGCCACTAAGTCGCCTCATCGCCGCTCGCCCCTTCGTCCAATCGCGCCTCATAGTATACAACTGGTTGCGCCGCCATAAGCGCCACGTTAACCAGCAACTCCGGGTGGGCTGGCGGCCTGGCTCAGAACCGGCGGCTTAGCGGTGGCCAGCAGCACCGCGCTGGCTAAACACAGCCCGATAATCAGCCACCAAGACGACGCGTAGCTGCCAGAGGCGTCCCGCAGGTAGCCGGACAACGGACCGCCGATCCCCGCCGCCACCAGGGTCACGGGCATGACGATGCCGCGGATAGACCCTAGAAATGCCCGCCCGAAGTAGTTGGCGAAGATGTAGGACTGGAGGATCATGCCCGCGCCCACAGAAAGCCCATAGACTATGGTGGAGCCGAACAGGAACAGCTCGTTGCGACCCACCAGCATCAGGAGCATCGCCGCCACAAACCCCAGGTATGACGCCGCGCCGACGAACCGCACCGGGAACTTGTCCACCAGCATGCCGGCGATGAACGCCATGGTCGCCGCGCCACCAGCGTCCGCGGCAAAGGCGAAAGCCACGATCTGAGGATCAAAGCCCTTCTCCACCCAGTAGGGAATGCGGTGCAACCCTGCCGATCCCTGAGCCAAACCCGCCGCGGCAAACACCGCCAAGAGCTTCCAGAAGGCCGAGGTGTGCAGCGCCTGCCGCACCGTCCATGCCGCCTCTTCAACCTCGGGACGCCCGCCAGATGCCGAAACACCCGCGACGGGTTCTCTTGGCGGGTCGCCGTCGACACGCAGGCCCAGGTCCTCGGGCTGGCGGCGCAGGAAGATGAAGGCCACGGGGACGACAATGACCACGAAGATGATGCCCATGACGATCCAGGTCGTGCGCCAGCCCAGACCACCCAGCAGCCACTGCGTTACCGGCAGGAAGATGATGCCGCCGATCCCCGACCCCATAGTTGCAAGGGCCAGGGCCTTGCCCCGGCGGCGGCGGAACCACTTGGCCACCGGCACTGTGGTCACCAGGCTGTTGGGCGCCGCCAGTCCGGTAAGGCCCATGATGCCGAACAGCACCATGAACTGCCATGAGGAGTGAATGCGGCTGATGGCCAGCAGGCACCCGCCGATGATCACTGCCGAGACCACCACCAGGCCGCGGGGCCCGTAGCGGTCCAGCACCCGCCCAACGACGAAGCTGGTGACCCCCGAGGACACCCGCCGGGTAGTCTGCAGCCACCCGAAGGCAGCCCGGGACATGCCCAGCTCTGCCCCCACGGGGATGACGAACAACCCCAGGGTAAGGTTCCCTGTGGCCATGCCGGCGAAGTTGATGACAAACATCGCCGCGACAATGACCCACCCGTAGAAGAACCGCTTCCGCAGAGCTTGGATGTGCTGCTCCTGCTACTAAACCCGCTCGATAACCCCAGAGAGCGCGGTGGACACCGAGAATCTTACAAAGCGAAGCCAAGTATAGTGTCGCCAAGGACGGGAGCGCAACCTGAGGCTGGGGACAGCCTCGCTACTCGCCGCTCCTGCGGTCAGGAGGGGCGCAGCGGGAGATGCGCCGTCGATGGGCCGCCACCCAGCGGTAGAGGACTAGGCCCGCCAGGTCCACGCCGGGAAGCCAGACCAGCGGCGCCACCGGCAGCAAAGGCGGCAGCAGCACCGTCAGGCGGCGGAAGGCGTAAAAGCCTCGGTACAAGCGATGTTGGCGAGTGTGTTGCAAGTATGCAGCCTGGTCCAAGTCAGCCCAAGACAGGCCTTCGGGCGGCTGCTCTAGACTCTGGTAGGGAGTCCAAGTGATCTGCCGCAGCCAGTCCAAGCGGGACAGCCACCGCGCCACCCAGGTGCAGAAGCCGCAGTCACCGTCGTAGTAGAGCACCCACCGGCGCGGCGGAGTGGTGGTGGCCGGGTTGCTCGCCATGCAGTCTATTATTACAGGTGAGAGGGTTAATGGACAGCCAGTTCAGCGGAGAAGACTTGCGCGGGCGTCGCGGAAGACCTCTTCCGCAGAGCGAGCATTCGCAGTCCCGGCATCAAGCTCCGCGTTGCGGCGGAGGGCTTCCTCCGCCCGTAGACGTTCGTTTTCGGCATCCGAGAGCTGCTCAAGGCTCTGCAATAGCTTTTCAGCTAGCCTCGCTCGCAGGCGGGGGTCAAGACTCAAGGCCTCTAATTCCAGTTCATCGATGGACATTGGCTTTCCCTCCAATTACCTCCCTATAATCCTACCAGAGAAGAGGTGGATGGCTTAGTTTGCAACATCACAGCCTATCTGGACATCACCCCCCCTACCCCACCGGCCGCCGGCACACCTCGGGGTCCACTTTGCGGCGCAGGAACTGACCCCGGCCTAGGCGGCTCTTGAGCTGGCCGTTCTCCACCGCCACCTGGCCGCGCAGTATCGTCATCACCGGCCAGCCCGCCGCCTCAAAGCCTTCCCAGATGCTGTAGTCGCTGATGTGGAAGTCCATCATGGTCAGGGGGCGTTTAATGCTGGGGTCTATCAGCACAATGTCGGCGTCGCTGCCGGGGGCAATGACCCCCTTGCGCGGGTAGAGGCCCATGATCCGGGCGGCGTTGGCGGAGGTCACGTCCACAAACCGCTGCAGCGACATGCCCCGGCGGGACACGCCCTCGCTGTAGGTCACGCCTACCCGCGTCTCAATGCCGTTGTGCCCGCCGGTAACATCGGAAATGGTCTTACCGGCAATTTTCACCGCCCAGTTGGTGCAGTACTCGTCGGTGGCCATGGTGTGCAGGCCGCCCTTGACCATGCCGTCCCACAACGCCTGGCGGTCGGCCTCGGACTTCAGCGACGGGTAGGTGTGGTACTTCATGCCGTTCTCTTCCCGGTAGTTGTCGGCGTTGAAGCAGCAGTAGTTGTGCAGAGTCTCGCCATAGACGGGCATCCCCTTGGCACGGGCCTCGCCCACCGCGGCCAAACCCTCTTTGGCGCTGACGTGTACAAAGTACACCGGCGACCCGGTCCACTCGGCCACCCGCAGCACCCGGCGGAAGGACACGTCCTCCGACTCGTTGCTGTGCACCAAATGCATGTTCCACCACTCAGTGCGCTCCTCATCGGCCAGCTTTTGGTACATGTGCTGCACCATGTCGTCGTCTTCCGAATGCACCAGCAGCATGGCGCCGCTGCGCTGAATCTGCTCCATCAGGTCGTGCAGGTGGCCCATGCGCACCATGCGCGGCTCGCCGGACAGCGACGGCGGCCGGATATTGGTGGTGAAAATCTTCACGCTGGCAAACCCGTCCTGGATATGCTCCGGAAGCTGGCCGAGAATATCCGCCGGAATCGCCCCCAGGAGCATCAGGTGGTGGGCGTAGTCGGCGTAGGACTTGCCGCGCCAGACATCCGTGCGCTCCTGGATGGCCTGCTGGATGGTGATGCCGGGGTGCTGGATGGCGAAGTCCAGGATGGTGGTGGTGCCGCCGAAGAGGGCGGCGCGGCTCACCTGCTCCGGTGGGGCCGTCTTGAGGTTGCCCTGGCCCATGACCGGGGCATGGATGTGGGCGTGAGGCTCAATGCCGCCGGGGACTACTATCTTGCCCGTGGCGTTAACGACTCGGCCCACGTCATCGGTGAGGGTGCCCGGCGCGGCCACCGCCACAATCTTCTCGCCCTGCACCGCTATGTCCCAGTCGCCGACGCCCCAGGGGGTGACTACCTGCCCGCCCCGAATAATCAGGTCCAGCATATCGAGCCCTCCTCGTCTTGGCTTGCCTTGGTTCATTCGCCCCTGTAAAACACCCTTATCCTGGTAGCGCAGGGGCCGGTTGTCAAGGGACGGCACGGTCTCGACACTGCCGCTGGGTTGCAAGGGCTGGGACGTAGGGGCGCACAGGTGTGCGCCCCTACTGGCAATCCGACTTCAAGATGATTGGCAAACGCGCCTGAACCTGGTTGACAGTCTCCACCGGCCAAGCTATATTTGAGTCAATAAACCCCTACCCAGGGGGTGTGGGTTAGCGCTGTGGAGGACGGGCCATGCTGCCTGACGTTAAAGCCGCGTCGCTGAAGCGGCTGAGTTATATCGAGGGACATCTCTCCGGCGTGCGCAAGATGCTGGAGTCGGACCAGTACTGCGTGGACATCCTGAAGCAGACCTACGCCGTGCGGCGGGCCATCGAGAAGCTGGAGGGCCTGCTGCTGGAGGGCCACCTGCACACCTGCGTGGTGGAGGGCATCAAGGGCGGCCGCGAGGATGCGGTGGTGGCAGAGCTGAAGGACCTGTACGTGCTGGCTAACAAGTGAGGGGTCAAAACCTAGGGAGTCCTGTCCATGACTACAACTGAGAAACCAAACCACATAACCCTCCCCGTGGCGGGGATGACCTGTGCCTCCTGCGTGGCCCACGTGGAGGGTGCCCTCAAGGGCGTGCCGGGGGTGGCTGCCGTGTCGGTCAACCTGGGCACCGAGAAGGCCACCGTGGAGCTGGCGAACGGCCAAGTGCCCCTGGAGAAACTGCGGGAGGCCGTGGCCCACGCGGGCTACAGCGTCCCCACCAGCAAGGCCAGCCTGAATATCGGCGGCATGACCTGCGCCTCCTGCGTGGCCCACGTGGAGGGCGCCCTGAAGGGCGTGCCGGGCGTGGTGGACGCGTCGGTAAACCTGGCCACTGAGAAGGCCGCCGTGGAGTACGTGCCCGGCGTGGCCGGAGTGGAGCAGTTCCGCCAGGCGGTGCAGGATGCAGGGTATCGGGTAGAAGGCGTGGCCGGCGAGGACCTTGATGCCGCTCAAGAGCTGGAGCGGTTGTCCAAGGTCAAGGAGATCCAGGCGCTAAAACGGCGGTGGGTGTTCTCCGCCATCATCGGCGCACTGCTGTTCCTAGGCACCTTCGACCTTTTCCCCTGGATGCACCCGCTGATGGGCCTGGGGTTCTTCCCCTTCCTGCTATGGGCATTGGCCACGCCGGTGCAGTTCTGGGCGGGCTGGAGCTTCTACACCTCCGGCCTGGGCGCAGTGCGGCACGGCACCGCCAATATGCACACCCTCATCGCCCTGGGCACCACGGTGGCCTACGGCTACAGCGCGGTGGTGGTGGTGATCAACGCCGTGGCCCCCCAGGCGCTGGCAGGCTCCGGCATCCAGACCGCCGTGTACTTCGACACTGCGGCAATCATCATCGCCCTGATTCTGCTGGGGCGCTACCTGGAGACCAAGGCCAGAAGCCGCACTTCGGAAGCCATTCGGCGACTGATGGGCCTGCGACCCGCCACCGCCCGCGTGGTGCGCGACGGGCAGGAGGTGGACCTGCCGGTGGCTGAGGTGGTGGCTGGCGACGTAATTCTGGTGCGGCCCGGCGAGAAAATCCCCGTGGACGGCCAGGTGGAGGACGGGCACTCTTCCGTGGACGAGTCCATGCTCACCGGCGAGAGTATGCCGGTGGAGAAAACCTCCGGCCAACTGGTGTTCGGCGCGACGCTGAACAAGACCGGCGCCTTCCAGTTCCGCGCCACCAAGGTGGGCCGCGACACCGTGCTGGCCCAGATTATCCGGCTGGTGGAGGAGGCGCAAGGGTCCAAGGCCCCCATCCAGCGCTTGGCCGACCAGGTCTCCGCCTACTTCGTGCCGGCGGTCATCGCCATCGCCCTGGCCGCCTTCCTGTTCTGGTGGCAGTTGGGCCCGGCGCCCGCCCTGACCTCCGCCACCCTGGTGCTGGTGGCGGTGCTGATTATCGCCTGCCCCTGCGCCCTGGGCTTGGCGACCCCCACAGCCATCATCGTGGGCACCGGCAAGGGCGCCGATCATGGAGTGCTCATCCGCAGCGCCCAGGCCCTGGAGATTGCCCACCGGGTGAACACCGTGGTTCTGGACAAGACCGGCACCCTCACCGCCGGGCGGCCGGTGGTCACCGACATTATTCTCGCAACTCTTGCCAGCGGCGCGGGGGAAACAAGGTGCATTGATGAAAACGACCTGCTGCGGCTGGCGGCCTCGTCGGAACGTGGGTCGGAGCACCCGCTGGGCGAGGCCATCGTCAAAGAGGCGCAGTCCAGAGGGGTGCCCCTGGAACAGGCCACCCAGTTCGAAGCAATAGCCGGCCAGGGCATCGAGGCCAGGGTCGGCGGCGTCACGGTGCACCTGGGCAACCTAGCGCTGATGCAGGCGCAAGGCGTGGCTCTGGACGGCCTGGCGGAGCAGGCCCAGGCGCTGGCAGCCCAGGGGAAGACTCCCATGTTCCTGGCGGCCAACGGTCAAGCGCGCGGCATCATCGCCGTGGCAGACACCCTGAAGCCGACTTCGCTGGAGGGGGTGCAGCAACTCCAGCGCCTGGGGCTGCAGGTGGTGATGCTCACCGGCGACAACCGGCGCACCGCCCAGGCCATCGCCGCGCAGTTGGGCGTGGTTCATGTGGAGGCGGAGGTGCTGCCCCAGGACAAGGTGGAGGTGGTGCGACGGCTCCAGGCCCAGGGCAAGGTGGTGGCCATGGTGGGCGACGGCATCAACGACGCCCCAGCCCTGGTGCAAGCCGACGTGGGCATCGCTATGGGCACGGGCACGGACGTGGCGATGGAGTCGGCGGACATTACGCTGATGCGCGGCGACGTGCGCGGAGTGGGCACGGCCATCGCCCTGAGCCGGCGCACCATTGGCGCCATCCGCCAGAACCTGTTCTGGGCCTTCTTCTACAACGTGCTGCTGATTCCAGTGGCGGCGGGGGTGCTGTATCCGGTGTTCCAGGCATTGGGAGGAGTCCCCAGCGGGCTGGAGTTCTTCTTCGGCCAGCAGGGGTTTCTCAACCCGGTGCTGGCGGCGCTGGCCATGGCCCTGAGCTCGGTGACGGTGGTGACCAACTCGCTGCGGCTGCGGCGGGCGAAGCTATAATGCACCGCAGAGGCGCAGAGAACGCTGAGAAAAGGTTCTAATTCCTGCGTACTCTGAGTCTCTGCGGTAAAATAACGTAAACAGTGGAGGGAAAGACAATGGCAAAGGCGATTGACCCGATCTGCAAGATGGAAGTGGACACCGCTAACCCGCCCGGCGGCAATAGCGAGCACCAGGGCACCAGCTACTACTTCTGCGCGCCGGGCTGCAAGCGCAGCTTTGACCAGGACCCGCAGAAGTATCTCACCCAGCAAGGGCAGGCGGCGCCGGTGAAGGTGTCCTTCTTCTCCAAGATCCTGGGCAAGAAGGGGTAGGGGTGCCTTACCTTTGCCGGGAGGGAGAACTCCTCAGAATCGTCCATGCCCAGACCTGTTGTGGCACTGCCAACGCTGAACAACCGTTTCCTCTCCCATCGAGGGAGAGGGGGCCATTTTTTGTAGCAATGACATTATTCAACTCTGGGTGATTTTACCGGCTCGGTAATCAGCGTACCGTTTCTCGGCCTCCTGAAGCCACAGTCCCTCCACGTCGCCGTCGTCACCATCCTCCAGGGTGGCAAGCAGGCGTTCCGCCAGCACCGCTCTCTCCCGAGGAGGTAGCTCCATCGCATCGCGTTCCACGTCACTTAGCTTTCTTGCCATTCTAACCAACCCCCTCAGAGTTCGGGTGCTGTGGAGCGATTATCCCCTGCGCTACCTGTAGACTAGATAGGTGGCTTGGCCCCCGAAAACCCTCTGGGAACTGGCATCGGCAGTGAGGATAGTTTCTCCCGATTCGATGGCAGTAGCGGCGATAAGAGCGTCCCCAAAGTGGGACCGTATCTGCGCCATGCTTTTGCCACACAACAGATCGCCAGCGCGCCTGGCAACGCTGCTGGTGATGGGGACACTTTCAAACTTGGCGATTAGGGAGACCGCTGCCAACAGCTCTCCTCGGTTCCGGATACCAGCCCAGAGTTCGGTCTCAGTTATCACGGAACACGATCCCACCTGTGATCCATCAATCACTGTCTCGACATGAGAGACTGCTATAGGGTCATTTCTTCTGAGATAGTCTATGAGAACGGAGGTATAAAAGAGCAACTCTACTCCTTAGGAATGCCTCGGTAAAGCCCCCGGCGAATCTGCCTTACCCACTTCACCGAATCTTTAACAAAAGGATGGTCCTCCCACATACCCCTTGCCTCTCTGGCCAACGCGTCTATTTCTCCCGGTGTTAATTCAGAGATGTCCATCGGCGCCCCCTCAGGATGTGCCAATATGGCCTTTACACGGGGTGAATCCCAAACTGCGGAAGACTCCTTAAACGCCTCATTCTCTTTCTTAGTTAATCCCTTAGCAATGTTGGAGATGATCTCAGCCAAGAACTGGTATAGCGCTTTCTTAGCGGCTTGCTCCCACTGAACCCATTCCTTCTTGTCCATTTGCTGGACGTCCGGAATGCGGTCCGCTAGAGTATTTATTAACTTGACCACCTCCGGGTCTCCCCCGGAGTATGCTGTCCGCAGTAGATCCATCGTTCGCTCAAGATTATCCACTGATTCTGTTTGCGGCCCATCGCCGGTATCCATGCCTACCCTCCCTTAGCCCTAAGTGCCCCTACCCGTTCGTCCCGCAGCAGCGCTTGTACTTCTTGCCGCTGCCGCAGGGGCAAGGGTCGTTGCGGCCTACCTTGGCTGCACCGGCAACCACCGCGGTGCGGCCCCGGCCCATGACCGCCTGCATGGGACTGGCCTGCACCGCCTGGGCCGGAGAGACGGCCCGCCTTTGGGCATTCTTGCGAACGTCAGACCGGCCCTGCGGGTCAGCCACCGCCCCACCTTCCGCCGGGGCAGGCGCAGCATGGGCCGCGGGCTGGCGAGTCACCGTGACGTGGAACAGGGTGTGGGTTACTTCCGACTGCATTCGAGACAGCAGCTCCTGGAACATCTTGTGCCCCTCGGTGCGGTACATCACCAGGGGGTCCCGCTGGCCGTAGGCGTGCAGCCCAATGCCCGTGCGCAGGTTCTCCATGGCGGTCAGGTGCTGCACCCAGTGGGTGTCAATGGCCCGCAGCAGCAGCAGCCGCTCCAGCGTCCGCATAACCTCCGACCCCAGCTCCTGCTCCCGCGCCTCGTACACGGTGGCGGCGTAGTCCGAGAGCAAGGCCTCCACCTCCTCCAGGCTGCACTCCAGAACCTTATCTTCCTCGTCCAGCTCCGGGGGCAGCGGGCAGATGAGGGCCAGCTCGGAGAGCAATCCGGCCACGTTCCAGTCATCGGAATGGCGGCTGGCCAGGTTGCGGCGCACCAGGGTCGTAAACTCCTGGCGCATCATCTGAATGATCCGCTCCTTAAGCCCTTCCCCGGCCAGGATGCGGTGGCGGTCGGCGTAGATTACCGACCGCTGGTTATTGAGCACGTCGTCGTAGTCCAGCAGATGCTTGCGCATGTCGAAGTGGTAGCCCTCCACCTTGACCTGCGCCCCGCCGATGGACCGGGTAATCATGCGGTTTTCGATGGGCTCGTCCTCCGACCACCCGGTCCAGCCAATGACCGCCTTGATCTTGTCGCCGCCGAAGCGCTGCATCAGCTCGTCTTCCAGAGAGATATAAAACTGGGACGAGCCGGGGTCGCCCTGGCGGCCGGAGCGGCCCCGGAGCTGATTGTCGATGCGCCGGGCCTCGTGGTGGTCGGTGCCAACCACGTGCAGCCCGCCCAGGGCCACCACCGCGTTGTGCTCCTCCTGCCAGCCGGCCTCGGCGGTGGCGCTGCCGCCCAGGATGATGTCGGTGCCCCGGCCCGCCATGTTGGTGGACACCGTCACCGACCCCAGCTTGCCCGCCTGGGCGATAATCGCCGCCTCGTGCTCATGGTTCTTGGCGTTAAGCACCTGATGCGCCACGCCCCGGCGCTTCAGCCGCTCACTGA
The DNA here is from genome assembly GCA_009692925.1 of Dehalococcoidia bacterium. Classification (GTDB taxonomy): domain Bacteria; phylum Chloroflexota; class Dehalococcoidia; order Lucifugimonadales; family UBA3495; genus SHYG01. The sequence continues at coordinate 68,360 of SHYG01000001.1, forward strand.
GCTGCTCGGAGGCCTCGATGGAGGTAGTGCCTACCAGCACCGGGCGGCGCTTGTCGTGCAGCTGGGCGATGCCCTCCACCACGGCGCGCCACTTGGCCTCCGTGGCCTGGAACACCAGATCCGCCCCATCCTGGCGAATCATGTCCAGGTTGGTGGGGATCGCCGCCACTTCCAGGCCATAAATCTTCATGAACTCTTCCGACTCGGTGGCGGCGGTGCCGGTCATGCCAGCCAGCTTCTCGTACATGCGGAAGTAGTTCTGCAAGGTGATGGTGGCGTAGGTGATGCTCTCCCGCTGGATCTTCAGCCCTTCCTTGGCCTCCACCGCCTGGTGCAGGCCGTCGGCCCAGCGGCGACCGGGCTGCACCCGGCCGGTGAACTCGTCAACGATGACCACCCCGAGATTGCCCTCACCGTCGTCCTGCACCACGTAGTGGGTGTCCCGCTTCTTCTGGACATGGGCAGTCAGGGCGTTCTCGATGTAGTGGACCAGATGGAAGTTCTCCGGATCGTACAGGTTGCCCACCCGCGCGCCCTGCTCCATCTTGGCGATGCCCTCCTGAGTGAGGGAGATGGCCTGGGTGCGCTCGTCAACCTCGTAGTCGTGGTCCAACTGTAGGCGGGGCACCAGCTTGGCGAAGGTGTAGTAGTGCTGCACCGGCTCCTGGGCCGGCCCGCTGATGATCAAGGGGGTGCGCGCCTCGTCAACGAGGATGTTGTCCACCTCATCCACAATAGCGTAGTTCAGCACCCGCTGCACCTTCTGGGTCAGCTCCAGGGCCATGTTGTCCCGCAGGTAGTCAAAGCCGAACTCGTTGTTGGTGCCGTAGACCACGTCGGCGCGGTAGGCCTCCGCCCGATTCACCGGCCGCAGAAACTTCAGGGCATTGGGCGCCGCGCCCTTGGCGACGGGGGTTGCTTCCTCATGGCTGGGGTCATACATGAGCGCCGCGTCGTGCTGGAGGCAGCCCACGGTTAGGCCCAGGGCGTGGTATATAGGGCCCATCCATACCGGGTCGCGGCGGGCCAAATAGTCGTTGACGGTGACCACGTGGACGCCCTGCCCCGTAAGCGCGTTGAGATAAACGGGCAGCGTAGCCACCAGGGTCTTGCCCTCGCCGGTCTTCATCTCGGCAATCTGACCCCGGTGCAGCACGACGCCGCCCACTAACTGCACGTCGTAGTGGCGCTGGCCGATGTTGCGGCGGGCGGCCTCCCGCACCGCGGCAAACGCCTCGGGCAGCAGGTCTTCCAGCGTCGCGCCCTGGGCCAGGCGGACCTTGAAATCATCAGTTTTGGCGCGAAGCTGGGCGTCGGTCAGCTGCTTCAGCCCGGATTCCAGGGCGTTGACCTGGGGCACAATGGTCTGGCGGATCTTCTCCACCGCCTTCTCGCCAGGGTCCCCCATAATCTTGCGAAGTAATGAAACCATGAGTCCACCACCTTATCCTGAGGAAAATCTCCGGCAGAAATATAACAAAATAAGGGGCTGGCATAGACAGCCACCCTTGCATTGTAACCAATGGCGCGCCCTGTTGCATTCCCCGTGGATTAAGAATGGTATGCTTTGCCCTGATTCCAGACACTAACGCAGCCAGAGAGGACAGCTATGCCCATCCAGCACCACACGGCCAAGGTCAACGACATCCGCCTGCACTACGTTACCTCCGGCGACGGCCCGCCCCTGTTCCTGCTCCACGGATTCCCCCAGTCGTGGTATATGTGGCGCAAGGTGATTCCCGCCCTGGCGGAGCGGTTCACCGTGGTGGCCCCTGATCTGCGGGGATACGGCGATTCCGACAAGCCTGCCGGCGGCTTTGATAAGCGCACCATGGCCCAGGACATCATTGCTCTGGCCCGCAGCCTGGGCTACGAACAGTTCAGCCTGGCGGGCCACGACCGCGGCGGCCGGGTGGCCTACCGCTGCGCCCTGGACCACCCTCAGGCCATCTCCCGACTGGCGCTGCTGGACATTGTGCCCACGGGGGTGGTCTTCGACAACACCAATGCCCAGCTGGCCCGCAGCCAGTGGCACTGGTTCTTCTTCCAGCTTGCCGACCTGCCAGAGCTGCTGCTGGGAAGCAACATTTCAGGCTATCTAGACTGGACGTTCCGTAACGGCAGCTTCCAGCGCCACGCCTTTGACGCCCCCGCAGTGGCGGAGTACGTGCGGATATTCTCCCTGCCGGGGTCGATCCGCTGCGCGCTGGAGGACTACCGGGCCGGCGGCGCGGCGGACTGGCAGAACGACCGGGCCGACGCCGCGGCAGGCCGCCAGATGCGATCACCCACCCTGGTGCTGTGGGGCGCCGAGGCAGGACTAGGCCGGGCCTGGCCGGTGCTGGACGTGTGGCGCGAGTGGGCGACCGACGTGCGCGGCGAGGCCATCCCGGAGTGCGGCCACTACCTGCCGGAGGAACAGCCCGAGCTGGTGGCGCAGAAGCTGCTGGAGTTCTTCAGGTAGGCTCGCATAATTATCTAATGCGGTGATGAAGCACCTGGGACGGAAATCCCCCCTTGCCCCCTTTAAAAATGGGGGCAAGGGGGGATTTCGTCAGCTTCGGGTAAGAGATTCATGCAAAGGTCTTCAGGCAGGGGCAGACCTGGCGCTACCCAGGGCCTGCTTATTGCCCTAACCCCGTGTCCACGGGCACCAGATAAACCCCCAGCGCCCGGGGCAGCAGGGAGCTTTCGTAGTTGAAGTAGGTCTCCACCGCCACCAGGAACTGGTGCTCCCCGGTCTTCTGCCAGCCGAAGGGAACCGGGTTCCAGCCTACCATGCGCAGCAGCCGCTCGCGGTACTCCACCTTGGACTCTAACCCGGCGCTGCGAAGGCGCATCAGGTTGGCGGTCATGGCAAAGTCGTCGGCCACCTCCTTGCCGGTGAGGAACACCCCCAGCCTGACACCAGCACCCTGGCCTTGGCGCTCCAGCACGGTCCAGCTCAGGGCGTGGTCCCACTCCACGATGCGGGCGTAGGCCGCGGGGTCGGCGGCAAAGTTGTCCCGGCTCAGGTCCACCACCCAGATGCCTCCACCCTCGTCCTTGAAGCCGTACAGGGTGTTAAACAGGTAGCGGCCGTCGGCGCTGAGGGAGGCGGAGGCTCCGTACAGGCCTTCCGCCGGGGCCTTGGGGAACGCCCCCAGGGGATACTGGACCTCCGTGTACTCCTCCGGGTTCCCTATGTTGACCAGATACACCGACTGCCACCTGGGGTCGGCAGGCACGCCATCCGCAGGGCCGGGCCACCCTTCCGAGCTGATGAGCCAGCGGCTGTGGTCGCTGGGCAAGGGCAAGGCCATGAGCATTACTCCGGGCGCGGTGTACATCTCTTGGGCCGAACCGTCATTGTCCAGCTTCATGATCTTGTAGCGCTGCTTCTTGTCCGGCTCCAGGGAGCGCCGCACCGTTATGTAAAAGTCATCCTGGTCTTTGCCTGGGGCGCGGTACCTGCGGACTCCTCCGGCAATGTCGCACTCCCCAATCCAAGGCAGACGACGCTCCAGCAGCCCGTCGGTCACCCACTCGCCCTCAAAGCCGAAGTACTCCACGCCGGCGCCGGCGCCGCGCCGCAAAATGCGGATCAGCTCTTCCCCCAAGGGCAGCGGGCCGCCAGGGCTGGCTTGCACCACCTGCTCCGGAGTGAAGTGATACCCAACCTCCGCCAGCAGATTCAGATATGTCTCATGTTGCAGGCTCTCCCGGTACACCTGGCAGTCCTTGCGGGCTAAAGCAGGTAGCGGGTAGCGCTGCTCGTCAAAGGGCAGCGCCAGGATTTCCGCCTCAAACTCCTTGGCCGTGGCGGAGGTGTTGGCAATGAGGGCTCGGGCGTTGACGTGCAGGTGGCTGGGCACCGCCAGGCCGGGCTGCCCCGGCGGGTCGCCAAGCCACTCCTCGGGCAGGCCGAAGGGGATGACCAGGAAGGTGCCGTCGGGGAAAACCTCCGCGATGACCCCCGCGGTCTCGTTGCCCGGCAAATACTCGAACTGGATGGTCTGGAACAGATCCTGGGGAAGAGGGTTCTCACCCAAGCGGCGCGCCAGAGACCGCTCCACCGGCACTCCCATCGCCTGCAGCCGGAAGATCTTATGCGCCGGGTGTTCTCCCAGTACTTCCGACTCCAGGGCTAGCAGGTCCAGGTAATACTGCTCACCTGACGCTGTCAGCCGCACCTTGACCTTGCCTTCCCGCTCCACGATCAAGTCGGGGCGCACACCGGGCAGTGATGCTGGAGGAGACGTCACACGCCAATCTCTGGTTGGCTTGACGGCGGAGAAGTGAGGCTTAACCATCTCCGGGAAGGGGCGCGAGGCGTCGTACACTGGCCGGGGAGTCAGCAACTCCACCGGCAGCGGCGCCGCCTCGGAAACACCATCGCCGCGCGCGGGCAGGCCCTCGCAAGCAGTCAGCAACATCAGCAGCACCGGCAGCAGTCCCGCCAGAGCTTTCCTCATGGGCATCCTCCCTCTGGCCCGCCAGTCCAAGCCGAAACCATTCTACCGCACCGGGTCGCCCATTGCAGGGAAAGATCGGAGCCTGCGCAGGGGCGCACAGCTGTGCGCCCCCACCGGGGGTTGACACGGGCGGCGGGAGTAGGTAGTCTGCGGCCCGGAGCCAGGGATTGGGTCACGTGCCCGTGGCTCACCAAAAGGCAGCAAGCAGGAGGCGCCATGCGCGAAAACACCCTCAAGCAAAAGCTGGAGTCCGGCAAGGCCGTGTTCGGCACCATGATCACCTTTCCATCCCCGCCGGTGGTGGAGATGCTGGGCTATTTAGGGTTCGACTGGGTGCTCATCGACAATGAGCACGGCTCCGTCACCATAGAAAACTCGGAAGAGATGATCCGGGCGGCGGAACTGACGGGCATCGCGCCCATCGTGCGGCCAGTGGCCAACCGGCCCGAGGTGATTGCCCCCTTTCTGGACCGCGGCGCCTGGGGCGTGCAGGTGCCCCACGTGAATACCGCGGCAGAAGCCAGGGCTGCCGTTGACGCGGTCAAGTACTACCCGGAAGGCCACCGGGGCATCTTCAGCCGCAGCCGGCCCGCCGACTACGGGTTTGCTGGCAGCACCGAGGCCTACGTGGCGGACGCCAACCGCAACACCCTGGTGTGCCTGATGCTGGAGGAGGTGGAGGCGATTGAAAACCTGGGGGAACTGGTGACGGTGCCCGGCGTGGATGTTTACTTCATCGGCTCCGGCGACCTGTCCCAGTCCATGGGGCTTCCCGGCCAGCAGACCCACCCCAAAGTGCAGGCCCAGATGGAGAAAGGGGTCAAGATCATCCGCAACTCGGGCCGCATTGCCGGGTGCAGCTGCCCTGACTCGTTAGTGTCCAAGTTCCTGGGCCTGGGAGTGCAGTACTTCCACTCCAACGTGGGAAGCCTGCTCCAGACCTCCAGCACGGCCTACCTCAAGACCATGCGCCAGTCCGCGGCCGCCGCCGGGCTGTAACATTTTCCCTCCCTTTTTGCGGGGGCTGGCCCTTACGCTGAGGCTAAGGTAAACCTTACGCTGCGGCCAAGGCGAACCTTGCCGGGGCGGCCTCCGCATGGCGAAAACCTGGCTGCTCGCGTTGTTATGGGAGCCAGAAACTGCTATGATAGTTAGAGAGGCGTGAGCCACCCTTATAAGTCGCCGGGACAGTAAAAACTGCGCTGACAATCCGGTTGACGGTGGGCCAGGCATCATCCGCGCCTCCTCGACTTCATGGGCTGGGTGACGGGAGCCACCTCGGCCTCCCACGATAAAAGACCCTGCCAACTTCACACCGGGGGACTTATGGAGCAGCACTTCCTAGAGTTTGTCAAAACCCTGCCCGACCGCGAAAACG
>SHYG01000034.1 GCA_009692925.1 Dehalococcoidia bacterium
AAGGCCCGGTGGAACTGAGCCGGCAAGCACAGAGACTCGGAAAGCTAACAAGACCAGAGAAATGTCGCCGCAGCCAACAATTCAGGCGCCGTCGTCCCGCTCGGTACTGCGCAAGTCAGACAACCAGTCTATGAGACAGGCTCCTTTGGCTGCGGAAATCCCCCGTGGCCCCCCCTTTGCAAAGGGGGTTGGGGGGAGTTCTTCCCAAACGCTTCGCAACCGAGTTAGATATTTATGCAAGGCTACCTAAGCCGCGCAGCGGGGCAAGAATTTGGGAACCACCGGTTTTCCGTCCCTGGCCGGGTAGCACTGGCGTGGGGTGGTTGGGTAATATGAGAGGTGGGCCAGCACCTCCGTCGAGGGATCCGCAGTATCTTCATGGGAGGTAGCGGAGATGGCAGAGTTTAAGCGGCAGGGCAAGATACTGATTGTGGATGATGAATGGGAATCCGCCATAGTGCGGACGGTGAGCCGCCGGCTGGAGCAAGAGGGCTGGCAGATTATTGTGGTCACGCCCCAGGCGCGGGGTCCCTCCGGCGTGGAGTTTGAGCGTCAGGCCCTGTATTTCATTGAGACGCAACACCCCGACGGAGTCTTGCTGGACGTGCGTTTTGGCGAGCACCGAGATGACCAGTTCAAGGGCCTGGAGATACTCCAGAGCATCGTGGAAGGGTACCCCAAGCTGCCGGTGCTGATGTACACCCAGTACGCCCAGGGTCCGGAGCGGGAGACCGCCGTGCGGGGCACCCTGCGGTGGGACGCCCAGGTGGACTTCATTGACAAGCTGGCCAGCCCGGAGGAGGTGGTGCTGCGCCTACGCCGCCTCATTGGGCGCGCCCCGGAGAGTATCATCATTGCCGACCGAATTGTGGTGGACACCAGGGCCAAGGTGGTTTACGTTAAAGGGGCTGGAGCGCAGGCGCTGGTCAACGAGATTCAGGGCATGAAGTTTGATATTCTGCAGGAGCTGGCCGCCACCTGGTTCCGGAGCCCCGGAGAGTTGGTGCCTTTCAACCGGCTGGAACGGTTCTCCGGGGGCGACGACGCCAGGGCATCCTTGCGGGTGCGGATTCGAGAAATCAAAGATGCTTTGGGCAAAGCTATGGGCCAGCGATTCGGCGCGGACGACCTGATAATCAACGTCCGCGGGCAGGGCTACCGGCTGGTGGCCCCCAAGGGATAGCTCTGTGGCAACTTCGTCAACTTCCCGGCGAGGGTGGTCCTGGATTAGAGTATTAGGCGCCGTTGCCATACTTGGCGGGGTCATTGCGCTAACCCTGGGGCCAATCATCGGCAAGAACCTGTTCGAAGTGCTGTGGGGCGTAGAGCCGCTAACCTACGTGGGCGCGATGGCGGTAATTCTGGGCCTGAGTCTGGTGGCCATGTCCTATGCCGCCACGCGGGCCGGTAAAGGCGCGGCCAATGGCGCTGGCAACGGGGCGGCGCCACAACCAGATATGCAACAGTGGAGCCAAATCACGCTTCATTACTTTGAGCTCTTCCACCACGACCTGGGGCGGCCCCTGCGCCGTATTCTGGGGCGGGAGCGGGAGCTGCGCACGTTGATGCAGTCGGAAGCGGTGGCCCAGTCGCCCGCGGTCAAGGAGCTGCTGGCGGAGATTGAGCGGCAGGCGCCGAGCTTCAGGCTGATGATGTCCAACATCCAGGTGCTCATCCAACTGGAAGCGCCGGGCGCTCCGGACCGCCTGCATCCCCTGGAGCCGGCGGAGGTGGTGCGCCGGATCGTGGACCGGTACGGCGCGGTGGCTGCGGAAGCCAATAAAGAGATAACCTGGTGGTCGGAACCCACCGAGTTCGGCATCGTCTACTCGGACAGCTCGGCCATTGAGCACGTGGTGGCCAACCTGGTGGACAACTCGGTGCGCTTTGCCACCACCCACGTGGAGGTCAAGATTACCAAGAACCCCACCCACTTCTTCATCCGGGTCTGGGACGACGGCCCGGGCATACCGGCGCAGTACCGGCCCCACCTCTTCGACCGGGGCTGGACGCCCGAGGTTGCCCGCGGCGAGGAAAAGAGCAGCTCCGGGTTGGGGTTATTCATCGCCCGCACCCTGGCGCGACGATATGGCGGCGAGCTTACGGTGGAAAGTGTCGCCCAGCCGGACTCGGAGCACCACTCTGCATTCTTGCTCAGCCTGCCGTTGGGGAGCAGCGGCGATACTACCACACGCTAGTTCGGGGCATGCTAGAGGGGCCGCAAGGCAGCGCAATTTACTACCATGAAAGCTCCACGTAGCCGTAGTCTCCTGCGGGCCGCCGTTCTGGGATTGACCTGGACCATGGCGGGACTCATGGCGTGCGTGCAACCCCTGCCTCGGCATCCCGTGACTCCCGTCGCCGCGCCCACTAGCACCTCCATGCCGGCGCCTGCAGAAACTCCCACCGCCATACCCAATACCCCGCTGCCGCCAACCCCAACTCCTGCGCCAGCGTTGCTGCTGGAGGTCCAGGGGCCGCTGGACGGAAGCACCTTGCGGGGCAAATCGGTGGTGGTCCACGGCCGGACCAACCCCGGAAGTGCCATCAGCGTCAACGGTCAGCCCGCCAGTGTGGACGCGGAGGGCCGCTTTATTACCGAGCTACTCCTGACCGAAGGCGCGCATGCCATCAGCGTGTCCGCAATCTACTCTTTGGGCGAGTTGAGAACACGGGTCATCAGAATTACCCTGGAGCCGCCCCAGTCCTTCTTCCTGCTGGTCACCGAGCCGGCCGACCAGACCGTCGTCACAACTCGCAACGTTCGCCTGGGCGGGAGAACTGGACAGGGGGCCCTGGTCAGCGTTAACGGGGTATCGATAGCGGTGGATGGCCAGGGGATATTCTCTACTACCCTTACTCTGGATCCGGGCCCCAACATCATCGACGTATTAAGCACCAGCCCTGACGGTCAGGTCTTAAGCGCCATCCTGGCCATCATCTTTAGGGCATAGGCAAGTCACGCCGGAGGCAAGCTGCAAACCGATGTGCCAAGTATGCCGCCAAACGACTGTGCTTCGGGCGTAACACAGTAGTAACGCTCATAGCGAGAAGGTAATGTTAGATGCCTAGATACGCGTGTGTCCCACGCCTTTGGCCCACAGGCTTTGGCGTGCTTTGGATGGAGTGCATCGGATGAAGCAGCGGAACACATATAACCGAGCGGGGGTAGCGGCGTTATGCCGCCATACCTGGCTGGTTGGCGTGTTGCTGCTGGCGCTGACCGCTGCCACCTTGGCGACCGTCGCGCCCGCCTCTGCCCAGTCTGCGGAGTCTAAAGACTTCTTCGGCACCGTGGTGTTGGTGTCGGACCGGCTGCTGGTGGTGGCGACGGAGCACGCCTCGGTGGGCGTCATCATAACGCCGAACACCAAGGTGCGCCTGCCGCTGAAACAGGAGGCGTTGCTCACCGACCTGGTGCCGGGAGACCGGGTGGCAGTCTCCCTTACCGACGAGAATGGCCACCTGGTGGCAGACAAGGTCTTTCTGGTGCCCGACAAGCCCCGCTTCCGGCATATGCCTGGCACGGTAACTGCGCTGTCCAACAACCAACTCTCCATCCAGCCCCTTGACGCCAATGCGGAACCGGTCTTTTTCACCGTCACTGAAACCACCCCAGTGCGGCTCCGCAACCAGGTCTTCACCCTGGCCGCCGCCGCCGACCCGGCCAACTTTGCCACGGAAGGACTGGCAGGCCGGTTCGTCGTGATGAGCGTAGCCACCCTCCGGAACTCTCCCCCCCAGGTATTCGAAATTCTGGTGGTGGAAGGCGGAGCGCCGGTTCAGGCTGCCGGGCTTACCAAAGCACCCGCCAGCCAGTCTCCGGCGGTGGAACTCCCGCGACAAATGGAAATCCGCGGCGTGTTTACCGGCTTGGACTCGGCAGGCCAGTGGATTATTAGCGGCGCCAGGGTGAATGTGGGCCCCGAAGCGGCGGTGGATGCTGGCGTGGCCGTTGGGCAAGTGGTGGAAGTCAAGGCCCGGGTGGACTCAACCAACATTCTGCATGCCCTCACCGTTGAACGAGAAGATGACGGCCTGTCCCTGGCGTGGCGAATCCGCTTGGACGGGATTTTTCAGGGCCTGGATACCCAAGGCCGGTGGGTCGTCAGCGGCACTGCGGTATCTGTCGGGCCGCGCAGCCACACGGATGATCTCCCTTACCGGGGACAACGGGTCCGCGTGGTGGCAGGCCAGCAGGAAGACGGCACCCTGCTTGCCCGGGAAGTGGAGAACCGGTCGCAGGTACAGGATGACCCGCCCGGACTGGTGGAGCTGCAAGGCTTGCTGCAAGGCATTAACCATCAGGGGAAATGGATCGTCAGCGGCATCCCATTCGCCGTTGGCCCCGGAAGCAAGCTGGAAGACTCGCCCGCTGTGGGCCAGCCCGTGAAGGTGTCGGCAATCCAGCAGGACAACGGATCGCTGCTGGCCCAGCGCATTGAAGGCCGGAACGAGGAGATTTCCCAGCGCCGGGGCCAGGCCAATGTCATCGGTCCCGTGGAGCAGATCCTGGCGGATGGCAGCCTGGTAGTGAACGGAGTCACCATCGCTCGCACCGCCCTCACCGACCAGGAGGGCAACCCGCAGGCCGGCAATCTGGTGGTGGTGAACGCACTCCTCCTGGAGAACGGCACGCTGCTGGCGCGGGAAGTGTCACTGGGCCTTGAAGTGGAGGTATTGGGCCTTACCACAGTGCGGGAGTCGGAGCTCTGGGGCAAGATTGAACGCATTAACCCCAACGCCACCATTGTGGTGGGCGGCGTCACTGTGGTTATCGGCGCATTGACCGAATTCAGAGTGAACATCGCCGAGGATTCGGCCGTCCGAGTGGCGGGCGTACTGCAATCCGACGGGTCGCTGCTGGCCCAAGTAGTGAAGGAGGGCGTCCGAGGAGCGAGCAAAGATTCCAACAGTGAAGTCAGAATTAAAGGTGCAATTGACGAGGTACTGAGGGACCGGAACGGCAATCCGGTGGGGCTGGTGGTGGCGGGGTCCCGCATTGCTTTGGAGGCCTTAACCAGGCTGGAGACCCCATTGGAGGAAGGAGCCGAGGTTGATGTCCGGGGCATTATCAGCGAGGAAGGCGTTTTAGCCAGCCACATAGGGAAGGGAAAGTGGCCGGAGCAGCCAGAGGTCCGGGAAACCACCCTGTCGGGCAGGGTGAAGTCCCTTTGGAATGACGTGGCGGGCCAGGCGGCCAAGATATCCGTAAACGGGGTGATTGTTGACATCCTACCCAGCACCAAACTCTCAGCCCCGCTGAAGGGTGGGGAGTTGGTGGCGGTGCATGGCGTGCTGTGGAACGGCACGGTGGCAGCCACCGTGGTGGAAGTCCGGGCGCCGGCGCCAGTTGCGGCGTCACGCAGCCCTTTCCGGGTGAAGGCCGCGGTGTTGGCAATGCAAAAGGATCCCCAGGGAGTATTGCGGGGGCTAGAGCTGGACGGCCGCTCCATTGTTGTAGAAGGCCTGACCAAAGTGGAGCCAGGTATCGCCGTGGGCGCGATTGTGGATGTTAAGGGCGTAATCGTCGGCGATATTTATGTCGCCACCCATATAAAGACGGAAGCACCGCCGCCTAACCAGCCTGACGAGCGCGGGAAGGACGCCAAACCCGACGCCCGCGACGACAACTCTAAGAAGGGCTCAGGCGCATCCGGCAAATAGGCCAAGTACACCGGGGCAATCAAATCCCCCTGAACCACCACGGGTGTCATTGTGGAGGTTCAGGGGGATTCTTTGTCATTCTTTGCAGGAAGCCATTGCCGATCTTCGGCTCAGATGGTGAGCTCCAGGATGTACAGGCCGCCCTTCAACCGGTCCACCGCGTAGATGGTGCGGTGTTCGTCCACATACACGTCGTTGACCGAGTTGGCCTGGGCCCCTGCCGGCACCTGCGGCACAAAGTAGGCCACCTCCTGCGGCTGGAACGGGTTGGTGGTGTCAAAGACCCGCAGCCCGCCGTTGAAGAAGGTGCCAAAGACCAGGTAGTCGGAGCAGTAGGATATGGGAATGGGCAGATTCTCGTGGATGTTGTGGGCGCCAAACCGCCCCGGACGCTGGAAATAGTCCCCCGTGTCCGCCATGGGCAAGGTGCTGATGATTACTGGGTTAGTTTCCACCCGGGCATCCAGGAGCCACACCAGCTTGGGGTAATCCTCACCGTTCAGCCGGGTGGCCTCCTGGCTGACCACCATAAGATCGCGGCTGAACAGCGGCAGCACCGTGTGGGTGAAGCCGGGAAAGGGTGGAGCGTAGTTGACCTGGCTGACCATCTTGGGGTCCGACTTATCGGCGATGTCCAGGATGATGACACCGGAGTCCTTCCAGCCGCAGTAGGCGCGGTCGGGGCGCTCCGGGTAGACGTTGCCGTTGTGCAGGGAGTGGCCGGCGTCGAACTGGGGATGGCGCGCCGGCATGGGCGCCGCATCCCCCTTGCGAGTGCCGGGCACCCACCAGCGGCCTGCCTCCGCCGGCTTGGCCGGGTTTTTCACGTCCACAATCATGTAGAACTGGTCGTCGCGATCGTTGCGGGGATTAAAGTCCCCGGCGCCGGTGGAGAGGTGCGCATACTCTCCGTCCACCCACCAGAGGCAGTGGACTCCCTTGGAATTGGGGCCGGAGGTGTCGTGAAAGGCGATGCGCCGGGGCCGCTCAGGGCGGCTGATGTCGTAGACTCCCATGCCTGCGCCAGGCAGGCCGGGCTTACTGGACTGGTAGGCCACCAGCAGCACATCGCCCAGCACTGCCAGGGAGTTGGACCTCAGGTGCGGGTAGGCCAGCTCCGTCTGCACCACAAACTTGGGGTGGGCCAAATCGCTGACGTCGACACCGGAGAAGTCCTTGGGCCCGCTTTCATGGGCCATCCAGAGGACGCGTCGGTTGCCCGTAAGCTGCTGCAGGGCCACACCTTCGCCCACGTTGCCAAAGCCGTTCAGGTCATGGTGCGAGATGAGCTTCATGTTTTTGATCTCTTGCGTAGCCGTTGCCATAGAGCCTCCTAAACAACCACTGCGGCGGATACGATGTGAGCTAATATAACACAATCTGTGGCACCGCCCGCAGTCAACACCTGGACTAGCCATCCCAGGAGCAAGAACCCCGCAGGCCGGCGGGCGGCAGGCTCAATTTACTGCCCATTAGCTGTCACATCTACATTGACAGCCCAGTTGGGGGATGATAGTCTGGGACTTAAGGCTAGCACTCCGCGACTTAGGAGTGCTAATGTTCAGCTATCTCGGAGGATTTCGGCGTGCCGCGTTACGATTATCAATGCGTCAGTTGTAGCAAAGAATTTGAGCTGGTGCAGACCTTCGCCGAAGCCGGTACTGGCATCTGTCCTGTGTGCTCGGGCAGTGGCCGCCGGGTGTTCCATGCGGTGCCGGTAATCTACAAGGGCTCAGGCTTCTACACCACCGACTACGGGCGTCCCAAATCGCCGCCTCCAGAGAAGTCAGACAAGGGTGAGAAGGGCGAAAAGGCCGAGAAGGGCGAAAAGAAGGACAAAGAGCCCTCCCAGGCTAACAAGGCCAGCAAGTCCACCGAGAGCAACGGGTCGTCCAGCAGCTCCTCCGACTCCAAGAGCACTGCTGCCTCCACGCCGTCATCTTCGGAGAGCGGCTCCTAGACCGGAGCCGGAGCGCTACCGCGTTGCGCGCCCTGGTGCAACGGGTCACCCAAGCCTTGGTGCTGGTGGACCAGCAGGAGGTGGGGCGCATCGGCCGTGGGCTGTTGGTGTTCCTGGGAGTGGCCCAGGGAGACACCGACGCGGACGGCCAGTATCTGGCGGACAAGATTGCCAACCTGCGAATTTTCGCCGATTCCGACAACCGCTTCAACCGCTCCGCCCTTGATCTAGGGGCGGAGATTTTGTTGGTAAGCCAGTTCACCCTGCACGCCGATACCCGCCGGGGCCGCCGTCCCGACTTCACCCAGGCCGCGCCGCCGGAAGAAGCCCAGCCCCTTTACCTGACCGTGGCGGAACAGCTCCGCGGCGCGGGCTTGAGCGTGGCCACCGGGCGCTTTGGCGCGCATATGCAGGTGTCACTCACCAACGACGGGCCAGTGACCATCCTGCTGGACAGCACGGACCGCCAGCGGCCGCGGAGCGGGTAGGCGACTTACCGCCAGTCCTACTTACGGAGCGCACTACAGAGCGCACGGAGACAATAAACAACCGTGACCCCTCTGTGGTCTCCGTGTTCTCTGTGGTTAAACTGTACTCTCGCTAGTCCGGCAGCTCCGCCTTCACGCCGGTGGGCAGGTCCACCTCAAAGGCTGTCAGGATCTGGCCCACTAGCAGGTAGTGGCCGATGAGAGCGGTGATGTCCACAGTCCGCTGCACGCCCCATCGCTGCTTGAGGCCATTAAATGTGGCGTCGCTGACCTTGTGGTTCCGCAGCAGCTCCTGCACGTAGCGCACCAGCAGCGCTTCGTCGCCGGTCAGTCCCCGGGGCGCGGTGCCCTGGGCCACTGCCTTGATGATGGTCTCGGAGAGTCCGGCCTGCCGCGCCAGCCGGGCGTGGGCCGCAAACTCGTACTGGTTCTTGATCTCCTTGGCGGTGGAGATAATCACCAGCTCCTTCAGCGCCTCGGACAGGTCCAGGTCAAAGCGCACGTAGGTGCCGGTGTGGGCCACTCGCGCGGCCAGCTTCGGGCTGTGCAGCAAGACCCCGTAGGGCCCGCGCACGCTGCCCCGGCTGTCGGCGATGGAGTCGTAGAACTGCTGGTCCTCGGGCGCCAGCTCTTCGCGGGTGATGTTGGATAACCGTGACATGGGGGAACCTCCTAATCGATACTGCTCAAAGATAATTGTCGCTGCCAGTTGATATGGGGCAGAGTTTACCCGTTAGCTAAACTCCAGATCCAGACTGATGTCCAGCGCCTTCACGGAGTGGGTCAGTCCGCCAATGGAGATGAGGTCCACGCCGGTCTCCGCCACGGCGCGCACCGTGTCCAGGGTGATGCCGCCAGAGGCCTCCACCACCGCGCGTCCGGCAACAATGCCCACTGCCCGTCGCATCAGCTCCACCGGCATGTTGTCCAGCATGATTACCGGCGCGCCGGCGGCCAGGGCCTCCCGCAACTGCTCTAGGTTCTCCACCTCCACCTCCACCTTGATGGTATGGGGCGCGCGCTCCATCGCCAGCTTCACCACCTGCTCCAGTCCCATCTCCTGGGAGGCCAGCGCGGCGATGTGGTTGTCCTTAATCAGGATGCCGTCGGCCAGGTTGAGGCGGTGGTTGTGCCCGCCGCCCATGCGCACCGAGTATTTGTCCAGGTAGCGGTGCCCCGGCACGGTTTTGCGGGTGTCCACGATGCGCGCCCGGCAGCCCCGAACCGCGTCCACGTACCGACGGGTGTCACTGGCGATGCCGCTCATGCGTTGCAGGAAGTTCAGGGCGATGCGCTCGCCCCGCAGGATGCTGCCCGCCGAGCCTTCAATGCAGGCGATGTCCGTGCCGGGAGTCAGGGCGGCGCCATCGGGCAGCAACGCCACGGTTTCCAACTCCGGGTCAACCCGCTGGAACACCGCCAAGGCCACCGCCGCGCCCGCCAGCACGCCGCTGGCCTTGGCCCGCAGCACGCCCGAGCCGCGCACATCGGCGGGGATCAGCAGACCGGTAGTAGGGTCGCTGAAGGTCTGATCTTCCGACAGCGCCAGGTCAATCAGCTGGTGGACCTCCGGGGGCAAACTATTCATAGTCCACAGACACCTCTTCCATCAGCGTCACAGGAAATGTCCCCGCCTCGGTTTCTGCATTCCGCTTTCATATTTCTCCAGGTACGTCTCCCCCTTGTGCTTCTTCCCAGACCCGTGTTCCGCACTTTCTACACTGGAACACTTTCCAGAATCCAGCATTAACATCGGCCCACTGCCCTTCACTTATCTCGCCGTCTAGCTCTGGGCTATACCCGCACGAGAGCATCGCGCCTCCACACTCGCATCGTCTTTCCTCACGGAAGACAACCTCCAACCTTTCACCCTTTTTTTGCGAAATGCCTCAATGCGGTCAAGATTCTGCATAATCCATTCCAAGGGCCGTGTATTGGATGCACGCCTTTTATTCATCTCTTCACGGTACTCAGCCCGCATCGGCTTGCTCCAGTCCATGACCTTCTGGGGGTCCAGATTTTTGATGATGGGCGGCAAAAATGGGACCATGACAGGTAGAGGGGTGTCAAGAGCACCCACAATCAGAACATCAATGTTCTGGTGTTTATGGTAGCGCTATGAAATGTACTCCTTTTCCACCTCAATACTCACCCTCCGTCTTTTGAGAATCCCGTAAAAATCTGGGCCAGTATCGAAAGGCCCTTCTAAGAGAGTGAGTCCAAACTCCTGAGGATGCGCCTTCACATACCCTTGGTACCAGTACTCCGGAAGCCTCGGGAAGGGATTCCTGCCGAATTCATACCACTCGTCAGAAAACTTGCGCATTCCTCACTCCTCCTTGACCAGCACGATGTGCTTCTCCCACTCGGTTGATGTCTGAGGGAAGTCCTCCCGGAAATGCGCGCCCCGGCTCTCCTGCCGCAGCAAGGCGGCCTCGGCCATCAAGCGGCCCAGCAGGACCATGTTGCGCAGCTCGTGACCGGCCCGGTCGGTAGCCCTAGGCACGGTGCGCAGCCAGATGTTCAGGACCCGCGCCGCCTGCAGCAGCCCGGAGCCGTGACGACTGAGGCCCACGTTGCGCCACATCAAGTCTCGCAGGGCTTCCGCGCCAAGGGCCGGCACGCTGGCGCACACCATAGGCCGACTGCCCAGGGGTACTACCATGTCGCGGTCGTTATCCAGCTCCTCCTGCTCCGGCGCGCGGCCCAGGCTGCTGGCCACCAGCCGCTGGGCAAACACGAGGGTGTCCAGGAGGGAGTTGCTAGCTAGCCGGTTGGCGCCGTGGACGCCCGAGCAGGCCACTTCGCCGCAGGCGTACAGGCCCTGGATGTTAGTGCGGCCCCAGGTGTCAATCTTCACGCCGCCCATCATGTAGTGGGCCGCCGGGGCCACGGGAATGGGCTGGCGGGTGATGTCCACCCCGTAGCCCAGGCAGGCACGGTAGATGGTGGGGAAGCGGCTCTTCACCATGTCAGCAGGCAGATGGGAGATGTCCAGGTACACCCGGCCCGAGGCGGACTGGCCAACCTGGTCGGCGATGGCGCGGGAGACTATGTCCCGGGGGGCCAAATCCGCCAGGGGATGGTAGTCCACCATGAAGGCGCGGCCCGTGTCGTCGCGCAGCAACGCGCCCTCGCCGCGCATCGCTTCCGAAAGCAGGAAGGTGGGCGCGCCCTCCAGCCACAGGGCGGTGGGATGGAACTGGTAGAACTCCATGTCCATCACCCGTGCGCCAGCCTCAAACCCCAGGGCCACGCCGTCGCCGGTGGCCACCTCCGGGTTGGTGGTGTAGCGAAAGAGCTGGCCCGCGCCGCCGGTGGCCAGCACCACGGTGCGCCCGGTGAAGATGCCAGTCTGGCCAGAGTCGGAGCTGAGGGCCTCCACGCCACGAATGGCTCCACCCTCCACCAGCAGGCGCGTGGCCAGGGAGTACTCCAGCACGGTGACGTTGGACTCGCGCACCAGGCTGGCCAGGGTCATCTCGATGTGCTGCCCGGTGGCGTCGCCGCCCGCATGGAGAATGCGGGGCATGCTGTGAGCGCCCTCGCGGCCCAGAGATATCTGGCCTGAGCTGGTGTCGAAGGGCACGCCCCACTGGATGAGGTTGGACACACTCTGGGGGCCTTGGCTGGTGAGCACCTGCACCGCCTCGCGGTTGCACAGGCCGGCGCCGGCGGCCAAGGTGTCCTGGGAGTGCAGGGCGGGCGAGTCTCCCGGCCCGATGGCCGCGGCGATGCCGCCCTGGGCGTAGCGGGTGTTGCAGTCGTCAATGCGGCCCTTGGTCAGCACCAGCACGGAGCCGTGCTCTCTTGCCAACAGCCCGGTGTTCAGCCCGGCAATGCCGCTGCCGATGATTATGTAATCGTAGTCGGTCTTGGGCAAGAGTTACCTTTGCGCGTTACGTGTGAGCGCCCGCATTTAGTGTTGCCCATTGTACCCCAACCGGGCTGGGGAAGACCAGGCAAAGGAAAAGGCGAGGAATCAGCGGGTATGCTATGTTTGGCGGCAGAATCTCGGCAAAGCGGTGAAGACGTAAACTTCAAACCACCCGGAGTTCGCGATTCCTCCTTTTAGAAAGCGACACGATTGCCTGAACATGCCGATGTTCGTGCAGTTGTAGATAAGGAGCATGATGAAGCTACGAGCGATTGTTGAGTACGACCGAGAAGCGCGAAGCTATGCAGTGTATTGCCCTGAGCTTCCAGGTTGTACCAGTGCTGGCGACACCGAAGACGAAGCGCTGGAAAATATTAAAGAGGCTATAGCTGTATATTTGGAGCCCGCGCCGGTGACAATACGGCCCGAGAGCAAGGTGTTCGAGGTTGAAGTCTCGGTCTGATGGCTCAAAGATTACCCCGGCTGACGTCTGATGAAGTCGTTAGAATCCTCCGTCGTCACGGCGTCAGCTTGATTTCTCAGCGCGGCAGTCACCAGAAATGGCGGCACTCCATCGCTGGAAGACAGGTTATAGTCCCTTATCACAGAGGCAGACAGCTACCATTGGGCACCCTTGACAGTATTATCGAAGGCAGTGGAATCCCAATGGCGGAATGCCGGCTCTAACTGGTGGTAGGTCTAGCCCACGGGCCGGCAACCGGGGAGGGTGCCCCCTACCGCAGCGCCAGCATCCGCTCCAGGGCCACCAGGGCGTCGCGCTTGATGTCGGCGGGCACCGTGATTTCGTTGACCACGTGGCCCGCCACCAAGCCCTCCAGCACCCACAGCAGGTAGGCGGGGTGGATGCGGTACATGGTGGAGCAGGGGCAGATTACCGGGTCCAGGCAGAAGATGGTTTTGTCGGGGTTGTTGATCGACAAACGGTTCACCAGGCTAATCTCCGTGCCCACGGCCCACTTGCTGCCCGCGGGGGCCTCGTTGATGGTCTTGCGAATGAACTCGGTGGAGCCGTTCATGTCGGCGGCCTGCACCGCTTCCATGGTGCACTCCGGGTGCACCAGCACCGTTACGTCGGGGTAGCGCATCCGGGCGGTCTCAATCTGCTTGACGGTGAAGCGGGTATGCACCGCGCAGTGCCCCTGCCACAGCACCATCTTGGCCTGGCGCAACTGCTCCGGGGTGTTGCCCCCCAGCCGCCGGAAGGGGTTCCACACCACCATCTGCTCCAGGGGGATGCCCAGCTTGAGGGCGGTGTTGCGGCCCAGGTGCTGGTCCGGCAGGAACAGGACGCGCTCCCCCTGCTGGAAGCCCCACTCCACCACTTTGCCGGCGTTGGAGGAGGTGCATACCGCGCCGCCGTTGCGCCCGCACAACGCCTTGATGCTGGCCACCGAGTTCATGTAGGTGATGGGTATGATGCCGCCGTGGCCGCCCAGCGCCTCTTGCAGGTCGGTCCAGCCGTCCTCCACATCCTCAATGGGCGCCATGTCGGCCATGGAGCAGCCAGCGGTGAGGTTGGGCAGGATCACCTTCTGGTGCGGCGCACACAGGATGCAGGCGGTCTCCGCCATGAAGTGGACGCCGCAAAAGACGATATAGCTGGCGTCGGGCCGAGAGGCGGCTTCCTGGGAGAGAAGGAAGGAGTCACCCTGGAAGTCGGCGTACTTGATGACTTCTTCTCGCTGGTAGTGATGCCCCAGCACCGTCACCGACTTGCCCAGCTTGCGACGGGCCTGGTGGATGCGCTGGTCCAGCTCCTCGGGGGTGTAGTGGAGGTACTCGGCGGGAATTTCCTGCCAGCGGACGTTCACCGCCAGCTCCTCGGCCAACGACTTGGCGGGAAGCTGGTCTTCCGTTTTGCAGAAGGCGGCATGCTCCACCTCGGTGATGGGCACAAACGGCTGGCGAATTTTGATGGGCATACTTACCTCCTCAGGCGCCGAGACTGGCAGAAGCCACCGAGCGCGACTCGGTGCGCGGCAGGACCACGCTGGCTTGAAAGGACCAAGGGCTGGCCCGCTGGATGGTTACATTGACCAACTGGCCCAGCCGGTCCGCCGGGTCATCGAAAAACACCAGCTTATCGGTGCGGGTGCGTCCGTGCCACTTGCCTTTCTTGCGGCCCTCCACCAGCACCTCCACGTCCTGACCTACCAGCGTCGCGTTGATCTCCCCCAGGATGCCTTCCTGCAACTGGTCCATCTCGTGCAGGCGACGGGACTTCTCCTCCGGGGAGACATCATCTTCCAAATTGCGCGCCGCGGCGGTGCCGGGACGGGTGGAGTAGGCGGCGCAGTGGACTTTGTCGAAGCGCAGCTCGGCGACCAGCTCCAGAGAGCGCCGGTACTGCGCCTCGCTTTCGCCTGGGAAGCCAACAATGATATCGGTGCTCATGGACACGCCGGGCACCGCCTCGCGAATGCTGCCCACCAGTTCCCGGTACTGGGCCTGGGAGTAGGGCCGCCGCATCCGTTGCAGCACATCGTCATCCCCTGCCTGCACCGGCAGGTTGATGTGCTCGCAGACCTTGGGCAGATCTGCCACCGCGCGGATAATTCGCTGGCTCATGTATGAAGGGTGGGACGTGAGGAACCGGATGCGGGCCAAACCCGGCACGTCGTTGAGGCGGCGCAACAGGTCCGCCAGGTCGGGACGGTCCGGCAAGTCATGGCCGTAGGCGTCCACGGTTTGCCCCAGCAGTGTCACCTCTTTAACTCCCCGATCCACCAGCAGCTCCACCTCCCGCGCTATTTCATCCAGGGGGCGGCTGGCCTGGCGGCCCCGGCGGAAGGGGATGATGCAGAAGGTGCACATCAGGTCGCAGCCGTGGATAATGGGCACGTAGCAAGTCACCTTGGGGTGAACCGGCGCCAGGGAGCCGACACAACCCTGCCAGTCCAAGCCAAGACGCTGCCCTACCAAATCCAGCAGCGGGCCGTACTGCTGGGGGCGCAGGAACAGGTCAACCTGGGGAAACTTGGCCTCCAGGGCATCGGTCTTGGCGCCCACCATGCAGCCCATGAGAGCCAGCACGCGGTCTGGGCGCTGCCGCTTCCAGGGGCCCATAAACCCCAGGGTGCCCACCACCTTGTCCTCGGCGCTCTGGCGAACCACGCAGGAGTTGAGCACCACCACATCGGCGTCGGCGGCCTGGGACGTCTGGCGCAGACCAAGCTGCTCCAGCGCCGACTCCAAGCGCTCGGAATCCGCCTTGTTCATCTGACAGCCGATAGTCCAGATGTGAAAAGTGTTCATTGTCTGTTCAATGCCATGGCTTACAGTTGGGAAATGGTGCGGGCCATGCGCTCAAATGGCGGAGGGAATGGGATTCGAACCCATGTTCCCGGTTTCCCAGGAAAAGCGCTTAGCAGGCGCCCGCACTAGACCACTATGCGATCCCTCCTTCGCCAATACCAAATATAACAGAGGGTTAACGTACCTTCAACCGCTGGCCTACGGCTTCCACAAGCAGTCTCGCAGGCTTCCGCCCGCCGGAGCTAGGAGGATCACGACATGGCCCGCGGCACCCGGCGCCCCGGCATTCAGGCGGCGGATTACCCCAGAGTTACGAACTAACGATGTTCGCCCAAGTCCAGCAGATGCCACCATTTCCATTGCCCGGATTCCATGGCACTATTGATACAACTGATACAACGAAAGTGGCGGAATAATCTAAACCGCCATCCGGCAGCAAGGTTACGGTATTGACAGACCGATACCGGCCCCATAAGATGTGGTTCGACAAAATGCCGGAAAGTTATCACGGAGTGTTAAATCAATGGATGATTTAGACCATAAGATAATCAACCTGATGCGGGTGGATGGCCGCGCCTCCAACGCCAAGATTGCCCGGGAAGTGGGAGTGAGCGAGGGCACGGTGCGCCGCCGTCTCCGGCGGCTGGTGGCGGACGACGTGGTGAAGATTATCGCCGTCCCCAACCTGGAGAAGCTGGGCTATGCCACCACGGCGCTCATCGGTATCCAGACTGGCCCCGGAAAGCAAGACACCGTAGCCAATGCCCTGGCCCTGCTGCCCGAGGCGCAGTACGTGGCCATCACCACCGGCGCCTACGACGTGTTTGTCTGGACCGGCCTGCCTTCCGCGGAAGCCCTGGGGGACTTTCTGCGGGATAAGATTGGCCTCATCCCCGGCGTGCAGCGCACTGAGACCTTTGTAAACCTGTCCATCAAGAAGCGCACTTACGGTTTGGTGCTCTAAAGGGGCATGGGGAGATCCGCTTTCTCCCCCCTAGCTGACGGGAAGGAAGCAGAGGGGGTGGTCTCCGCCTCTGCGACGCCACATTTTCCTGGTTGCGAATCCCGTTTCCTATGCTATAATCCAAGCTGCTTTACGGGACTGTGACTCGGGCTACGCCTTAGCCCAAGAACATGGATAAGTCAGAGTTAGGAGGACTGGTTAAACACAATGGCCTACATCATTACCGAACCCTGCGTGGGAGTTAAAGATGCCGCTTGCGTAGATGTATGCCCGGTGGACTGCATCTATACGCGAGACGCAGACGATATGTACTACATCAACCCCGACGAGTGCATTGACTGCGCCGCCTGCGAGCCGGTCTGTCCCGTAACCGCCATCTTCGCGGAGGACGCGGTGCCCGCCCAATGGAAATCCTACGTCGCCAAGAACGCCACCTACTTCAAGACCGGTGACCCCAAAACCCTGAAGCGAAAGTAAGCTTAAAGCGCTCAGCCGTCAGCCATCAGCCGTCAGCTCCCCTCCCCGCCAAGAGGTGGCTGGCATAGCTGAAAGCTGATTCCTGAAAGCTAGAGGAGCCTTGAGCATGCGGACCATCGACTCGACCCCCGAGATGGCGTCTGCCATATATCAGAAGATGGAAGCTACCCTGCGGGTGGTACGCCGGAACCGGCGCAGTCCCATGGGGCTGGCGGACAAGATCCTGCTGGGCCATTTGGATGACCCGCAGACCAAGGACCTGGAGCGCGGCAAGAGCTACGTGCTGCTCCGCCCCGATCGCGTAATCCTGCAGGATGTGCTAGGCCAAACCGCCGTGCTGCAGTTCATGCAGACCGGCATGGCCGCCACCGCGGTGCCTACCTCGGTCCACTGCGACCACCTTATCCAGGCCCGGGTGGAGGGCGCGCAGGACTTGAAGGAGTCCCTGGTGGAGAATCCGGAAGTCTATAACTTCCTGCGTTCCGCCGCCGCCAAGTACGGCATGGGCTTCTGGGGCCCCGGCGCAGGCATCATCCACCAGGTGGCCCTGGAGCAGTACGCCTTCCCCGGCGAGATGTTCATCGGCACAGACTCGCACACTCCCAACGGCGGCGGCGTGGGCGCCTGCGCCGTGGGCGTGGGCGGCGCGGATGCGGTGGAGACGATGGCCGGGTTACCCTGGGAGTTGCTCTACCCCCGCTACATCGGCGTGTACCTCACCGGCCAGCTTAGCGGCTGGACCGCCCCCAAGGACGTGATCCTGCGCCTGGCCGGCGAGCTGACGGTGGAGGGCGCCACCAACGCCATCATTGAATACTTTGGCCCCGGCACCCGCACCATCAGCGCCACCGGCAAGGCCACCATCTGCAACATGGGCGCCGAGTTGGGCGCCACCACCTCCATGTTCCCCTACGACGAGCGCATGGCCAAGTATTTAGCTGCCACCGGCCGCGACGGTCTGGCCAAGGCGGCCGACCGCTACAAGCAGCTTCTGTCGGCAGACCCGGAGGTGGAGGCCAACCCCAAGGCTTACTTCGACCGCGTGGTGGAGATTGACCTGTCCAAGCTGGAGCCCCACATTGTGGGCCCGCACTCGCCGGACCGCGCGCGCCCGCTTTCCAAGCTAGCCGCGGAGGTCAAGGACCAGAAGAACGGCTTCGTGGACGACATCTCCTCCGCCCTCATCGGCAGTTGCACCAACTCCTCCTACGAGGACATGAGCCGCGCCGCTGACGTGGCGGAGCAGGCAGCGGCCCACGGCCTGAAGGCGGCGGTGCCCTTCATGGTCACCCCAGGCTCGGAGATGATCCGCACCACCATTGAGCGGGACGGCCAGATGGGCTCCCTGCAGAGGATGAACGGCACGGTGCTGGCCAACGCCTGCGGCCCGTGCATCGGCCAATGGCGGCGGGCCAAGGAGACGGCGGGGAAGGCCAACTCCATCCTTACCTCCTACAACCGCAATTTCCCGGCCCGCAACGACGGTCAGGCCACCACCATGAACTTCATCGGCAGCCCGGAGATTGTCACGGCCATGTCCCTGGCGGGCAAGCTCTCCTTCAACCCCATGACCGATACCCTGACCGGCGCCGACGGCAAGCGGTTCAAGCTGAATCCCCCCAAGGTCGCGCCGGAGGTTCCCGCCAAGAACTTCAATCTGACCAACCCCTACTACGTCGCCCCGCCCGAGGATGGTAGCCACATCGAGATTAAAGTTGACCCCAACAGCACTCGCATCCAGCTCATGAAGCCCTGGACCAAGTGGGACGGCAAGGACATGCTAGACATGCCGGTGGTGATCAAGACCAAGGGCAAGACCACCACGGACCACATCTCGCCCGCTGGCCCGTGGCTGGCCTACCGCGGCCATTTGACCAAGTTCAGCGAGAACCTGTGCATGGGCGCCATCAACGCCTACACCGGCGAGGCCGGCAAGGTTCTCAACGTGCTCACCAAGGCAAAGGGTCAAATGGTTTCCCATGCTGCTCGAGACTATCAGTCGAAAGGCGTGAAGTGGGTGATCGTCGGCGACAGCAACTACGGCGAGGGCAGCAGCCGCGAGCACGCCGCCCTGATTCCGCGCCTGATGGGCGGCGCGGCGGTTATCGCCCGCAGCTTTGCCCGCATCCACGAGAGCAACCTCAAGAAGCAGGGCCTCCTGGCGCTGACCTTCTCCAGCCCGGCGGACTACGACCGGCTGCGAGAGGAAGACAAGCTGAGCCTGGTGGGGCTGAAGGACTTGGCGCCCGGCAAGCCGGTGAAGTGCATCGTCAAGCACGTCGACGGCACCTCCGAGACCCTGGATCTGAAGCACACCTACGGCGCGCCCCAGATCGAGTGGTTCATTGCCGGCTCGGCGCTGAACTTGTTCGGCAAGAGGTAACCCAGCCGCTGGGCGGCGCGAGGAGCAATTCTAGGGGGCGTCCCGACGTGTCGGGACGCCCCCTAGTCGTAGTGTCACAATACCGCTTTTCGGCGCCATCTGCCGGCATTGACGTCCTTTGCTCCTGGTGTTAGCCTGGAGGCCATACGTTTGGACGCCAAGCAGCAAAGGAGTGGGCATCATGGACTTTGGACTGTTCACCACTTGGAATGCCGTTTACGCCGGTGACAAGATTCCCTGGGACCCCGATTATCGTGGCGGCAAGCTCCTGGAGGAGGCGGCTTACACCCAGAACTGGAAAGAGGTTCAGGCGGTGGAGGACATGGGCTGGGACTACATTTGGCTGGGCGGCGGCCACTTCTCCACCCAGGGCAGCATGGACCCCCAGCCTCTCATGCTGTCGGCTGCCGTTGCCAGTCGCACCAAACGGATCAAGATTGGGACTTCCATCCACCGCCCGATACTGAAGCAGCCAGGGGACAAAGCGTCCCCGCGCGCGCTGCCCCATGAAAGGTACGCATTTGACAACCTGAATCTGGAGGACCCCCTGCAGGTGGCGGAACAGGTGTCCATCGTTGACCAGCTCAGCGAAGGGCGGTTCATCTACGGCGCGGGCGGGCGCACCCGTGGCAATGACGCAAAGCGGGAGCACTTCTTTGAGTTCCTGGAGGTGTTGAAGCAGCTCTGGAGCGAGGACAGCTTCTCCGGGTTCGAGGGGAAATACTACAAGTACCCCGCGTTCTACGAGAAGTATCTCAACATCCCCAAGCCCGTCCAGAAGCCCTACCCGCCCATGCTGCTGCCCGTGGACAGCCAGGAGAGCTTTGAGCCGATGGGCACCCACGGCTACCGCATCGCTATTGGCGGCGGGACTTCTCCCCACAACCTTAGAGGGTACGGGGTTCTCAAGGAAGACGTGAAACGCTACCGGAAGGCCTGGAAAGCGGCGGGGCACCCCGGAGACCCCACTACTGTGGTCCGCATGCCCACCCTGGTGGCGGAAACCAAGGCGGAGGCCGAGCGCCTGACTAACAACCTCATGACCCTGGCCAAGCGCTACTACTCCGGAAGGGCCGGCATTGGCAGCACCGACGCGGGTTCCGCCAGCCCCGAGACCGCCGCGGACGCCAACCTGTTTGGGACGCCGGAGGAAATAGTGGAGCGGATCCACTTTATCCGGGAGAACTTCAGTTGCGACGAGATCATGTTTGAAGTCAACTGGACGGCATCGGTGCCGCGGGACGTGGTGATGAACACCATGCGGCTAATCTCCGACAAGGTGATCCCCGCGTTCAAGTAACGCGTGGGTCAGCGGAGGCAAGGGCAGAGGGGGGCGCCGAAGTGGCGCCCCCCTCTTGCGGTTGAGACGGGGTTTAGGTGTCGTATGGCGTGGTTGAGGTGCTGTACGATAAAGGACAGGTTCAACGGCACTTGCCAGAGGTAGTGGTGATTATATTAACCTAAGCACATGACCACAATGCCAAATACTATCGAAGTCTTCTGCGCATATGCCCGCGCCGATGAAGCTTTGCGCGACCAGTTGGACCGGCATCTATCGCCATTCAAGCGGTTACACTCCATCGAAGTTTGGCATGACCGTCAGATTGAGCCTGGAACTGAATGGGAGGAGGACATTGCCGAAGATCTCAACTCAGATCACTTGATCTTGCTCCTCATCAGTTCCGACTTCCTGGATTCAACATATTGTTACGATAACGAACTAAAACGGGCCATGGAACGCCACTCGGCTAATGAGGCTCGTGTCATCCCAATCATCCTCCGGGACTGCGACTGGCATGTCCTACCCATCGCAAAACTCCAAGTTCTGCCCAAGGACGGCAAGGCGTCTCATGGCAGCAATTGGAAATATATCGACGAAGCGTTTGCTGATATCGCGAGAGGCGTTCGGAACGCGGTTCAGGTGCTGACCGTGGCACGACCCCTCAAAGCATCAAGGCCGCCAACTTCTGTGGCAATTCAAATAGTAGGTACAATTGGTGAAGGTCCTATCGTTCCCCCAGTGAGTCGGCGCGTTTCACCCATCCCTGATTTACGCCCACTCCCGCCGCACATGTTCACGGGCACGGTCACCATAGCCCACAGCCGTGCTCGAAACGGAACGGTTATTAGAGCGCTGATCGATGGCGTCCAAGTACCAGGAGCATACGCAACTGTGAACGGCGGGAAATATGAGGTGGTCCCCATCGTCAGGACAGCGATGAGGCCAAAATAAGAGAGTCTACCGCGCGAAAGTCCCGTGTCCCTGTCACGTATGATAATGCTGCTGGGTGTTCCAGTAAACCCCTCTCCGTGCTCCCCTCTTGGAACACCTGCCCAGG
>SHYG01000035.1 GCA_009692925.1 Dehalococcoidia bacterium
TTCCAAGAGGGGAGCACGGAGAGGGGTTTACTGGAACACCCAGCAGCATTATCATACGTGACAGGGACACGGGACTTTCGCGCGGTAGACTCTCTTATTTTGGCCTCATCGCTGTCCTGACGATGGGGACCACCTCAGGGGACCACTTCATTGATCGTGAGGGCTTTCTCCTTGCTATAGAGGTTAGCACTTATTCTCTGCTGGCCTTGGGGCGTTATGCCGCCCCGCTGATGCAGGAGGAAGGTGGCAGCGTTGTCACTCTCACGTGCCAGGCCTCTGACCGGGTGTCCCTGGATACAATGTCATGGGCACAGCTAAGGCGGCGTTAGAGAACGTCGTACGGCAACTTGCCGCTGAATTAGGTCCACGCAACATCCGAGTGAATGCAATCTCTCCGGGCCCCCTGGACACCCTGAGCGCCCGTGCAATCCCCCGCTTTCAAGAGATGAAAAGAGGTCACGCCCATTGGGCGCCGCTCAAACGGAACATAACCCACCTTGAAGTTGCCAAGGCTGCCCTGTTCCTGTGCAGTGACCTTGCAAGCGGGGTCACCGGCGCCATAATACCGGTGGACGCTGGGTTCAACATAATTGGTGGAGTTCCTCTTTCGCCCGGTCCCGCAGCTGAAATCAGTGCTAAAAGGAAGGCCAGGCGCAGCTCCCCAGAGGTCTGATTGTCGGTGGTCACGTAATTCCCTCACCCCAGGGCAGGTTATCGGGTCTGATGCCAAATCGCGCCTACTCCAGTTCCACCAGCGGGGCGCGGGCCGCCACCAAATCCAGCGGCTGCACGTGGATAACCTTGACCACGCCGTCCCGGTGGGCGCGGATGCTCTGCTCCATCTTCATCGCCTCCACCACGCACACCTCCTGGCCCGCAGCCACCCGGTCCCCGGGGCGCACGCGGATGGCCATGACCCGGCCGGGCATGGGGGCGCTCAGGATGTTATCCCGCTGAGCCGGCAGGCCGGCGCCCCCGGCGGGCGGCGAGGGACGCTGCCTCGTTGAAGCTACCGGAGGCGTCTCCACCTGGAAGGTCTGTCCCTCCACAGTGGCGGTCACTGTTGGACCGCCGTTGTCATCTACCTGAACGGTGTACCAGCGCCGGCCCACCTTCACTCGCAGAACAGTTACCGCCAACTGCTCCCCCTCACCTGACGCGCGCGGTGCTGCTCCTGCCGTCCCTGCAACCGCCAAGCGCGAGCCGCCCCGGTCTGCCCGCCGCGCCGGACAATCGCCACCGCGACGGCGATGGCCGCCGCCAGCTCCCGGTGCGACGAGCTACGGTTACTCGGCACGGGCATTGGCCGCGGG
The DNA here is from genome assembly GCA_009692925.1 of Dehalococcoidia bacterium. Taxonomy (GTDB): domain Bacteria; phylum Chloroflexota; class Dehalococcoidia; order Lucifugimonadales; family UBA3495; genus SHYG01. The sequence continues at coordinate 1,314 of SHYG01000035.1, forward strand.
GGTCAGAGTAGTGTCGGTCTCAGCCGCGCGGCGCAGATGTTCCAAAAAGGCGCTGGATTTGACCCGCTGGTCCAGCCAGAACTCCACCGTCGCGGCGAGGCTGCCCTTCAGCTCGCGAGCCAGTCCGGCGTCCATCGGCAGAGGGGGAAGCTCGGCCAAGGGGCAGCGGTGGAGCAGTCGCAGCACCTTGAGGGCCCGCACCGACAGGGGCCGCAGATGGGCGTCGGGCGGCGCGCACTGGGTACACACCGTGCCGCCGGCGTTGGGGCTGAAGCGGTGGTCGCCGGGCGTGATGAGCTGACGGCACTCCACGCAGTAGTACAGCTCCGGCAACAATCCGGAGACCTCCAGCAGGCGCAATTCAAAGTAGCGCAGGGGCAGCTCGGACTCGGGCTGGCCGTCCGAGGGCAACAGGCACGCCAGGGTTTCCAGAGCCAGGTGGTACAAAGCCGGGTTGGCGCTGGCCTCCACGCCAAAGCCATCCACCAGCTCCGACACATAGATGCCCTTGGCTACCGCGGACAGGTTGCCCTTCAGCGCGGCAAAGCTATCCACCACCTGCGCTTGAGTCACCTGGTCCAGGCTGCGGCCTCGCGCCAGGGACAGGTTAACGCGGGTCAGCGGCTCCAGATGCCCCACCAGCTTGCTAGTTGGCCGGCGCGCGCCCCGGGCCACGGCCCGCACCTTGCCGTCTTCCCGGGTGTAGCAGGTCACCAGCAGGTCGGCCTCGCCCAGGGGCTGGTGCTTCAGGACCAGCCCCTCCGCCCGGTACGTCCGGGGCACCGGCATGGCTAGAGCTCCTGCCGGCCCTGGAAGGCCCGGCTCAGAGTCAGTTCATCCGCGTACTCCAGAGATCCCCCCACCGGCAGCCCGCGGGCCAAATGGCTGAGCTTGATGCCGCTGGAGGCCAGATGCCGCTGAATGTACATCGCGGTGGCTTCCCCTTCCAGGGTTGGGTTGGTGGCGATTATCAGCTCCTTGACCTGACTGCCCTCCAGCCGGGCGAAGAGCTCCCGGATTTTGATCTGCTCGGGGCCAATGCCGTTCAGCGGCGAGATGACGCCGTGGAGGACGTGGTAGAGGCCGCGGTAGCAGTGGGTGCGCTCCAGGGCCAGCACATCCATGGGGTCTTCCACCACGCAGAGCTGGTCGGCGCGACGCCGCGAGTCGGCGCAGACGGGGCAGAGAGGCACGTCGGCCAGGTTCTGGCACTGCTGGCAGTACCCCACCGCCTGCTTGACGTTGGTGATGGCGTCGGCCAGGGCGATGGCCTCTTCAGGAGGCAATCGTATGATGAAATAGGCCAGGCGCTGGGCGCTCTTGGGGCCGATGCCGGGCAGCTTGTTCAGCTCCTCCACCAGCCTGGTGAGGGAGGGCGACGCCGCGGGCAGGTGCTCAAATGTCATTCGGAGGCCTGCTGGAACTTCTGGAGTATGTCGTTGTCAAACGTCCTGAGCGACACGCTGAGTTCCTCGGCCAGCGCTGCGATGACCGAGTCGCCCCCTCTTAGACGGCTGTGCTGGGCAACGCGGGCGGCACGTTCCATGCGGTCCCTGTCTAGCGGGTACAGGACAATTCTGCCGTCTCGCTCCCAGTCAATCACATTCTGCCGCCACGTTAGGAGGAGGGCCATACGCCGGAGCAGGGCCCGCCTGCTGATGGTGGCCATTACCTCGACTACTACCAGCATGGGAAGGTCGAAAATATAGTCGCCCCGTTCAAGGGCGTCAGTATATTCCTGTCCTTGCTGGTGGTGGCTGTCTTGCTCCAGGAACGACGCAGCGATGTAACAGGTATCCACCACGATGCGTTCTGTCGTCACTCGCGCTGCTCCCGGACGGCGTCCAAGGCGGAGACCCCTTCCGGCCATACCTTGCTGATTTCTTTGGTTAAGGCCCGCCAGCGGTCGAAGGGGTTCTTGATAGAGAGGAGACGCACGGCCAGTTCCAGCTCGTCTAAGGCTTCCTGGAGTTCGCGCCGCACTTGCTCCTGCGTCACCGGAAGCCCAGCACGGGCGTACGCCTCTTGGAGACCTTGCTCAGCGCCCTTTCGAAAGCTGTCGGACATATTCTGCGGGAGGAGCAGCTTGGTTACCGCGTCTTCCAGGCCTTCAGCCGCGGCTTTATCTGAGATGTCAAAGTATTCAGAAAGGCCCTTCTCCATTTCTCCTAGGTCCTGTGCCAGGATACCGGACAAGCCTCGAGATAAATCCCATAAGCTCCAAAAGGGAAGCAAATTAGTGAGGATTTCCGTGGACAAGGTCTCTTTAGTTTTGTGAAGATTGTACGCTGTCCGACAGGCGCTAAACCCCTCGGCCATGCGGTCCATGCGCACCAGCACGGCGCCCTTCATGTACCAAGCTAAGGAATTTTCGCGGACTTCCAGAGCAGCATCGGACCGTTCTAGCGCCTCGTCCGCGCGTCCTCGCTCAAGCAGCAGCGTAGCGGTCAATAAGAGGAGGGCTTGTTTCACACTCCGCGAAACCCGTGGACGACTTTTGATGAAACCATCTATTTCCTCAGGAGTCGCCGTGCCCTGCCGGATGTGCTCCACCAGACCGGCAGATAAAGCTGCTAAGGCAGCAGACAACTCCCTGAGAGCTACTTGCTTCAGAGACTCCCATGCCTGGTCGAGGCCCAGTTCACCAATGGGAATGGTCAACGCGACCATGTCTGTTCCTTTACCCCAGCCCCGGTATGTTCATACCGCCGGTGACTACTGCCATCTTCTTGGCGGCCAGCTCCTGGGTCTTGGCAAAGGCGTCGTTCACCGCCGCCAGCACCAGGTCTTGCAGCAACTCCAACTCCTCCGCGGCTTCGGGGGCGATGGTCACCGTCTGTACCACCTGCTTGCCGGTCATCACCACCTTCACCACTCCCCCTCCGGCGCTGCCCTCCGCTGTGAGGGTCTCCAGCTCCTCCTGAATCTTGGCGAGCTGGGCCTGGAGCCGCTGGGCCTGCCGCATCATACCCCGGTTCATCATTCTGCTACCTCTCTAATAATTCTGCCGCCCATGCCCTGAGCCGCCCGCACCAGCGAGCTTTGCTGGGTCTGGCGGCTGGTCGTGCCCGTGCCGGAGGGCCCGCTGCCGGGCTCGGCGGCCAGGGTGAGCTTCAGGTTGTAGGATGTGCCAAAGGACTTGGCCACTGCGTCGGTCAGGAGCTGACGGCCCTTGGGGTCGTCCAGCTCCTCCTGCATTCGTTCCATGTTGGACTTGTTGCTGAAGGGCAGCACCAGGGTGTTGCCCTCTACGCCCACGGCGGCGGCGCGGCAGTCGCGCAGCAGCGGCCCCAGCATGAACTTCTTGCCCTTGTCCCGGTCCAGGGACTTCACCACCGCCAGCCAGCGGCTTTGCAGGTCTCCACTGCCTGAGACGCCCGCAGCCTCGGGAGGTTTGACGACAGGCGACGGCGGCCGGGTTGGCTGGACCGGAGGCGGGCTGGCCCTGGCCGGCGAACTAGCTGCCGCCGGACTGGGCGCCCGTTCAGGCGGAGGCCGGGGCGCGGGCAGCTGAGCGCGAGATGGAGCGGGCGCGGCGGCGTTGGGGCCTGCGGGATTGGCAGCGCGTCTGGGCGCGGGCGGCGATGATGCAGTTGCCGTGCCACTCACCGGAGGCTGGGCCAGGCGAGATGAGGCTGAAGACGGCGGAGCTTCGGCGGTGCAAATCTCCACCACCGCCAGCTCCAGGGGCAGCGTGGAGGGAGCGTCATAGCGCATGTTAACCTCGCCCCACATCTTCAGGGCGCTGATAATGCGCCAGGGCGGAAGCTGGGCCACCAGCTCCTTGAGCTGTTCCGTCACATGGCCGGGCAGGTCCCGGGCCTCGCCGGGGCTCCACTTGAGTAGCATGGCCGCCCGCAGCAGCTCCAGCGCCTGCCGGTGGAGCTGGCGCAGGTCGGCGCCCTCCCAGGCCGCCTGGTTGACCACCTCCAGCGACGCCGAGGTGTTGCCCATGAGCAGGTACTTGACCAGGTCCAGCCATCGCTCGCCGTGGCCCAGGCCCAGCAGCTCCTCCACGTGGTGCAGGCCCACGCCATCGCCGCCTGCACCGCCGCCCGCGCCCCCGTAAGATACCACCAGCTGCTCCAGCAGGTTCTCCGCGTCGCGCAGGCTGCCGGCGGCGTAGCGGGCGACCAGCCGCAAGGCTTCGGGGGCCACCACCACGCCCTCGCTCTGGGTAATGTGCGCCAGGCGCTGGCAGATGAGGTCGGCGGGCAGGCGGCGGAAGTCCAGCCGCTGGCAGCGCGACACAATAGTCGGCAGAATCCGGTAGGCTTCCGTGGTACAAAGTACAAAGATGACGTGGGCCGGCGGCTCCTCCAGGGTTTTCAGGAAGGCGTTGGAGGCCTCGGCGGTGAGCATGTGGGCTTCGTCAAGGATGTACACCTTGCGGCGGCCCTGGACGGCGGCGAAGTTCACCTTGTCCCGAATATCCCGAATTTCGTCGATGCCCCGGTTGCTGGCGGCGTCCAGCTCGATGATGTCCAGGAAACGCCCCTCGTTGACCGACTTGCAGATGGCGCAGGCGTTGCAGGGGTCGCCGTCCTGGTGGGCGAGGCAGTTCACCGCCTTGGCCAGCACCCGGGCGGTGGTGGTCTTGCCGGTGCCCCGCGGGCCGCAGAACAGGTAGGAGTGAGCCACTCGCCCCTGCTTGATGCCCTGGCGCAGGGTGGTGGCGACGTGCTCCTGCCCTACCAGCTCGCTGAAGCTGCCGGGCCGCCACTTGCGATAGTAGACCTGGGAGGTCATTGCTGGTTAGTCCTCAGGAGAACACCCCGGCAAGGGCCTGTTCTTCCAGGGCCTGCATCCGGGCGGTCTCCTCGGGTTCGAGGTGGTCGTGACCCGCCAGGTGCAGCACGCCGTGAACTATAAGCCGGGCCACTTCCCGCGCCACCGGTTCGCCGCGCTCCTGCGCCTGCCGCAGGGCCTGGGGGTAGGAGATCACCACCTCGCCCAGGGGCGGCGGCTCGTCGCTAGGCCAGGGAAATGGGAAGGGGTCGGCCTCGCCGGGCTTCAAATAGCGGTCCGCTGGCGGGTCCGCCTCGCCCTCCCAATGGCCGGGGTGGGTGTTGGAGAAAGAGAGGACGTCGGTGACTTCATCCATGCCCCGGAACTGGCAGTTCAGCGCTTGCACCGTGGCATCGCCGGTCACCAGCAGGCTTACCTGGCCCGCAAGCTGATCCGGCAGCGCCGCCGCCACGGCGCGGGCCACCACCGATTCCAGCCACGCTTCAGATTGTTCGAGCTGGAAGGGCTGGTCAACGGTGATGTCAATCTGCCAGGTGGATGCTGAGAGCAAGAGCAGGCGCCCTCCTGGGCCGGAGCAGGCGGCGGGATGGCTTGCCATACGGCTTAGTTGAAGCCATCTTAGCATGGGCCTAGAGTGGGTTCAAGGAGCGAATGACACCGAGAAAAGGCTGGTACCCCGGAGGGGCTTCGATCCCCTGATCTCCACCTTGAAAGGGTGGCGTCCTGCCAGGCTAGACGACCGGGGCACAACGCTATTTTACTACATCGGGCCCACAGCTGTCAGCGTTCAGCCCGAAGGGACCCCGTCCCCTGACGGCTGACCGCTGATTGCTGACAGCTAGGGATACACCGCCAGCGCCCGCAGCGCGGTGTCCTCCGGGAAGCCGCACATCAGGTTCATGTTCTGCACTGCCTGGCCCGCCGCGCCCTTGACCAGGTTGTCTATGCAACTGATGACGATGAGGCGGCCCGTGCGGGTGTCCACCACCGGGTGCAGCAGGCACCAGTTGTTGCCCAGGGTCTGCTTCGTTTGGGGCGGCTTGCCAGTCACCGTCACAAAGGGGTGGTCGGCGTAGAACTCCCGGTACAGCTCCTGCAGCCGCTGGCTGGTCTTGGCACCGCCCGCGCCGTCCCGCAGCTTGGCGTAACAGGTGCTGAGGATGCCCCGAGTCATAGGAATGAGGTGGGTCAGGAAGGTCACGGCGGGGGCCTTGCCCGCCAGCTCGCCCAGCTCCTGGGTGATCTCCGGCAGGTGCCGGTGGCCCTCCAGGGCGTAGGCCATCACGTTCTCGTTGACCTCCGAAAAGTGGGCGCCCAGGCTCAGGCCGCGCCCGGCGCCGGACACGCCCGACTTGCTGTCAATGATGATGTCGGGCTCGATGAGGCCCAGCTTCACCGCCGGGGCCATTGCCAGGATGGCGCTGGTGGGATAGCAGCCAGGGTTGGCCACCAGCCGGGCGCTCCGGATATCTTCCCGATGCAGCTCGGTGAGGCCGTACACCGCCTCTTCCAGGTAGGATGGAGCCGGGTGCTGGACGCCGTACCACATCTGGTACTCGGCGGCCTGCTTCAGGCGAAAGTCGGCGCTGATGTCCACCACCTTCACGCCCTGTTCCAGCACCGGAATTACCGCCTCGGCGCTGGCCTTGTGGGGCAGGGCTGAGAACACCAAATCCAGGCTGCCCTCCAGGTCCGGCGTGATGGTCAGGCCTAATGGCGAAAGATGGGGAAACACATCGCCCAGCTTCTGGCCGGCGGCGCTGCGCCCCGTTACCGAGGCGATTTCCACCTCCGGGTGCTGGTACAGGATGCGGGCCAGCTCGGCGCCTGCGTATCCAGTCACGTTGATGATGCCAACCTTCACAGGGTCTCTCCTCCAGTTAAATCTCTATGCGAAAACTCACCGCTGAGAACACAGAGACCGCTGAGCAAATACTCGTGGTTCACTAAAGGGGTGTCTAAAAAGCGTCCCTTCTCCCCCTTACGAAGTGGGAGATACAGAGGGGGTGGTCTGCGCCCAGCGCCGCGCGGCGGAAGTCGGGGCACGACGCCCCTGTAGCCCCCCTTCGTAAGGGGGGACGGGATGGCCTATCCCCTCTCCCCGTTGGAAAGGAGGAGGGACGCCTTTTGAACACTCTTTAAGACCAGGGACAAACAATCGTAGATTCTCTGCGATCTCAGCGCTCTCTGCGGTTGTAGTATCGGTTCTAAATCTCAGATACACTCACAAACTGCTTCCGGGAGGGGCAGCCTTCCGCCACGACGCACTGGTGGCAGAGGGGCCGCTGCGCCTTGCAGGTCTGCCGCCCGTGGGTGATCAGGCTCACGTGGAACTGGTACACCTGCTCCGGCGCTACTACGGCTTCCAGTATATCGTGCGCCTTGTCCGCCGTCACCTTGGGGCCGATGAACCCCAGCCGCTGGCACACCCGGAAGATGTGGGTGTCCACCGCCATGGCCGGCATCCCCAGGGAGAAGCTGAGGATGATTCCCGCGGTTTTGGGGCCGACGCCGGGAAGTTGCCGCAGCCACGCCTTGGCCTCCGCCAGGGGCATCTCCTTGAGAAAGTAGAGGTCCAGCGAGCCGTTCAGCTCCAGCACCCGGTTCAGCACCAACTTGATGCGCGGCGCTTTGATCTTGGCCAAGCCGCCGCTTGCGATGGCCGCCTCTATGTCCGACACCTCTGCCTGGGCCACCGCCTCCATGGTGCCAAACCGTTCCTGCAGCCGCTGGAAGGCGCGGCCGGAGTTGATATCCGAGGTATGCTGGGACAGGATGGTGAACACCAGCTCCTCGGCTGGCTCCAGCCGCCCCTCGTGGGGCAGGGGCTCGTAGGCGCCCGACAGCAGGCGGATGGCCTCAGGGATGCTGACGCTGGGGGAGTCTGCGGCGCCCTTCTTGCGGCGCGGAGCCTTGGACTTTACCGGCATCCTGTATCATCCTGCAAGATTGGCGCGCCAGTAACGTGCCGTGCGCCGTGAAGAATGGCCTAATTATAGGCCCGACTTTCGCCCGCCTCAAGGGATGAGCATGGGGCGACTCGGCCAGCAATCCGCCGTTAGTCGCCTTCTGACGCTGTAGCCGATGCCACGACTTCAGGTCTATACTGTTACGACTAGCTAAAACATCCAAACATCCAAGTCGCGCTGGGAGCTGTTCATGTCGCTATATTTCCTGCTGGGCACGCTGACCAACGAGGGGCAGCGGATGCTCCATGCCAACCCTCGCCTGGTCATCGAGACGGTCCAAGAGGTCCGCAAGCGTGGCGCCACCATCCTGGGTCAGTACGGCGTCCTTGGCGAATACGACTTTATCATGATGGCCGAGGCCGACGACAACGAGGCGGTAGCCCAGTTGTCCCTGGAGATCGGGGTCCGGGCGGGGCTGCACATGGAGACCCTACCGGCCATCCCCATCAACATCCTGGCCGAGGGTGAAGAAATCGGCCGGAGAGGCGAGCCCGAGTTCGCCGAGGTTGGGCCTGGCGAATCTGAGTTTCCCGCGGATTGGCGGTTGCCCGATGCGCCCTCGGAGCCGTCTTCCAGGGATTAGGCGGGAACCGGACTTGCCGCCCGGCAGCCTCCACTTTTGCCTGCACGGTTACGTGCACGGTTGGAGGAAGACATGACCAGAGCTACCCGCGTACCCAGGGCCATGACCATCGCGGGGTCCGACTCGGGCGGCGGCGCCGGCGTCCAGGCCGACCTCAAGACCTTTGCCGCCCTGGGCGTCTACGGCACGTCGGTGCTTACCGCCATCACCGCCCAGAACACGGTGGCGGTCACCGCGGTGCATGAGGTGCCCACCGACATCATCGCCGCGCAAATTGCGGCGGTCATGGGGGACATCGGCGCCGACGCGGTGAAGACCGGCATGCTCTCCAGCAGCGCCATCGTGGAGCTGGTGGCTGCCGAGCTGAAGCGCCACCGGGTGCGCCAGCTGGTGGTGGACCCAGTGATGGTGGCCAAGAGCGGCGACTCGTTGCTCAGACAAGAGGCGGTGGAGGCCCTGCGCAGCCAGCTAGTGCCCCTGGCGGCGGTGGTCACCCCCAACATACCGGAGGCGGAGGTGCTTACCGGACTGAAGATTGCCTCCGATGCCGATATGCGCCGCGCCGCCGAGAAGATCATCGGCATGGGCGCCCGCTCCGTGGTGGTCAAGGGAGGCCATAGAGAAGGCCCCGCCACCGACCTGTTCTACGACGGTTCGCGCTTCCAGGAGTTCACCGCGGAGCGCATCCCGACCACCAACACCCACGGCACCGGATGCACCTTCGCCTCGGCGGTGGCGGCGGGCCTGGCCCGGGGCCTGACTGTGCTGGAGGCGGTGGCCTTGGCCAAGGAGTACGTTACGGAGGCCATCCGCCGCTCCTTCCCTATAGGCCAAGGCCACGGCCCCCTGAACCACTTTTACAAGCTGTGGGGGTGAGGTGTTAGCTAGCTGCCGCTCCTAGACTTGCGAGAAGCGCACTCATATTTCCAGCAGAAGTAGATGATTACGCTATCGGAAGACAGGACCTGACCTTATGGGCCTATTATAACGGTTGTGCTTCACCAACGCTTATGAAGTAACTGCGTAAGCGAGAATATTGCCGATAGATTCCACCAGTGTTTCACGCTAAATGGGGAATGCGGGTTAAGGAGTCGGGACAAGGGCAGGGAAGTGGCTGAGGGTGTGTCTCTAATAGTCGAGTTGAACCTCCTAGCATCTGCATAAACACATTTAGCGTAGGATAGCGTAGCGGCAGCGACCATTCAATGACTCGCTATTACGCTATAATACCCTCCAAATTCCCCACCCCATCCAAGAGGTATCTGACCCATGTTTCAGCCCGTATCCAGCCGAGTCAGCTTTCCGGAGCTGGACGCCCGCGTCCTGCAGCTCTGGAAGGACAAGGATGTCTTACATCGCTCCGAGACCGAGCGGCCCGGCGCGCCTCTGTTCATGCTCTTTGAAGGCCCGCCTACCGCCAACGGCAGCCCCGGCATCCACCACGTGCTGGCGCGGGTGTTCAAGGACGTCATCTGCCGCCACCGCACCATGAAGGGCTTCCGCTGCCTGCGCAAAGGCGGCTGGGACACCCACGGCCTGCCGGTGGAGCTGGAAGTTGAGAAGGAGCTGGGCCTCAAAACCAAGCGCGACATCGAAGAGTACGGCATCGAGGAGTTCAACCGCCGCTGCCGGGACAGCGTGTTCCGCTACGTGAAGGAGTGGGAGACCCTCACCGACCGCATTGGCTACTGGGTGGACACCGAGAACGCCTACGTCACCCTGGACAACAGCTTCATCGAGACCGGCTGGTGGATCCTGAAGCAGCTTTGGGACAAGGGCCTGCTGTACCAGGACTTGCGCGGCACGCCCCACTGCCCGCGCTGCGTCACCAGCCTCAGCTCCCACGAGGTGGCCCTGGGCTACAAGGAGGACACCCCGGACCCCTCGGTGTTCGTCAAGTTCCGGGTGGAGCCGTCTGACAACCACGGGGGAAATCCCCCCAACCCCCCTTTCGCAAAGGGGGGCCAAGACGGGCCGGGGGCGCTCTTATTCTCAGACACCCCCACCTACCTGCTGGCCTGGACCACCACGCCCTGGACACTGCCGGGCAACACTGCCCTGGCGGTTAGCCACGATGAAGAGTACTCGGTGGTTGAAGTCGTAGGGGCGCACAGCCGTGCGCCCCTACCCTCCCCGGTAGACGGTGACGGCGTTACCGAGCGCCTGGTGCTAGCCACCAAGCTGCTGTCCGCCGCCCTCAAGCACGATTACACCGTAGTGGGCACCCTGAAAGGCGCCGACCTAGTGGGAGTGCGCTACGAGCCGCTATACTCGCCCGCCGCCTTCGGCGCGGAGATCCGCCAGTTCCAGCGCCGGGAAGGCCCCTCCGGAACGGTGGTGGAGCTGGGCCTCGCCACGGAGTTTGCACCTTCAGTAGTCAGCGCCGGCTTTGTGTCCATGGAGGACGGCAGCGGCATTGTCCACATCGCCCCGGCCTTCGGCGACGAGGACCTGACCCTGGGCCGGGAGAAGGGTTTGGCCTTCGTGCAGCCCGTGGACTTGCAGGGCATCGTCACCGGCAGCTACCCCTTCGCCGGGAAGTTCGTCAAGCAGGCCGACCCGCTCATCATGAGAGAGCTCCAGGAGCGAGGGCTGCTGTACCGGCGGGACGTCTACAAGCACACCTACCCCTTCTGCTGGCGCTGCGACACGCCCCTGCTCTACTACGCAAAGTCCTCATGGTACATCCGCACCACCGCGGTGAAGGACAAGCTGGTGAGCGGCAACCAGGCCATCAACTGGTACCCAGAGTACATTCAGGAGGGGCGCTTCGGCGAGTGGCTGCGCAACAACGTGGACTGGGCCATCTCCCGGGAGCGGTACTGGGGCACGCCCATCCCCATCTGGCAGTGCCCGGAGTGCCGCGGCACCGACTGCTTCGGCAGCGTGGCGGAGCTGCGGGAGCGGGTGGCGCCCCGGCAGCGCGGCAAGCTCAAAGACCTGGACCTGCACCGCCCCTACGTGGACGACATCCATCTGCGCTGCTCCACTCCTGAATGCGCTGGGCAGATGCGGCGCATCCCCGAGGTGATGGACGCCTGGTTCGACTCGGGCGCCATGCCCTACGCCCAGTGGCACTACCCCTTTGACAACGACACCATCGCCACCGATGGCCGCTTCCCTGCCGACTACATCTGCGAGGCGGTGGACCAGACCCGCGGCTGGTTCTACAGCCTCCACGCTTTGGGCACCCTGCTCTTCGACCAGCCGGCCTATCGCAACGTCATCTGCCTGGGCCTGATCCTGGACGAGAAGGGCCGCAAGATGAGCAAGCGGGTGGGCAACGTGGTGGCGCCCCTGGGCGTGCTGGACGCCCACGGCGCCGACGCCCTGCGCTGGTACCTGTTCACCGCCTCGCAGCCCGGCGAGCCGCGCCGCTTCTCCGACCGCCTGGTGCAGGAGACCCTGCGCCGGGTGCTGCTCACCCTGTGGAACGTCTACTCCTTCTTCACCAACTACGCCAGCATTGACCGCTTCCACCCCAGCCAGATTCCCGCGGGCTGGAAGCCGGACAACGAGCTGGACCGCTGGGTGCTGTCGGAGCTGAACGTGCTGGTGGGCCAGGTGGACGACTACCTGGAGCACTACAACCCCACCGACGCGGGGCGGCGACTGCAGGAGTTCATTGACCATCTCTCCAACTGGTACGTGCGCCGCAGCCGCCGCCGCTTCTGGAAGCCGGGACTGAGCACCTCTCACAGCAGCGAGGGCGATACCGACAAGCTGTCGGGCTATGCAACCCTGTACACCTGCCTGGAGACTGTGGCCCGGCTGATGGCCCCGCTGGCGCCCTTCGTCGCCGAGGAGATGTACCAGAACCTGGTGCGCTCAGTGAACCCCAGCGCCCCCGACAGCGTACACCTAGCCCAGTTCCCCGTGGCGGATGAGTCGCTGGTGGACCAGCCGCTCATGGAGGCCACCCGCCTGGCCATGCGCATCTGCAGCATGGGGCGGGCCGCCCGCGCCAAGGCGGGGCTCAAGGTGCGCCAGCCCTTGGCGGATGTGGCGGTGCTCACCCGCAACCCGCAGGAGGCGCAAGCCCTTGGCCCCATGACGTCCCAGATATTGGAGGAGCTCAACGTCAAAGAGCTTAGGTTTATTGACGCCGCATCAGACCTCTACCAGAAGGTCATTGCCGCCACCACCGGCCGAATGGACGCAGTGATGCCCGGCATGAGAATGGTGGATGGCTACATGGTCAATCACGAAGACGGCTACCTGGTGGCGGTGAACACGGTCCTCACCAGCGACCTGCGGGACGAGGGCATGGTCCGGGAGTTGGTGCACCGCATCCAGAACCTGCGCCGCGACGCCGGGTTTGAGATTACCGACCGAATTATCACCTACTACCAGGGACCAGCGGAGATAGACCGGGTGCTGCGCCGCCACGCCGAGTACGTACAACAAGAGACCCTGAGCGACAAGCTGGTGGCCGGCGCACCCCCGGAAGGCGCCAGCGCCGAGGCCCAGAAGGTAGAGGGCATGGAAGTGACGCTGGGCGTGCGGCGGGTGTAGGGCCTCCAATGCCCGAACTGCCTGAAGTCGAGAACACCCGCCGCTACTTGGTGCAGATTGGCCTGCCGGGCCGCCGCTTCACCGGCGTTAACATAAGCTGGGCCAACACCCTCAAAAACCCGTCTCTGCGGGAGTTGCAGCAGCAGCTCCCAGGGAGCCGGGTGGAGTCGGTGCAACGGCGGGGCAAGTACCTGCTGATGCCCCTGGATACCGGCGCAACCTTCATCGCCCACCTGGGAATGGCGGGCCGCCTGCGGGTGCATCCCCAAAACCAACCCGCGCCGCCGCACCTGCGCCACACCTTCCCCCTGGACGACGGGCGGGAGCTGCGCTTCCTGGATAGCCGCAAGTTCGGCAAGCTGTGGCTGGTGGCCGACCCTCAGGAGGCGCTGCCACCCCTGGGGCCGGAACCGCTGGAGCCCGGCTTCAGTGTGGAGGACCTGTGCTTGGGACTGGCAGGCCATAACGCCCCCATCAAGGCTTTGTTGCTGGATCAGGCGATGGTGGCCGGGATAGGCAACCTCTACGCCGACGAGTCTCTCTTCCTGGCGGGCATACACCCGCTGCGCCTCGGCTGGGACCTTTCCGCGGCGGAGCTGGCCCGGCTGCGGGACGGCATCGTGGCAGCACTATCCAGCGCGCTGGCCCAGTACGACCGCTCCCGCGCCGCGGAGTGGCCCGACCCGCCGCCCGCCCTGGAGACCTGGACCATCCCCCGCGCTAAAGGCGCATCCTGTCCCAACTGCGTCAGCGACATGGCCTGCATGACCGTGCGCTCCCGCACCACCTGGTACTGCCCCCAGTGCCAGCCGGCAAAAGCCAGCCAGCCGGTCAGCCGTCAGCTATCAGCGCCCACCAACCCCCAAGTCGGAGTAAGGTAGAGTAGGGCTGCGCCTGACGGCTGACTGGATGGCTGACTGCTGACTGCTGATGGCTAATCGTATTGACGCTGGGGGCAGCGGTGCGTAGACTAGCTGGTGCCGGAGCAGATGGCGGCAGACTAGGCCAGGTCCGCCCGCCCCGGAAGCAGTTGCTCATACGGGAGAGTTTGCAGAATGGCACGCTACACCAAGCAGGAAGCCAAGGAATGGGCCCGGGAAACGCTCAAGGGCCAGTGGACTACCCTGACCACGCCTTTCACCTCCGACAACCGCGTCGACGAGGCGGGTCTGCGGCGCAACATCCGCCACATCCGCCGCCTGGGCACCCGGGGCGCCGGCTGCTGCTGGGGCATGGGCGAGTTCTGGAGCCTGTCACGAGAGGAGCGCATCCAGATCATGGACATCGTGGCCGACGAGGCCCGCGGGCAGTGGCCCATCGGCGCCCACGTCACCCACACCTCGTTGCCGGAGATGCTGGCCCTGGCCCGCCATGCGGAAGATGCGGGCTTTGACCTGCTCATCGTCGCGCCGCCCTACATCGCCGCCAAGACCGACGACCAGGTGATTGAGTGGGTGCGCCTGCTGGCGGACCACACCTCCCTGGGCATCATGTTCTACAACTCGCCCCAGTTCAACATCGTGGTCAGCCCCCAGAACCTCCAGCGCATGTGCCAGATACCCAACGTGGTGGGCGTGAAGGAAGCCAGCTTCAACCAGCAGCTCTCCATTGAGACCCACCTGCTGGCGGGCAAGAACGCCGTCATCAGCACCCCCGACGAGTGGATTTTCTGGAAGGCCAAAGAGCTGGGGTTCCAGCAGCAGGTGATGTTCGCCAACACCTCCGACTGGCGCTTCGACACGCCCGAGTGCAACCACTATGTCCAGTTCATCGAGAAGGCCACCCAGGGCAACCTGGACGAGCAGTTCTACGATAAGCACCTTCGCCGCCTCAACGAGCTTTCCGACGCCTGGTGGACTCGTACCGTGGACAAATTCAACGGCACTCTGCCGGTGGCGATGGTCAAATACTGGGGCGAGCTGATGGGCCTGGCGGGCGGGCCAGTGCGCGCGCCGCTGCCCAGCCTGACGGAGGAGGAGAAGTCCCGCCTCAAGCGGGAGTTGGAGCCCCTGAAGCCCCGGCCGCCCCGGCCGGCCGCAGTGGCCGCCTCGACTTCAGCCGTGGCCAGCGGGCGCGCGGGCTGGATTACCGGCAACAACAACTTCGCCTCGGGGATGCTGCTGATGGTAAGTGTGCAGGACGTGGAGGAGGCGCTGGAGGCCGAGCGCGGCGGCGCCGATGTGGTGGACGTGAAGAACCTGCAGGAGGCCCTGGTGGGCTCCGGTCACCCGTCCATCGTGCGCCAGGTGCGCGCCCAGATTCCCGCCGACAAGCACGTTAGCGTCACCTTGGGCGTGGTGCCCAACCAGCCCGGCACCGTGGCCATGGCGGTACACGCCGCCGCCCTGCTCAACGCCACCTCGGTGAAGGTAGGCTTCTGCACCACCGAGTACGACCGGGCGGTGGAGATTCTGCAACAGTCCCGCCGGGCGCTGGAAGGCAGTAACACCAAGCTGGTGGGATCGCTTTTCGCCGACAACCACCTGTACCCGGGGGGCCTTGACCCCCACCTGATGGTGCGGCTGGCCAAAGAGGGGCAGTGCGACGGCTTCTTGGTGGACACCCTGACCAAGGACGGGCGCAACCTGTTTGACTTTCTGTCCGAGACGGAGTTGCGGGAGATGGTGTTCCAGGGCAAGCAGCTCGGCCTGAGCACCGCTCTGTCGGGCCATCTAAAGATTGACGACCTAGACGAGCTGGCCCGCATCAACCCGGACATTGTGGGCGTGCGCGGCGCGGTGTGCGCCGATGGCGACCGGGGCCGCGCGGTGGCCTGGCAGTCGGTGGCGCGCTTCAAACATGAAGTGGACCGCCGCAAGAGCGGTGAGCTGCCGGTACACACCGGCGCGGCAGCCGCGGCGGCCAGCGGCAACGGGCACAGCGGCGGCTGGGCGGTGGTGGATGGCCGGGGCAAGAGCTGCGCCGGAGTCATCGCCGCGCTGACTCAGCAGGTGTCCACCGACCCGCGCTCCTTTGTGGAGGCGATTCTAGGCGACGCCCTGAACATCTACGACGTTATGCTGTGGGCCGAGCGCGCCGGGCACAAGCTGCTCACCCAGCGCAAGGAGCCCGACGGCAGCCTGCGGGTGCTGATTCAGCCGTAGGGGAGGCCGTGCCCGGAATTGGCTAGTCTGGAATGCCCACAGTAGTGCTGCGGTCCGCTGCCACGCGCTGATTCTGGCTCTCCTGGCCACCGGATGCGGCGGTCAGCCAGCACCCGTTGCGGCGCCGGTGGTGGTGTCCAATATCAACTCACGGGTAATGATCCCCTCCGGATACGTGCAGACCATTTTTCTGCACATGCAAGCAGGCCAGCGTGCTGAGGGAACGCTGACGATACTCAGCAGGTATAGTCTGGACGCTCCTGATGTGAGCGTCAGGTTCCTTGCGGAAGACCCCTCGGGACGCGTGGCGGTGAATGCCAGTCCTATAGACGGGGTGCAGGTCTTTTCCCTGATCGCCGGCACTACCGGCAGATACAATCTGGTGCTGTATAACTCGAACTCTCTCCTTACTCCAGCGGAGGTGGACGTAATCGCCCAGGTGTGGTCTCGGTAGATGGGGACGTGCAAGCCGGCATTTCGGGATTAGGAGATTTCGTCTAAGCACCTACCCCCAATCTCCTAGTCACACCCTTATCCTTGCGGAACCGTGCAATTCCCCTTATATTGAGCTTATTATGCTTGACCGAATCAGAGTTGACCCCGCCGTTTGCAACGGCAAGCCCACGGTCCGGGGACTGCGGATCACGGTAGAGTTTGTGCTCAAGCTCCTAGGCGATGGGTACACCGCCAGCGACATCACCCGCGAGTACCCTGAGATGGAGAAAGAGGACGTGTACCAGGCCGCCAAGTATGGCGCCTGGCTGGCCAGCGAGAAAACCTCCAGCGCGGCATGAGGCTTCTAGCCGACATTCATATTTCGCCGCGTACCTTAGGGTTTACTCGCCGGGATTTGGGGATTTCCTCAAGAAACCATCCCCTAATCTCCTAATCCCGGCAGAATAGGTCCACCCCTCAGCTCAACCTAAACGTTGACCCCGAGGGCTCCTTCCACACCTCGATGCGGTCGGGGAACTGGTCCTTCAGGTCATCCAGGTGGGTGATGACAATAATCTTGTCAAACTCGTCCCGGATGGTGCTGATGACATCCACAATCCGCTCCCGGCCCGCAGCGTCCTGGGTGCCAAACCCCTCGTCAATGAACAGCGTGGGCAGCGGCGCGCCCATGCGCTGGGACAGCACCCGCGACAGGGCAATGCGCAGTGCCAGGTTCACCCGGAAGGCCTCGCCGCCGCTGTACATCTCGTAGGCGCGGGGCCCCAGCTCGTCCTGCACCAGAATCTCCAGGGTTTCGATGAGATCATCCTGGCCGCCGCGACTGGCAGTGCGGCGCTCCCGCTGCGTCTTCAACTGCAAGTGCATCCGGTTGTCGGTCATGCGCCCCAGCAAGAGGTTGGCCTCCTGCTCCAGCCGGGGCACTACCGTCTCGATGAGCATGGCCTGCACACCCTGGCGGCCAAAGGCGGTGACCAGCTCCCGGTAGACCGCCTGCTCCTCCTGCAACGCTTTCAGGTGCTCCGACGCTTCCGCCGACTCCTGGCGCAACACCTCCAGCCGCCGCTGCTGGTCCTTCAGCAGCGCCTCCCTGGCCTGAGCAGTCTGCTGGCTAGCTACGGCCTCACGCAGCGCCTGTTCCGCCTGCCGCAGCCTGGCCTCCCCCTGGGGCAGCTCCGCCAGGGCCGCCTGCCCCGCGCGCAGCTGCGACTCCTGGCCAGCCAGCTCCTCGCGGCGACGGCTCAGCATATCCTGGGCGCCAGCCAGTGCCTCCTCCTCCTGAGGCAGGCCAGCCACGGCCTGGGCCAAACGGCGCTGCCGATCCTCAAACGCCTGCAGCTCCTGGGTCTGCCGGTAGCTCAACTGACGGGCCTCCTCGTCGTAGCCCAGCGCGGCCATCTGTACTGCCAAGTCCTCCCGCTGCCGGGTCTCCAAAGCAGCAAACTCTCCCGACTCCAGCATCGCCTGGGCCGCCGCCAGCTGCTCCGCGACCTGGGCCCGTCCCTCCTGCGCTCGCCCGGCCTGCTCCAGCCGACGCTCCAGGTCGCCCACCTTGCGCTGCGACTCCTGCCGGGATCGCTCCAGGGCCTGCTCCCGCCGCCGCAGCTCATCTTGTGCCGCGGTTTTCTCCGATTCGAGCCGTTGCAGGCTGGCCTGGTTGTCACGGTAGAGGCGGCGCTTGTCCGCAATCTCTCCCTGGTACACCTGCGCCAGCCGCTGGCAGCCGTCGGCGCCCAGGGAGGCCTGGCACAGGGGACACACCGCCTCGGCGTGTCCAGTGCGATCAATAAACTCCAGCTTGGCCTTCAGCTCCAGGCCCTCAACGCGGAAGCGCTCGGAGGTGGTGCGCGCCTCACCGATGCCGCCGGCCAGCCGCTGCAGGCGCTCCCGCTGCCCGACCACTGCCTGCTCCTCCGGCTCCAGCGCCGCAAGCTGCCGACGGGCAACATCCAGCAGTGTGGCTAATGCGGGGGTCTCCTGAGCCTGGGCCGCCAACTCCGACTCCTGCTGGCGGAGCTGGCGCAGGCGCTCTTCCAGCCGGGCGCGGCGGGTGTCCATGAGCCGCTCCAGGGACTCCTGCTCCCGGCGCAGGGCCTCAAAGCCCACGCGGGACTGCTCCAGGGTTTGGTAGCTGCGGCGGGCTTCCTGCAGCTGGGCCGCCCCGCGCTGGATGGCCTCCGCCTGCTGGATGATGGCCTGGTACTCGCCCACCCGCTGCTGGGCATTCCGCAGGCCGGCTTCCCCCAGGGCGAGATCCTGGCGCAGGGACTGCATCCGCTTCTGCAGCGCGGCGAGATCGTCCCGCTGCCGCTGCAACTCTCCCACCCGGCTTCGCAGAGCCTCGGCCCCCTGGGACTGGCGCTGGAGCTGCTCCGCCAGGGCCTCTCGCCGCAAGCCCACGCCGGCCAGCTCCGGGGATGGATCCCCCAGGGCCTCCACCTGCCGGGACATGGCCTCCACTGCGCCGCCCAGCCGGTCGGCAGACTCGCGCTGCGCCGCCAGCCGCTCCTTGGCATGGTCCTGGAGCCGGTCGTAGGCGGAGAGGCCCAGCACCTTGCCTAGCACCACCTTGCGCTCGGCGGCGGTCTTGTTGGTGAACTCGTCGGCACGGCCCTGGAGCAGGAAAGCGGAGTTGATGAAGGTGTCGTAGTCCAGGCCCAGGACTTGCTCGATCTTGGCCTGGGTCTCCCGCACCGAGTTCCCGGTGATGGGCTGCCACACCAAGCTGTCAGTGGTCAGCTTGTCAGCTATCCGCCCCCGCCCCTCACCGGTGGAAGGGCTGCTGATGGCTGACGGCTGACCGCTGGCCGCTACCTGGAGCTGCAGATCGGTAACGCCCTGGCGACGGCGGCCGCCGCCCCTGGCGTGGCTGCGGATGACCCGATAGCGGATGTCGCGGGCCAGGAACTCCAGCTCCACGCGCATCTCGTCGGCGCCGTAGGAGATTAGCTCGTCTTGGGTCCGGCTCCGAGCTTCGCCCCACAGGGACCAGGTGATGGCATCCAGCAGGGCCGACTTGCCGTGGCCGTTGGCCCCGGACAGGCAGGCCAGGTGCAGGCCGGTGAAGTCCAGGGTGGGCACGTTCTCCCGGTAGCACAGGAAGTTCTGGAGGGTGAGTTTGAGGGGGTTCACGTCGTCAGCACCGCCAAGTCATGCACATTCCAACACAGTCTGCCGCCGCTCACCGTTAGCCTGCCGCAGATTGGGCTACCCTTTATCTTTGCTGGCTTAAAATTATGGCCTGTGGAGTGGACGGGTTATGCTAAATGGAGTCTCCGCCCCTTGACTGAGGTGGTCCCCATCGTCAGGACAGCGATTAGGCCAAAATAAGAGAGTCTACCGCGCGAAAGTCCCGTGTCCCTGTCACGTATGATAATGCTGCTGGGTGTTCCAGTAAACCCCTCTCCGTGCTCCCCTCTTGGAACACCTGCCCAG
>SHYG01000036.1 GCA_009692925.1 Dehalococcoidia bacterium
CCCCCTCAGACGCCCATGATGTGGTAGCCGGCGTCCACCGGTATGATGGCGCCGGTGATGCCGCTGGACATGTCGCTGCACAGGAACAATGCCGTGGCCGCCACCTCCTCCGGGGTAATGTTGCGGCGCATGGGCGAACGCTCAGCATGCACCCGCTTCAGGTCCATGAAACCGTGAATCCCCCGGGCCGCCAGGGTCTCCAGCGGGCCCGGCGACACCGCGTTCACCCGGATGTTGCGGGCTCCCAGCTCGCCGGCCAACTGGCGCACCTCCTGCTCCAGGGCCGCCTTGGCGGTGCCCATGACGTTGTAGCCGGGGTACACGCGCTGGGACGCCTGGAAGGTCATGGTGACCACGCTGCCGCCGCCGGTCATCAGGGGCAAGGCGTGCTTGACTAAAGGAAGCAGGGAGTAGGCGCTAATCTCCAGGGCCAGCTTGAAGCCTTCCCGGCTGGTCTGAAAGAAGTCGCCCGCTAGGTCTTCCCGGTTGGCATAGGCGATGCTGTGCACCAGGAAGGAGATGTCGCCAAAGCTCTGGCCCACCTGCTGGAACAAGGCGGCGATCTGGGCGTCGTCGGTGGCGTCGCACGGCAACACCAGCGCACCACCCAGGGTGGCTGCCAGCCGGTCGACGCGCTCTTTGAGGCGATCGTTCTGGTAGGTCAGCGCCAACCGCGCCCCCGCCTGGGCCAGGGCGCGGGCCACCGACCAGGCTATGCTCCGGTCGTTGGCCACCCCCAGGATCACTCCCTTTTTCCCGCTCAGGTCAATGGGATACAACGAGTCACCTCCAGTGTGTCACGCCCATCAGGGCAAAAAGTGCGGCGCGATGTGTTCCAGGAATAGGTCCAACTGCCGCTGGGGGTCAGGGGCGGCGAAGCGCAAGATGATGGTCTGGGCGCCCGCCGCGGCGTACTCCGCCATGCGATCCCGCACCCGCGCCGGGTCGCCGAAGGGCCCCCAGCGAGTTCCCCAAATGTTAGCGCCATAGTAGGACATCAAATAGCTTTCCGCCTCCGTGGCCGCTCGCCGCGTATCCGGCTCCACGTTGACGGTGAGGTACATCACCGTCTGAAGCCGCGCCGGGTCGCGGCCCAGCTCGGCGGCCATGCTGCGCACCCGCTGCACCATCTCCCTGTACTCCGCCGGCGTGTCGGAGATGGAGATGATGCCGTCGGCCAAGCGCGCGGCGCGGCGGTACTGGGCCTCATGGCGGGCGCGGCCGTGGCAAGCCAGCAGGATGGGCACTCCGCCCGGCTGCACTGGCTTCGGTTCCATGACTACGTCATCCAGGTCAAAGTGGCGACCATGAAAGCTGAAGGGCTGACCGGAGCCCAGCCCCTTCACCACCTGCACCATCTCCTTCAGGCGGCGGGCCCGCTGGGAGGGAAGCACCCCGGCGTTGCGCCATTCCTGCTGCTGGGCGTCGTTGAAGGCGCCGCCCACGCCGGCAGCCACAACCAAGCGCCCCTGGGAGATGAGGTCTACCGTGGCCAGGGTCTGGGCCAGCAGCACCGGGTGGCGCAGGGCCATGAGCAGCACGGCGGTGCCCAGGCGCACCCGCCGGGTCTGGGCCGCCACCGCCGCCAGGGTGGCAAAAGGCTCCAGCCTGGGCTTGGCGGTGAGGCTGTCGCCCACCCACACTGAGTCCAGTCCCGCGTCTTCAGCTTGCCGCGCCAGCTTGAACAGTACGCCCGCATCCTGGGGCTGGTCCGGGTTGAACAGCAGGCCCCGAGTGGGCAGCAAAACTCCCAGCTTGGCGCAGCCGTCAGCCACGGCTGCCTCGAGGCGGGAAGAGCGGCGTCATGGGCAGGCCGGGATTGGGCGGGAGCCACTGGGGCACCAGGCGGGCCAACAAGCCCGGCTCCATCACTTCATAGGCCTCCAAGTCGTCGAAGGTGTCCAGGTCAAAGCCCAGGCCGGGGCTGTAGCACATTGCCACGGAGACCCCCAACCGCGCCGACTGGGCCAAATGGTGCTGGAAGCTGCGGGGGCCCAGCTCCGGATGGAAGAGGAGTCCCGCGGGAACCAGGATGGCGTTGGTGCCGTTATCTTTGCGCGCCGGCGACAGGGTGATGTTGGTGTTGCGACGGGAAGATTGGAGCAGGTTGTGGATGTCGGCGGACTTCAGGAAGGGCAGGTCGCCGGCCAGGTACAGCGCCGACTTGCCCAGGGCAAAGACCTCCTGGAAAGCCAGTGTGATGGTCTCGTTCAGGTCTCGGCCCGCATCTCGCTTCCAGACCACCCCCACCTCTTCGGCCAGCGCCAGCACCCGGTCGTCGCCGCCAACCACCCAGCAGGAATCCACCGCTTCCCGGGTGGCCCGCAGCACGTGGCGCAGCATGCCGATGGTGAGGTCGGCCCGTTCCTGGCTGGTAAGCTGCCGGGACAGCCGAGTCTTGCTGCTGCTCAAGGGCTTCATGGGGACGACGGCAACAACGCCCGTCCGAGACTCCAGTCGCGGGTCCATCAAACTGCCAACCAAGCTATCCTCAACCTACCAGCCCCCCAAATCCAGCACGCGCCGGGCCAGCGCTATCTTGTCATCCTCGGTGTTCATGATAATTGACTCGGCGACGGCGCGCATCCCCAGAGCATCGATTTCGGCAGCCAGGGCGGCGTCCTGATGGTCGATGACGAAGATGTCGCAAAGGCCCAGGTACATCCGGGCCACACCCAGGCTGGAGATTTGGTGGCCCAGCTCGCCCATGAGCTTGGCCGCCGGGCCGCGCAGGGCTGCGCCGCCCACCAGCGGACTGACCACCACGGTGTGCCCCGCGGCGTTGAGCAAGCCCTGCCGAATGCCGGGTATCGCCAGCATGGGGCCCAGGCTCAGAATGGGATTGGACGGGCAGAGCACCACCACATCGGCGTCGGACAGAGCCTGAGCCAAGGCCGGCGCCGGCAGGGCCTGCTCCGCGCCCCGGTAGTGGACCGCCGTCACTTTAGGCTCTGACTTGTGCTGCACGAAGTACTGCTGCATGGGCAGCTCCCCCAGGCTGGTGGTCAGGACCGTGCTCACGGGGTCATCACTCATGGGAACCACCTGGTGGCGAACTCCCAGGCTGCGGCACAGCTGGGCGGTGGCCTGGGACAGGTTGGCGCCCTCCCTCAGCAACTGGGTGCGCCGGATGTGGGTCGCCAGATCGCGGTCGCCCAGGTTGAACCAGGTATTGGCGCCGTACCGTCGCAGCATCTCCAGGGCCTGGAAGGTATCGCCGGCCAAACCCCAGCCGGTTTCGGGGTTGGCCAGGCCGGCCAGGGTATACATCACCGTGTCCAGGTCCGGGGAGACGTTCAGGCCGTGGAAGCAGTCGTCGTCGCCGGTGTTCACGGCGATTATCAACTCGTCCGGTTCGAGGATGCGGGCCAGGCCCAGCGCCAGCTTGGCGCCGCCCACCCCACCGGCCAGGGCCAGGACTTTGTCGGCCATCAGAGCCTGCCAATCGCTGTGATAATTTCCGATGCGATGCCTAGCCAGTATTGTCCTGACTGCAAGGTAAATCCTGAAGGATTCAGATTGTAGTCGGCCGCGTTCCGTTTTTGGCGAAGACGATACAGCATTCCACCCAAGTCGCTCGTTTCCCCACCCAGGGCTCCTATCACAAGCTGATGGTCTTGTGACCCTCGATCAAGCCCCAAACGGCCCTGCCCCAAGAGCTTTTGACGAGCTGTAAGGAAAGCAGCGTAATATGATCTACCAATGGCGGCCCTTACCTTAGCCTGGTCCAGTGCTGAGCTGGATAAAGGCGCGCCCGACAAACCACTGAGGAGGGCTCCAGCCAGGTTGTTGAACTCAGCAGGGTCGAAGTCCGCCATGCCTATTCGACGTCAACGCCCACAGATACAAACCGATTCAGCTTCTCCAAATCAACTTTGGACAGCTTTTGACGCAACTCGTTCATTGCTTGGTCCAACTTTCCCCAGAGGTTCCGGGCTTGATCTGGAGACCCCTGACACCACAGAGTCACCGATAGCATCTCCCACCCGTCAATCTCCGGGTCTTTCGCCCACTCCACCTCTACCTTAGGGGTTTCAGGCCCCGGCAATTGGAGAGCCTGGATTTCCTCCAAGACCTTGCTAAGGACTTCCGCCAGCCCCTTAGCCTTGATCATCTTCTGGGTCGCTGGGGTTATGTTCTTCTGCATCCGAAGCGCCTCCCTCATTCGGCAGCCCCTGGGGTGAATCAGAACCCCGCGCTGCTCCCTTGCGGGCTAACCGCCGAGGGTGCGCGAAGCGGTAGGTGTCCAGTTTGACCAGGCGCTGGTAGGAGCCAAAGATTTCCTCCACGTTGTCGCCCACCAAATCCAGGGGGTCCAGCGCTTCGTCGGCGTCGCTGAACACCCGCTTGATGGCGTAGGTGGTGTGCCGCTCTGCGGGGATGCGCCCGGCCTGGCGGATGATCTGCCGAAACTGGGACGGGCGCATGAGCTGGCCGTGCTGGGCGCCGGCGGCGGTGGAGATGCTTTCGTTAATCAGGGTGCCGCCCAGGTCGTTGACACCGGCGGTGAGCAGCAGCTGGGACATCCGCGCGCCTTCCTTGACCCAGGAGGCCTGGATGTTGGGCATCCAGTTGTTGAGCATGATGCGGGCGATGGCGTGGACCTTGACCACCTCCATGCCGGTGGGGCCTGGCCGCACGTTGTCCACCAGGCCCTTCATAAACATGGGGGCCTCGGTGTGGACAAAGCTCAGAGGCACAAACTCGGTGAAGCCGCCGGTGCGCTGCTGGATGTCGCGCAGCAGGGCGATGTGCCTCGCCAGGTGTTCGTTGGTCTCCAGGTGGCCGAACATGACAGTAGATGTGGTGGGGATGCCCAGCTCGTGGGCAGTGGTGATGACCTCCAGCCACTGCTCCACGGAGATGCGGCCGGGGGCGATGCGGTCCCGCAGTTCCTGGTCCAGCACTTCGGCGGAGGTGCCGGGAAGGCTGCCCACTCCGGCGTCCTTCAGCCCCTGCAGGTACTCCCGGATGGTGCAGCGAGAACGCACCGAGCCGTAAAGAACCTCCTCGGGGGAGAAGCCGTGTATGTGCATGTCCGGCAGCGCCTCTTTAATAGCGCGGCAGACCTGAATGTACAGGTCGCCCTCCATCTGCGGGGGCAGCCCAGCCTGCACGCACACCTCGGTGGCGCCGTAGTCCCACGCCTCCTGGGCGCGGCGCACCACTTCGGTTATGGGCAGGAAGTAGCCTTCCTCCTCCCGATAGTCGCGGCTGAAGGCGCAGAAGCCGCAGCGCTTGATGCAGACGTTGGTGAAGTTGATGTTGCGGTTGACCACGAAGGTCACGACGTCGCCCACGGTGCGGCGGCGCAGCTCGTCGGCCACCATGACCAGAGCGCTGTACTCCAGCCCGGTGGCGTCGAAGAGGACGAGGGCTTCTTCCACCGACAGGTCGCGACCCTCCAGGGCATTGGACAAGGCCCGCGCCGCGTCGGGCTGGAGGCATCCCAGCAGGGCTTCCAAATCCCGGGGCGCAGGCCTGTTCGTGTTTAGTTGGGCGTTATTGGCAACCGGCATATCGGGCGATACCCCCTTTGACGTACCCCTGATTATCGGCCAGCGCCGACACCTGGGCATGCAGGGTCTGGGGCAGAAACCGCGAGGCGGCCGCCCGGTGTTCGGACACGTACTCCGGATACACCGGCAGCCTAGGCCGCAGCTCAAACCCCAGCGCGGCAGAGCGGCGGCGCAGCTCGGCGATGGCCGGCCAGGGCGCCTCCGGGTTGACGTAGTCGATGGTCAGGGGCGAGATGCCGCCCCAGTCGTTGATGCCGGCGTTCAAGTAGACGGGATAGTCCTGGGCGCTGAGGTTGGGCGGCACTTGCAGGTTCATGCCGGGGCCCAGCAGCAGGCGGGCCACCGCTACAGTCCAGCGCAGGTCGTCTGTGCCGGCGTCGGGCGACTGGGCCATGGGCGTGCCCGGCTTGGCGCGAAAGTTCTGGATGATGACCTCCTGCACGTGCCCGAAGCGCCGGTGCAACTCACGGATTGCCAGCAGGGCCTCGACGCGCTCCCGACGGGTCTCGCCGATGCCGATGAGGATGCCGGTGGTGAAAGCCACTCCCAGCTCGCCGGCCAGCTCAATGGTGCGCAGCCGCACTCGGGGGCGCTTGCTGGGAGCCAGCTCGTGGGGGCCGCCGGTCTGGTGCAGGCGCAGGCTGGCGCTCTCCAGCATCAGCCCCATCGATGCGTTCCAGGGGCGCAGGGCCTCCATCTCGTGGCGGCTCATGGTGCCCGGATTGGCGTGAGGCAGCAGGCGGGTATTTTCGGCCACCAAACGGCACATCTCCGCCAGGTACGCCAGGGTAGTGCGGTAGCCCCGCTGGTTAAGCCACTGCTGGGCTTCAGGGTAGCGCAGCTCGGGCCGCTCCCCCAGGGTGAAGAGGGCCTCCGTGCAGCCCAGCTTCTCGCCATGTTGCGCCACCGCCAGCACCTGCTCCTGGGTCATGTAGAGCTGGTCGCCAGCCGAGGCGGGGTCCTGGCGGAAGGTGCAGTAGCCGCAGAAGTCCCGGCACAGGCGGGTCAGGGGGATGAACACCTTGGGGGAGAAGGTGACCACCCGGCCCTTGCCCTGGTCCCTCAGCGTTGCGGCGGCGGCGCACAGGTCATCCAGGCGCTCCTCAGGTGCATCGGCCAAGGCCAGCGCCTCAGCAGATTCCAGCGGGCCACCGCGTTGGGCGGTGTCCAGCGCCTTGTCGAAGCCAGCCACACCGGGCCGGAGTATTGTCGAGCGCATGGTGGTCACAGAAGGGCGCTATCTCCTGGGCAAGTTGCGCTGCCGGGCTGAGGCATGGACGTATTGTAGCTGGTCGCCTTTAGCGTAGCAACACACACTGCAGCCAGTAGTGACGCACCTCTGTACGCCCCTACGCATCCAGCCCCGCCGAACCTACTGCATGGGCGAGTAGTTAGTCGGGCGCAGAATCCGGTTGTTGACGCGGGCGTTGATGGGGCCGTCCCGCTCCGATTCCGACCGCACCTTGTGCCAGCCGGGGTCGCCCTGGAAGGCGGCCCACTTCTTCTCCCGGTCGGCCAGGCTGTCAAAGCCCAGCATGTACACCAGCTGGTTGCTAGTGCCAATCTCCTCGGTCCAGAAACCCACGATGTGGATGCCGTGCTTCTTGAAGAAACCGCAGGTGTGCTTGGCGAACCGCTCGTTAAGGGCGGGCAGCTTCCCAGGCATAGTCTCGTAGGTGCGCAGCTCGTAGATCATGAGGCCTCCTTAATTCAGTAATTCATTTAACCATCGGGGCAGAGACCGCCCCACCGCATCACAGCCCCGCCAGGCGGCGCTGGTCCTGCGCCCCCGCCACGGCGTAGGGGCGGCCCAAATACTCGTAAGCGCGGCGGGTGGCGACACGGCCCCGGGGGGTGCGAGCCAGAAATCCCAGCTGCAGCAGGTACGGCTCCCACACCTCCATCACCGTGTCCGAATCCTCGCTGAGGGAGGCGGCCAGAGTCTCCAGGCCCACCGGCCCGCCGTCAAACTTGTCAATCAGACTGGTCAGCAGCCGGTGGTCCGTCTGGTCCAGGCCCAGGGCATCCACCTTGAGCAGTTCCAGCGCCTGCCGGGCCACCGCATCGGTAATGCAGCCGTCCGCCATCACCTGGGCGTAGTCGCGGGCGCGCTTGAGCAGGCGGTTGGCCACTCGCGGAGTGCCCCGGGCGCGCACCGCGATCTGGACCAGGCCCTCGGGCTCGGCGGCCAAGCCAAGAATCTGCGCCGAGCGGGTCACTACGCGCTCCATCTCCGCGGGCTGGTAGTAGTCCAGCCGGAACACCGAGCCGAACCGGTCCCGCAGGGGAGCGCTGACCAGGGAGAAGCGTGTTGTAGCCCCCACCAAAGTGAAGGGGTTGATGCGCAGGTTCACGCTGCGGGCCGCCAGGCCCTTGCCTACCATCCAGGACAGGAAGAAGTCCTCCATGGCGGAGTAGAGAACCTCCTCCACCGGGCGGCTCAGGCGATGAATCTCGTCGATGAACAGCACGTCCCAGGGCTGGAGGCCGGTGAGCAGCGCCGCCATATCCCCCGCCCGCTCGATGGCTGGGCCGGAGGTTACCCGTATCTTGACCCCCATCTCCTGGGCGATGATGTGGGCCAGGGTGGTCTTGCCCAGCCCCGGCGGCCCGTAGATGATGACATGGTCCAGAGGGTCGCCGCGCAGCTTGGCCGCCTGCACCGCGATGCCCAGGTTTTCCTTGGCCTCGGCCTGACCGATGAACTCGGCCAGGCTTCGGGGCCGCAGAGACAGGTCCAGGGGCGCGTCGTCGGACTGGACGGCGCCGGAGATAACCCGCTCCTCTCCTTCGTCAGGAGCACCGGGGGTATCGCCGGTGTTGCTGGCGGCATGCCCCTGTTGCGCGGACTTGCCGGGGCGCGGCAATCGGGCACGGCGTTCACCGGCGGGCTGCACTCGCTAGCCTCTCATACCTGTGTCACTATTCACCAGCCGCATGGCAGCAATTCTAGGCTGGCGACGTTGGAGCGTCAAGGAAGATGTGTCACTAATCCGGTCAGAACTTCCAGGTTACGCAGGGGCGCCGCAGTACCAGAGGAAGATGGGACGTCCAGACCTGGCTGTCTCCCGTCTGGCTGGGTACAATTGGGAGTACGGCAGTAAGTTAGCTGGGGGCTGCAAAATGGGAGTCCTGCGAGGGCAGGAGCTGTCGGCGGGCTTTGAGGCCGCTGCCAGGTTCCTGGAGCAACACCGGGACGTCATCAATGCGCTGAACGTCTACCCCGTGCCCGACGGCGACACGGGCACCAACCTGCTGTTGACCCTGCGGGCGGCGCTGGAGAAGCGCCCCACGGACTCCGGCGCGTCTGCCGGACAAGTGACGGCGGGCCTGGCCCAGGGCGCATTCTTAGGCGCTAGGGGCAACAGCGGCGGCATCTTTTCCGCGTTCCTGCGGGGCTTGGCCGAAGCCCTGGCGGGCCACGACGCCTGCGACGCGCCAACCCTGGCCAGCGCTTTTCGCCAAGCCTCCGACGCCGCCTACCGCGCGGTGGGCAGCCCCGTGGAGGGCACCATGCTCACGGTCATCCGCGCCCTGGCGGAAGGGGCGCAGGCGCGGCTAGCCCAGGGGGAGCTGGACCCCCAGTCGCTGTGGGAGCACGGCTATAACGCGGCGCGGGAGGCCCTGGCCCGGACACCGGAACAGCTTGCACTCCTGCGCGAGGCAGGAGTGGTGGACGCCGGCGGCATGGGCGTGGTGGTCATCCTGGGCGGAGTGTTATGTCATCTAGGCCGGCTCGATTCCCGCCAGTTGGAGCTGACGGTGGCGGCGGGCTATCAAGGCGCAAGCGGCGCGGGCGTCGCCGGGGCTTTCGTCGCCGCCAGCCAGGAGGCGCAGTGGGGCTACTGCACCCAGTTCCTAATTCAGGGGACTGACCTGGCCCCCGACGAACTGCGTCGCCAACTGGCTGGCATGGATGAGACCAGCTCGGCAGTTGTCGTGGGCGACCATCGCCAGGTGCGGGTGCACGTGCATCTGGCGGACCCCGGCCCGGCGCTGAGCCTGGCGGTGTCCCTGGGCCAGCTGTCCGAGATCAAGATTGAGAACATGGCGCAGCAGAGCCAGCAGTGGGCCGCCGGGCATGGGACGGGGACGGGGACGGAAATCCCCCCTGCCCCCCTCTACGAAAGGGGGGGTGGCACGGAGCAACTCCACGCCGCCACAACCAAGCTGGCGATGATTGCCGTAGCGCCTGGAGCGGGGCTGGCCCGGCTGTTCCGGGAAAACGGCTGCGCCGCGGTGATCAACGGCGGCCCCACCATGAACCCCAGCGTGGGTCAGTTGCTGGAGGCGGCTAAGGCCACCGGCGCGTCGGAGGTGATCCTGCTGCCCAACGACAAGAACATCATAGTTGCAGCGCAGCAGGCCGCCGGCGGGGCAGGCCCCGGCATGCCGCGCCTGCGCGTGGCGCTCACCCGCAGCGTGCCCCAGGGCGTGGCCGCGGCGCTGGCCTTCAACCCAGCGCGATCCCTGGAAGACAACCTGGCGGCTATTCAGGAGGCCCTGGGCCGGGTGGTGACGGTGGAGGTGACCCGCGCCATCCGCGACGCCCGCATCGGCGGGGTGCGGGCCGCCGTCGGGCAGTACATCGGCCTGGAGGATGGGCAGCTCCAGGTGGCGGCGGCGACTGCCGAAGAAGCGCTGCTGGCGGCCCTGGCCCAGGCGGGCCTCTCCGCCGACAAGATCGTGACTCTGTACTGGGGCGAAGGCGCGACGGAAGCCCAGGCGCTGGCGGCGCGGCGCACCCTGGAGTCCCAGACCCCCGGCCTGCAGGTAGATGTGGCCGAAGGCGGCCAGCCTCACTACCCATATTTGGCAAGCGTGGAGTAGACTACCGTCATGCCCATCCGCATCGTCACTGACAGCTCGGCAGACCTGCCGCCGGAGTTGGCCCGCCGGTGGGACATTACCGTGGTCCCGTGCAACGTGGTGCTGAACGACGTGAGCTACAAGGACGGGGTGGAGCTGTCCCCCGGCGAGTTCTACCGCCGCCTGGAGTCCAGCCCGCGCCCGCCTACCACGTCGCAGCCGTCCGTTGCCGACTTCCAGGCGGTGTACCAGAGCCTGTTGGCCCAGGATAATCAGATAATGTCCATCCACGTGTCGGGCAAGCTTAGTGGCACGGTGAACGCGGCGGAGCGGGCCAGGGAGTCTCTGGGCCCGCAGTCCGCGTCGGTGGTGGTGGTGGACTCCCGGCAGGCCTCCCTGCCTCAGGGGCTGGTGGCCCTGTCGGCGGCGCAGGCGGCGGCATCGCACCAGGGACCGCCCGCGCAACTGGCGGATCAGGTGCGGGCCAGCCTGCCCAAGGCCCGCTGCTACTTCCTGCTGGACACCCTGGAGTACTTGCAGAAGGGCGGGCGCATCGGCAAGGCTCAGGCGTTCGTGGGCAACCTGCTCAGCGTCAAGCCCATCCTCACTATCCAGGATGGGGAGGTTCACCCAGTGGAGCGTCAGCGCAACCGGCAGCGGGCGGTGGCCCGGCTGGTGGAGCTGGCAAAAGGCCTGGGGCCATTATCCAAACTAGGCGTCATCTACAGCACCGAGCCGGAGCAGGCGGCGGCGCTGCGGCACTCCCTGGCGGGGCTGCTTCCCGAGGACGAGATAATCCTCAGCCAGTTCGGGGCCGCCCTGGGGACATACATCGGCCCACGAGGCTTGGGCGTGGCGCTGATTCAGGGCTGACGAGACGATTCACCACAGAGAGCACAGAGGACACAGAGATTTACGGGATTGCTTGCTCTTTTCTGTGATCTCCGCTATCTATGTGGTAAAAAAACGTCCCATGCTATACTGGCCTGAAGACCATGTCCTCACCTACACAAAGCGCGCCTGCCTGGCTGGAGCTCTTCCGCAAGATCCTCGAGCTGGAAGGACTGCGCGGCTGCACCGACCGCGCCGTCACCGGCGGCCTGGACCGATTTCTGCAACAGTGGGGGCAGGACATGGCTGCCTTTCTGTCCGACGCCGCGCTAACCCAGGAGCTGGTGCGATCCCCCTACAAGCCCATGTCGCCGGAGCAGCGGGGCCAGTGGGCCGCACGCTGGCAGGCGGTGCTGGCGGCGGGACAGGACGAAAATCCCCCCAACCCCCCTTTGCCAAAGGGGGGCCAAAGTACCTCTCCCCCTGACCAAGCGGGATACACAGAGGGGGCGGTCCCATCCCCCCGCCGGCGCGTCCGCGAGCCCGCTGCCATTCGCCCGCCGCCGGGGGGCCAGACCGTGGACGCCACCGTGGACCGCCTGCGCGGCGTGGATGTGAAGGTCTCCGCCAAGCTGCTGCGCCTGGGCGTCACCACCGTGCGCGACCTGCTGTACCTATTCCCCCGGCGGCACCTGGACTACTCCAAGACCACCCGCATCACCGAGCTGTCGCCCGGCATGGATGTCACCGTCAGCGGCACTTTGTGGGAGGCGCACCAACTTTCCAGCGGCCCCGGCGGTCGCCGCAAGGACACCGAGGCGGTGCTCAGCGACGAGTCGGGCAACATCAAGATCATCTGGTTCGGGCAGGGCTACCTCGCCCGCAGCCTGCGCCCCAACTGCCGCCTGGCGGTGAGCGGCAAGGTGGAGGCGTTCCGCGGGCAGCTGGTGTTCCAATCGCCGGAGTACGAGCTACTGGACCAAAGCCAGGCGTCGCTCAACACCGGTCGCCTGGTGCCGGTGTACCCCCTCACTGAAGGACTGACCGGCCGCAACCTGCGGCGCATCGCCTGGCAGGCACTGACGGGCTGGCTGGGCGGCGTGACGGAGTCGCTGCCCGCCGATATGCTGGCCCGCTGCGCGCTGCCCTCGCTGACCGAGGCCATCCGCCAGGCGCACTACCCCGACGATCTCCCCGCCTGGGAGGCCGCCCGCCGCCGCCTGGCCTTTGACGAGCTGCTGACCCTCCAGCTGGCGGTGCTGGCCCGCCGCCGCCAGCAGTCCCAAGGAGTAGAGGGCGTGGTCATCCAGGCGGGACCGCGGGTGCTGGAAGGGTTCATCGCATCGCTGCCTTTTGCCCTCACCAACGCCCAGCGCCGCTGCCTGGACGAGATTCTAGCCGGCCTGG
Organism: Dehalococcoidia bacterium; assembly: GCA_009692925.1. GTDB lineage: Bacteria > Chloroflexota > Dehalococcoidia > Lucifugimonadales > UBA3495 > SHYG01. The sequence continues at coordinate 12,567 of SHYG01000036.1, forward strand.
CGCGAGGCACGCCGCCCATGAACCGCCTGCTCCAGGGCGACGTGGGCAGCGGCAAGACGGTGGTGGTGCTGGCGGCGCTGCTGGCGGTGGCGGCGGCGGGGCACCAGGGCGCCATCATGGTGCCCACCGAGGTGCTGGCCGAGCAGCACTTTCAGACCGTGTCGCGGCTGCTGGGCGGACTGGCCCGCCCGCTGCAAAAGGACCACCTGTTCACGGTGTACCTGGAGTATTTGGGCCGGCCCGTCTCCGTGGGGCTGCTCACCGGCAGCACCCGCGCGGCGGCCCGGCGGGAGCTAGGCCAGATGGCCTCGCAAGGCACGTTAGACCTGATTATCGGCACCCACGCCCTGATCCAGGGCGGGCTAGAGATGCCCCGGCTGGCCCTGGCGGCGGCGGACGAGCAGCACCGCTTCGGCGTGGTGCAGCGGTCGGCGCTGCGCGAGCGGAGCCACCAGAACCCGCACGTGCTGGTGATGTCGGCCACGCCTATTCCACGAACCCTGGCCCTGACCATGTACGGCGACCTGGACATCTCGACCATCGACGAGCTGCCCCCCGGTCGCCAGCAGGTGCTGACCCGCTGGGTGGGCCCGGAGCGCCGCGAGGCCGCCTACGGCTTTCTGCGCAAGGAGGTGCAGGCCGGGCGCCAGGGCTTTGTAGTGTGCCCGCTGGTGGACGAGTCGGAGGTCATCGAAACCAAGGCCGCCACGGAGGAGTACCAGCGCCTGTCCACGGAGGTGTTCCCGGAGCTGCGGCTGGGGTTGCTGCACGGGCGCATGGCGGGCAAGGAGAAGGATAAGGTGATGCGCCTGTTCCGCGACGGCGAGCTGGACATTCTGGTGTCCACGCCGGTGGTGGAGGTGGGCATCGACGTAGCCAACGCCACGGTGATGCTCATCGAGGGCGCGGACCGGTTCGGCCTGTCCCAGCTGCACCAGTTCCGGGGCCGGGTGGGCAGGGGCGAGCACAAGAGCTACTGCATCCTGCTGTCTGACGCGCCCTCAGAAGTGGCCCAAGAGCGGCTGGCCGCCCTGGAGCAGACCCACGACGGCTTCCGACTGGCCGAAATCGACCTGGAGCTGCGGGGGCCGGGGGACTTTTTCGGCACGCGGCAGAGCGGGCTGCCGAGCCTGCGCATGGCCCAGCTTTCGGATAGAAGCCTGCTGGCCCTGGCGCGGCAGGAGGCGGAGGGGATCATGGAGCGCGACCCGGAGCTGGCCGGCCCGCAGCACGCGGCCCTGGCGGCGCAGGTTGCCCGCTTCCTGGAAGTGGTCAGCGCGGAGGTGAGCTAGACGGGGGGACGGTTTTACCACAGAGACCCGGAGAGCGCAGAGGGGACGGGCAGGGGTACGACGGCTCCGATTCCTCCTATGCGTTAGGCTTGTCCTAACACCGTGTAAATGAAGAGCCTTTTAGACGTCTTCTCTGTGCCCTCTGTGCCCTCTGTGGTGAGCTAGGTCAGCCCGGCGCTTTGAAGCGGTAGCCCACGTTCCAAATGGTCTCCACGTAGGCGTGGTCGGGGTCCTCCACCTTGGCCCGCAGACGCCGGATATGCACGTCCACGGTGCGGGTGCCGCCCAGGTAGTCGTAGCCCCATACCTGGCTCAGCAGCGTCTCCCGCGTGTACACCCGGCCCGGATTTGATGCCAGCAGCACCAGGAGCTGGAACTCCTTGTAGGTGAGGGTCACTTTGCGCCCGCCGATGGACACGTCGTACCGCTCCAGGTCCACCACCAGTTCGCCCACTTTGAGGACCTTGGAGCCTGCGGGGCCGTTCACCCGGAACATCACCTGCTTGATGCGGGCGGCTAGCTCGCCGGGCTGCAACGGGCAGAGGACAAAGTCGTCGGGGTTCAGCGCCGGGTCGTAGTTGTCCACCAGCCCTGGGGGCACCAGCGCCAGCACCGGCAGCTTCAGCTTGCGGCAGTACTCCACCGCCTGGCGCGCCTGGCTGGAGTCCAGCGCGGCCAGGTCCAGCAGCACCGCCTCGGGCTTGGCCGGCATCTCGCCGTTGCCTTGTCCCGGCAGGTCCGTCACAACCTGACACGGCAGACCCAGGCGGTCTACCTCGCCGGCCAGAGCCGTGGGACGTCCGCCGGAGTGAGCAGAATTAGCCAAGAGAAGCAGCATATCCGCCAAGTATACCAGGCTGGAGGAGCTATCAGCAGTCAGCTTTCGGCAGACGGATGCCCGGCTGCTCCTAGGGATGGGGCGGTCTCCTGATCGCTCATAGCAGGCGGCTGAAAGCTCGTCTGCGCCGCAAGGCGGCACAGCAGCGGGCTCAGCAGGTGCATGACGCCGCTTAAGGCGGGATGCCCCAACAGCCGGGAGATGACCCTGCCGTGCCAGTCGAAGGAGATGCCGCCCTCGGCAAGCTGGCTGCGGGCCCCGGCGCCCAGCGCCGACCGCAACAAAAAGCCAACCTGCTGGTCGTTAAGCAGCTCATACATCCGGCGAGCGCAGTAGCCCACATCCAGTTCCGCGGCCAGCAGGGCCTGCCACCGGTCCTGATACTGACTGAGGCGGGACGCGGAGAGGTCGTCGCCGGCCAGGGCCGCGCCCAGGGTGGAGGCCGCCAGCTCCCCGGACATCAAGGAGTAGTAGATGCCGCCCCCGGTAATGGGCTTGACCTGGCCGGCGGTGTCGCCCACCACCAAGACCCGGTCGCGGTAGGTGCGTTTCAGGGGTCGCAGAGGAATGCCCCAGCAGGCCGGCGCCTGCACCACTCCGGTAATCTTGCCCTGTTGCCGCAAAGTCTGGATGAAGGCGTCCAGCCGCTCCGGGGCTTGGCGGCGGGCCAGCAACCCCGCCAGGGCCTGGCCCGGCCGGGTGGGCACCACCCAGGAAAAGAACCCCGGCGCCACCTGCTGGCCCAGGTGCACCTCGACATCGTGGATGTTGTCGGTGGACACCGTGGCTTGCGCCCCCACGACGTGGTCGGGCACCGATCCCAAACCCAGCTGCCGGCTAAGGGGCGAGCCGAACCCCGCGGCCAGCACCAATGACCTGGCTCGGTAAGATTCTTCGCCAGAATTGCCCGCCCACAGCGTAACCCCGCTGGCATCCACCTGGGCCTGAACCACTCTCTGGCCCAGAATGTAGCGGGCGCCGGCGGCCTGGGCCTGCCGGGCAAAGGAGTCCACGTAGGCCACCCGGTCCACCACGCTGGCCAGGGGTGCGGGCGCCTCAAACCGCAGGGCGCCGCCCTGGGGCATCACCAGCAGAGCGGCGCCGGCCTGGTGGTAGATTAGGGCAGGGTCTATGGGAAAGCGGCGGACGCACTCGCTGCCGATGATGCCGGTGCACAGCTTGTCGCCGATGACTCGCCGCGAGTCAATGACGGTAACCGCAAGGCCTTGGGAGGCCAGGCCCAGCGCGGCGGCGTTGCCCGCGGGCCCAGCGCCCACGACGATTACATCATCCAAGGCAAATCATCCACGTAGGTGAAACCCCTGCCAAATGCCTCTAAGTGCCGCCGCCGGCTGGCCGGGACAGCACTGCAAGATTATACAATTTGCTAGAGGCGTTCACCAGGCAGACCGGGCCGGACATCAGGACCATTCGATTATCGGTCACAGCGGCGATTTGACTGCCCTGGCTCTTGCTCCTACAATGCAGGCAATCACGTCAGGCAATCGCCCGAGAAAACTACCGGAAAGGAGCAAACCATGGACTATACGCATGTTCTGCTGGAAAAGACCGACGGCGTAGCGATAATTACTCTGAACCGGCCGGAAGTGCTGAACGCAATGAACTTCCAGTTGAGTTTGGAGCTGAACGACGCCATGCGGGCGGCCAACGCCGACGACGAGGTGGGCTGCATCATCCTCACCGGCTCGGGGCACAAGGCGTTCTCCGCCGGGGGCGACATCCACGAGCAGCGCGCCGACGCCAAGGAGCGCACCGAGGCTGACCGGGAGGCCCGCAGCGCCCAGCGAGGCAAGTGGGGTTACGAGATGGCCGCGTCGCCCAAGCCGACGCTGGGCATGATGTTTGGGCTGGCCCACGGCGGCGGGTCGGTGCTGGCATCATCCCTGGACATGCGGGTGGGCTGCCAGCACGCCCAGTTCCGGTTCCTGGCGGCGGCCTACGGGCGCATCAACTGCACCTGGACTCTGCCCAACCAGGTGGGCTGGCCCATTGCCAAGGAGCTGCTATTCACGGGGCGCATTGTGGAGGCGGATGAAGCGGCGCGCATCGGCCTGCTGAACCATTTGGTGCCCTGCGACCAGCTCAAGGCCAAGGCCATGGAGATTGCCACCACCATAGCCAAGAACCGGCGGGAGTCCATCACCGGCATCAAGGAGCTGCTGCTCCAGCACCTGGGGGAAAACCTGCACCAGCAGTTCGTCAACGAGAAGGACTTCACCACCCACAAGGTGAAGGGCTACGGGGCGGAGCAGGCCTTCCCGGAGTTCATCGCCCGCAAAGGGCGCGGATAGCTTACAGCAGTCAGCCCTCAGCTATCAGCGGGGACGGTTCACTGCAGAGAGCGCGGAGAGCGCAGAGGGCGTTGGAATCGGACGAGTAGGGGCGCACAGACGTGCGCCCCTACTGGCATCTTGCGGAGTTAGACTACAGGTTTCAGAACACCTCCCAGCACCGGGGAGCGGGGGCTGAAAGCTGATGGCTGATGGTTGACAGCTAGCCGGTCACGGTGCCCTTCGTGCTGGGCACTTGGCCCGGCGCGCGGGGGTCTAGCTCCACGGCGTCGCGCAGGGCGCGGGCCAGGGCCTTGAACAGCGCCTCCGCCTTGTGGTGGGGGCTGCTTCCTGCCAGGATTTTGGCGTGCAGGCCCATCTTGCCCTCCACGGCAAAGGCCTCCAGGAAGTGGCGAATCAGGTCGCCAGAGAGGGTCTCCACCATCACGCCGTCCAGGCCGGACTCCACCACCGCGTAGCCCCGGCCGCTCAGGTCTAACGCCACCAGGGCCAGGGTCTCGTCCAGTGGCACAATGGCGTGGCCCATGCGGCGGATGCCCTTGGCGTCGCCCAGCGCCTGGTGGAACGCCCGCCCCAGCATGATGGCAACATCCTCCACCAAATGGTGCCAGCCCGTCTGCACGTCGCCCTGGGCCTCCAGGGTTATGTCAAACAGGCCGTGGCGGGCCAGCTGATTCACCATGTGGTCCAGGAAGCCGTTGCCGGTGCTGACCTGGCACACGCCCTGGCCGTCCAGGTTCACCATCACCGAGATTTTGGTCTCGCCGGTCTGGCGCTGAAGGGAAGCGGTGCGGCGCAACGCGGGCGTCGGCGCCCTGGGAGATGTTCTGCGAGTCGCCAATGTCGTTAACCCTCCACCAGCTCAGTCAAGGCGGCCACCACCGCGTCGGTCTCGGCGGGCAGGCCCACGCTGGCCCGCACGCAGTCCTTGAGCCGGGCGTTGCCGAAGTAGCGCAGGAAGATGCCCCGGCGGCATAGCCCCTCGAATATCTCTTGCCCCCGGCCTTCCGGGAGCTGGCACAGGATGAAGTTTGCCTGGGAGGGCCACACCCGAATGCCGGAAATCTGTTGCAGCAGGCCCATCATGCGCTCCCGCTCGGCGACGATGTCCCGCACCCGCCGCAGCAGGGTGGAGCGGTCGGCCAGCGATGCGATGAGGGCTTCCTCCGCCGCCAGGTTGACATTGTATGGCGGCTTCATGGCCATCATGGTCTGGGCCAGGTCCGGGTTCATGACCCCCAGTCCGATCCGCAGTCCGGCCAGGCCCGCCCACTTGCTGAAGGTGCGCAGCACGATGAGGTTGGGATACTGGGGCATTAGAGGCAGCACCGTCTGGCCGCAGAACTCGTAGTAGGTCTCATCCACCACCACCGGCACTCCAGTATCCAGTATTGCGCGGATCTGGCTCTCGGTGGCGACGTTGCCTGTGGGGTTGTTCGGCGATGGGAAGAAGACCCCCTTGGTTTTGGGGCCGATGGCCGTCAGCATCCCCTCCACGTCGATCTCGAAGTCGTCGTCGCGGGGCACCGCCACCGCGCTGCCGCCGCACACCTCCGCGGAGAAGGCGTACATGCCGAAGGTGGGCGTGGGGATGACGATGTTCTCCCCCGGCCCCATGAACATGCGCAGGATCAGGTCGATGATCTCGTCGCTGCCGTTGCCCGCCACTATCTGCTCAGCGGGCGCCTCCAGGTAGTCCGCCAGGGCGTCGCGCAGGCGGCGTTGCTCCGGGTCGGGGTAGTGGTTGTAGTGCTGGAAGCGGCCCAGGGCCTTCACCACCTGGGGCGACGGCCCGAAGGGGTTTTCGTTGCCGTTGAGGCGGATGACCTTCTCCGGCGGGATGCCCGCCTTCTGGGCCATGACCTCCATGGAATCCACACCCTGGTAGGACTTCAGCGCCCGGATGTGGGGCAGCAGGAATTTTCTCATGTCGTTCATATTTTATTTCAGCCTTTTCAGACGGGGGTACGATTCACCGCAGAGACGCGGAGAGCGCGGAGTTTTTTGAGGAAACCAAACAAGTCCTGTCTTCCTTTCTTAATCGAGGAGAGGAAAAGAGTTTCTCTGTGTCCTCTGCGTCTCTGCGGTGAATCGTCCTCCCAAGCTCCGCATTCTACTTCAAGCTGTCCAGCCGCACCTGAACCGCCCCGGAGTGGCCGCTGAGGCCTTCGGCATGGGCAATCTCCACCGCCGCCGGGCCCAGGGCGGCAAAGTCGCCGCGGCTGAGGCCCACCACCGGCATGGTGCGCAGGAAGTGGTGCACGCTGAGGGCCGAGCCGAACCGCGCGGTGCCGCCGGTAGGCATCACGTGGCTAGGCCCGGCGATGTAGTCGCCCATGACTTCCGGGGAGAACTCCCCCAGAAACAGGCCGCCGGCGTGCTTGACCTGGCCCGCCCAGGCCCAGGGGTCAGCCACCATCAGGCACAGGTGCTCCGGCGCGATGCGGTTGGCCAGCTCGATGCCGTCCTCCAGACAGTCCACCAGCACCACCCGCCCCTGGCGCTCCAGCGCCTCTCGAGCCATGGGACCCCGGTCAATGGCGGCAAGCTGGCGGTCCAGCTCTCCCTCAATGGCCTTCACCAGCTTGCGGGAGGTAGTGACCAGGATGGCGGTGGCCAGGGGGTCGTGCTCCGCCTGGGCGATGAGGTCGGCGGCGCAGAAGGCGGGCCGCGCCGTGTCGTCGGCGATGACGATGGTCTCCGTGGGGCCGAAGATGCCGTCAATGTCCACCTGGCCCTGCACCAGCTTCTTGGCGTAGGCGACGAAGATGTTGCCCGGCCCGCAGATTTTGTCCACCCTGGGGATGGACTGGGTGCCGTAGGCCAGGGCGCCGATGGCCGGCACGCCTCCCACTTGATACACGGCGTCCACCCCGGCGATGTGGGCGGCTGCCAGCACCGCAGGGTTGAGGGCCTCACTCCCCCGGCGGGGCGTCGCCAGGACAATCTCTTTAACCCCGGCCACCCGCGCGGGGATGGCGGTCATGAGCACGGTGGAGGGATAGGCCGCGGTGCCGCCGGGCGCGTAGAGGCCGACCAGCTCCAGGGGGCGCACCAGCTCGCCCAAACCCTGCTGCAAGTCCACCCAGCTCTTGGGCAGGGTGGACTGGTGGAAGGCGCGCACCCGCTCCGCCGCCAGCTCCAGGGCCTGGTACAGCTCGGATGACACCTGGCTGCGTGCGTCGGCCAGCTCCGACTCAGGCACCCGCAGGTCAGCAAGCTCCGCGCCGTCCAGCAGTTTGGCGTAGCGACGCACCGCCGGATCACCCTCCTGCCTCACGTCCGCCAGGATGCGCACCACCGACTGGGCGGGAGTGACCCCCGCGCCGAAGGCCTGGCGGGTGCGCTCCAGCACCGCCGGGGGCAGGGCGTCCATGTCCAGGGGGTCCCGGCGCACCAGGACTCCTTCGGCTTCTTTCAGGCCATGTAAGGTTTTAAGTTTCATTACGCTGTCACCATCTCTGTGCGAGCTAAGACCCCCAGCCCTACCCCGACTCCCTCATCCCCCTGGCCCCCTTCTCCCGCGGGGAGAAGGGGGAATTAAGGCCGTTCGGGGACACCCTAAGCCCCGGCCAGAAGGGGTCGTCCCCTCCGCGCTCTCTGCGGTGAACCTCGCCCCCCTACGCCAGCCACTGGCGCGCCAGGGCCAGGGTCTCTGCCAGGGTCTGCTGCTGGTAGGCCGCCAGCTTCTCCTCAGGGATTCTAGCATACACCCGCTCCAGGCTGCGGGGCATATCCGCCAGGAACTGGTCCACCAGCTCTTGCACCGAACTATCGTCGCGGTACATGCGGTTCAGCGCCCGCTTCAGCCGCTCCCAGCTGAACTCCCAGCCCAGGAAGCGGTGCACCCAGGCCCGCCACTCCTGCAGCA
>SHYG01000037.1 GCA_009692925.1 Dehalococcoidia bacterium
GTCCATTTTTCGCACAATCGGGGTTTTTCAGCAGGCAGCTAGGAGAAGTGACTTCCATGAAGATGTACCTCAACGGCCAGTGGGTGGACCGTCCTCGTTCTATGCAGGTGGTCAACCCCTTTGACCAGTCACTGGTGGACACCGTACCGCGGGGCACCGCCGCCGACGTGGAGTTGGCGATAACCAGCGCAGTGCGCGGCGCCGCGGTTATGGCCAAGCTGCCCGCCTACGAGCGCTACTCCATCCTGCGCCGCGCCGCCGACCTGCTGTCCCAGCGGGTGGAAGACTTGGCCCGCACCATCACTCTGGAGGAAGGCAAGGTGCTGGCGGAGAGCCGGGCGGAGGTTGGCCGGGCAGTGCAGACCATCACCGGGTCTTCGGAAGAAGCCAAACGCCTGCACGGTGAGACGATCCCCCTGGACGCCGCGCCGGGCGCAGTGCGGCAGTTTGGGTTCACCATCCGCGTGCCCGTGGGAGTGGTGGCGGCCATCAGCCCCTTCAACTTCCCGCTGAACCTGGTGTGCCACAAGGTGGGGCCGGCTCTGGCCGCCGGCAACGCCGTGGTGCTCAAGCCCGCGGGCAACACCCCGCTGTCGGCGCTGAAACTCACCGCCATCCTGCTGGAGGCGGGCCTGCCGGCGGAGGCGATTCAGTGCGTCACCGGCCCTGGCGGGGAGATTGGCGATGCCCTCACCGGCGACCCCCGGGTGCGCAAGATTACTTTCACCGGCAGCCGCGAGGTTGGCGACCGCATCTGCCGCAACGCGGGCATCAAGAAGGTCACCATGGAGCTGGGGTCCAACAGCCCGCTGATTATCATGTCCGATGCCGACATTGAGAAGGTGGCGGCGGCCACGGTGGCCGGCGGGTTCGCCAACGCCGGCCAGGTGTGCATCTCCACCCAGCGGGTGCTGGCGGACCGGCGCATCTACGCCGACTTCCTGGATGCCCTGGTCCATCCCACCCGTGCGCTGACCACCGGCAACCCGCTGGACGAGTCGGTGCGCATGGGGCCCATGATCCGGGAGGCGGATGCCATCCGGGTGAGCCAGTGGATCGCCGAGGCGGTGGAGCAGGGCGCCCGCATCGTGGTGGGCGGCGAGCGAGAGGGCACCATGCACGCTCCCACCGTCATCGCCGACGCCACGCCCGATATGCGTATTTCTCGGGAGGAGCTGTTCGGCCCCGCAGTGGCCGTCAGTCCCTTCAACGACATCGACGAGGCCATCGCCATGGCCAACGACTCGCGGTTTGGCCTCTCCGCCGGCATCTTCACCCAGAACGTGGACTGGGCCTTGAAGTTCGCCCGGGAGGTGGAGTCGGGCAACCTGCACATCAACTCGTCTCCCCAGTGGCGGGCCGACCTGATGCCCTACGGCGGCCTCAAGGACAGCGGCATGGGCAAGGAAGGCCCCGGCTACGCCGTCATGGAGATGACCGAGCTGAAGATGGTAGTCTTCCATATGTAGCGGTCAGCACGTCAGCCATCAGCCGTCAGCTATCAGCTTCCCCCCACCCAAGTGCGAGGTGGGGGCTGACGGCTGACAGGCTGAAAGCTGATAGCCAGCACCTGAGGTAGCTTGATCGAAATAATAACCAACCCGCCCCGGCGCGTTATGGTGGTGACGCCCCATCCCGACGATTGCGAGGGCGGCTGCGGCGGCACGCTGTCCCGCTGGGCGCGGGAGGCCGGAACCCAGGTGCTGGTAGTGCTATGCACCAACGGAGACAAGGGCACCTCTGACCGGCAGATTGCTCCCGGCAGGCTGGCGGAGATCCGCGCCGCAGAGCAGCGGGCAGCGTCAGAGGCGATGGGAGCAGTGGAGACGGTGATGCTGGGCCACCCCGACGGCGGCCTGGAGGACAGCCTCTTGTTCCGCAGTCAGTTGGTGCGGGAGATTCGGCGGCATCAGCCCGACGTTCTGTTCTGCATTGACCCTTACCGCAGCGTTAGCCACACCCACCGGGACCACCGCATGAGCGGCCAGGTGGCGCTGGACGCTGCCTTCACCTACGCCTGGAGCTACCTGCATTTCTCGGAGCAGATTACCGCGGAAGGGCTGCGACCCCACAGTGTGGGCGAGGCGTACCTGTGGGGCAGCGAGGCACCGGACGTTTATGTAGATATCGGCGGCTACCTGGAGCATAAGGCTGCGGCATTGCTAAGCCATGTCAGCCAGTTCCCCGATCCGGCAGGCCGCCGGGAGCGAGTGGCCACCGGCGCCACCGAAACCGGCAAGACCGCCGGACTACCCTACGCGGAGGGGTTCCGCCGCATCCGGTTTGACCTGGGCACTCCGGCCTGGCGGTATCTGCACACCTAGCCGTCAACCCTGGGAACCCAACCAAAAGCCGACACACGGCCGTTGAGGGAAACTGGGTTGGCCGAGTGCCCCAACGTGTCGGGGCTCTCAGCCGAGTCCGGCGGCGCCAGCAAATCCCGCACCACCTGCTCCAGACGGTCGGTTTCCCGGTCAATAGTTTTCAGGAACTCCTGCTGGATCTCCGGAGACCATGTCAAGTCACCCTGCAACAGACTGCTGGAGTAGCCCTTGATGGCGGTCACCGGGTTGCGCAGGGCGTGGGCGGCATCCACCAGCAGGTCGTGGTCCGACTCTTCTCTATGCACAGAAGAGTGGGCGTAGGTTACAGACCGCTGTATCTGCGCTATTTGGTAGGCCCTAGTGCGGGCCCGGCGGTAATAGCGGTGGCTTTGCACCGCCGCCGCTATCTGGGGCGCCACCCGGTCCAGCAGGGTTTGCTCCTGGGTATTGAAGTCTGGCTGATTTTGTCCCACAGTCAGGGTGCCCACAAGTTGCTCTCCCAACAGCAACTGGGCGCTGAGCGTAGCGCAATCGGCTGGCAAGGGGCCATGCGCGTTGCCCGGCGGCGAAGCGACTTGAGCCGTCAGGGTGGCGGAGTGCGGAAATGTGCCGTTGTCCCATGAGAGCGTCACCCATTCCACCGGGAAAATCTCCCCTACTGCGCTGGCGAAATCCCGGAAGGCTGTCTCCAAATCATTGCTGGATACCAGCACCTGATAGGTGTGGGCGAGTTTGTCCTCCAGGGCCGACTGACTGGTCATACGAGCCTGGAGTTGGGAATGGGCTATGGGTGGCCCCAGCAGGTTGGCCGCCTTCTGAAGTAGCTGCTGATGCTGGAGCAAGTAAGCCCCGGAGCGCCGGTGGCTCAGCCTCACGGCGCCCACGACGGTTCCGGAGCACACGATGGGCACGGTTAGCGCCGACCGAAGCCCGGCGCGGGCCACCTCTCCAGGCCAGGCCTGGGCCGTCTGTCCGGCAGTCATCAGGTCATGGACAATGTGTCCGTCTCCCTGCAACGCCGGCAAAAGCCACTCCTCTCCGGCCAGTGTCCGCGTCAGCCCCGCTTTGGGCTGACCCGCGAGAGAGCCGTGGTGAGAGAGGCGTCTCTGGTGGCCGGCCTATTTATCTATCAGGTAGACGCCCAGGTGGTGGTACTCCACCAGCCGCTTGATCTGTACTATAAACCGGCGATACCAGTGGCCAATATCGGAGCTGGAGGCAGCGCTCTCGGCGATAAGCTGGAACGCGTCGGCCTCCTCAGTCCGGTGTCGCAACTGCTGCTGCAGGCGCAGGTTGTCCAGGGCCAGCGCCAGGGGATCCGCCAGCCGCCGGACCTGACGCTGCTCCGTAGGTCCGTAACCGTCGCCGGGGGGAGCCTGCAGCAACGCCGCCTCCAGAAGCCCTTGGGTGCCTTGCAAGGTCACGCTGATGGAAGGCAGATAGTCGTTGTCGGGGATGAACAAGGCCCCCACCTCCCACCCCGGCCCTCGGATTCCAAGTCCTACCGCCCGCCCCGTGGATTCTGCGCCGGAGCCGGAATCCTCTGCCCTTGCCTTGGTAGTCCGGCGTCCAGGCGAGGCTTTCCAGGAGAAAACAACGCGGCTGGTGTCCCCCTGGGAGTCCAGCGAGACCACCGCCAGACGCTCCAGGGGCAGTTGGACTCGCACCTGCGTGAGGAACTCGTCGCAGGCCCAATTCACTGCGGAGTCAGCCTCGCCTGTCGTTGGTATGCCGGATCGTCCCATGGGGCCTCCCGGTACAGTGTGTGGTTATAGTGAATTATTAGCAATTCGTGGAGAGGCTGCAGGGCGGCAGATTATCACATGCCGGTGTCCACGCTTCATTGGGAACGCGGTGCTGCCGATTCTTAAATAGTACTCCAGGACGATGCGGTTATGCTACATAAGCGTGACGAATTGTGGCTAAATGCGCCAGGTCCGGCGCTCCGGGCTAGACGGGCCAGGTTCTGCTAGAATCAGCTAAGTAGCATGACGCCAGCTTTCGACACCTCAAAAGATCAGCCGGTGCGCCTCACCGTCCTGGGCAACGAGACCGCCGCCCGCATGGCTGAACAACAGTTGCTCGCGGAGGGCATCCCCTCTTACAGCCGCAGCCTGCAGGGCGGGCCGGGGCTGTGGGGCTCCGCGTTTAACCTGCCCCACGCGCTCTACGTGCGCCCCGCCGACGCCATGCGCGCGCGGGAGGTGCTTACCCTGCTGCCGCTGGAGGTGCTGGAGCGGGAGGGCGTGCCGGCTCCTCCCCGCCGCCGGTGGCGATGGTGGCTGGTGGTTTTGGGCCTCCTCATCGCTGCCCTCCTGATTATCACTGCATCTCCGCTGGCAGCTCGCCTCTACGGATAGGCTGTCGCGGTCGGGCGTTGACACCTCCATGGGCGCAAACTAGAATTCCCCGCAGACTCTCCGCCTGCGGGGTGGGCAGTGAACCGAGTTAGCCAAGTCCGCGCCATCACCCTGGACCTGTACGGCACCCTGCTGGATGTGGAGTCCAGCGTGCTGCAAGGATTCCAGGTGTTTCTGCGCGGCAGGGGCGTCGCCGCCACACCTCGGGAAGTGGTCAAGGCCTGGGAGACTGCCTACTTTCAGGAGACCATGATTGAAACGCTGCTGGGCCAGGGCCGCACTCCCTTCGAGCAGGTGAGCCGCCGTTGTCTGGAGCAGGTGCTGGAACAACTGGGCGTGAGCCACTCCGCTGGCGACCTGGAGGGGCTGCTAGCCTCCCGCGACAGCGGCAGTCTGTATCCGGGAGTCCAGGAAGGGCTGAAGGCCTTGCGAGGCCGGTACACGCTAGCGGTGCTCTCCAACGGCGACCTCGCTTCCCTGCACCGGGCGGTGAGCAACCTCGCCATTCCGGTGGACCAGATCATCTCCGCCGAGCAGGCCGGGGTTTACAAGCCCCATCCGGCAGTCTACCGCACCGCCTTGGAGGTGCTTGGGCTGGAGGCTGGCCAGGTGATGCACGCCGCCTCCCACGTCTGGGACGTGCGCGGCGCCCGGGCCGCTGGCCTGCTGGGCGCCTACGTCAACCGGACCGGGGTGGTTTATGGGGACGCTCGCCTACTGCCGGACGTGACGGTTAGCAGCTTTATCGAGCTGGCGGAACATCCCTGCCTGGCCGGCGGTTAATCCGGACACCAATGCGGCACAGTCAACTTACAGGAGGCGCAGCATGAGTACTCGCAGCACCCGAAGCGCGGTTAAGAAGGGGCAGAAGCCTTACGTGGTCCACGGGCCCCAGGCGGCCAGCGAAACCACCCAAACCCGCGGCATGGAGCGGCGGCCCGGCATCACCGCCGACACCGCTGGGGCCAGCAAGATTTGGCTGGGACTGGTCACCGCCACGCCCAACGAAACCGGCCAGCCGCACCATCACGGCGAGGCAGAGACTGCCGCCTATGTGCTCAGCGGCCGGGTGCGGGTCTACTTCGGCGAGGGCTACAAGGAGTTTGTGGAGGCCGGCCCCGGCGACTTTCTCTTTGTTCCCGCCCACGTGCATCACATCGAAGCCAACCCTTTTGACGAGCCGCACACCGCGGTGCTGGCCCGGTCGCCGGACAACATTGTGGTGAATCTGGCGGAGTAGCCTTCTTCCCGCGGCCCATGACCCGCACCTACATCTACCCAATGCCAGGAGGGGAAGGTTGTCTTTTCGATACGGTGTCGAGGTAATCCCGGAGCCCGCCTTCGTCGCATGGGCCCATCGGAAGCGCAAGCTCATCTGCGACCAGTATGGAAGCTGGGCTGCGGAGATGTTTATGGTGCATCTCACCGTGGCGGAGTTCTTCCAGTGCCCCGATGACGCGGTGGAGGCGTTGACGACCGGGCTGTCCCGGCTAGCCGAGGCTAGCCGCAAGGCGTCGCCGGGGTTCATCCTGTCGCACCGGGGTGTAGCTACCTTCCCCGGCGTGGTGGGCACGGTGTTCCTGGATTTCACTCCCCCCCCGCCACGGGTAACCCGAGGCCGTCCACGCCCGGTGGCGCTGCTCTCCCTGCACCGGAGCATAATCGACATGATGCGCGGGATGCCCGCGGTGGTGCCTTCCCTGAAGTACGCCGAGGCCGTGTATTGGCCTCACTTAACCCTGATGCAGTCCGCCACCATCTCCCGCCCCATCTTTGACGAGGTGGTGGAGTTTGCCAAAGCGGTGGTGGGGAGGCCGACGCCGTCGCTGCCGGCCGAAACCCGCGCCTGGCGTCTGACCCTGGTGCGCTTCGAATCCACCGCCGCCGACGCCGTGGCCGACGGTTGGGACCAGGGTCGCTGGGCCGCGGACTTGCGGTGGACCCTGCTGGCCAGCTACCCCCTGTAACCAAAAGGAGTGTGAACCATATGAAGCCTACCAAGCAGCTCCGCCAGATGCTGGCCTCGGGCCAAATGATTGTCGCCCCCTTTGTGTTGAACGCGCTCCACGCCCGCATCGCCGAGTCAGTGGGCTTTCAGGCGGTGTACATGACCGGCGCAGGCACCGCCGCCGAGCGGGGCTTTCCCGACGTGGGCCTGCTGACCATGACGGAGATGGTGGCCAACGCCAAGTTCATCGCCAACGCCGTGGGCATCCCGGTGGTGTGCGACGCCGACACCGGCTACGGCAACGCGCTGAACGTCCAGCGCACCGTGCGGGAGTACGAAGCCGCCGGCGTGGCGGGCATCCACATCGAGGACCAGGTGTTTCCCAAGAAGTGCGGCTTCTTTGAGGGCAAGCAGGTGATCCCCCTGGAAGAGCACGTGCAAAAGATTCGCGCCGCTTTGGACGCCCGCCGCGACCCGGACTTTGTGATCATCGCCCGCTGCGACGCCTACGCCGTCGCCGGCTGGGAGGACACCGTGCGCCGCTGCCGCGCCTACGCCGACGCGGGCGCCGACCTGGTGTTTGTGGACGGCATCAAGACCGCGGAAGACCTGAAGAGCTACGCCCATGACCTAGCCGACCTGCCCCGCATGTACAACGGCGACCTGCTGCCCACCCAAGACGTGGCGGCCATGGGCTACCGGCTCATGATCTGCGGCAGCACCATCTGGCTGGTATACAAGCAGGTGCACGACTCCTTTGAGGAGTTGAAGCGCACCGGCAAGGTGGACCCCAAGCGGTTCGGCACCCGCTGGGACGTGGCTAACCTGCTAGGGCTGCCCGAGGTGTATGAGCAAGAGAGGAAGTACGGGGTGAGCTAGCCTCCCCTTCCCCTCCCTATTATTCACCACAGAGCGCGCAGAGATCACAGAGAGAGACGATATTTTCAAATCTCTGTGGTCTCTGCGCCCTCTGTGGTTAAATCGTAGTCACGTTACCCCTGGGGGACCAGGGGCATGACCTCCTTGGAGAATTGGTCCATCGACTCTGCCAGGCCGTTAGTTCCCTGGGCCCGGAAGCTCAGGATGAAGTTGGTTACTCCCACGTCCTGATACTGCCGCAGGTCGGCGGCAATCTGCTCCGGGCGGCCCGTCATGGTGCGGCGCTGCGGGCCTGGCCTGGAATCAAAGGCCACGTCGGTGCTGAAACACAGCGCCACCGCATCCTCCGGGCGACCGGCGCGGCGGGTCAGCTCCCGCAGCCGGGCGACCTTGCCCGCCAGCTCCTCGGGCTCCAGCCCCGCGGGCGGGCGCAGACCGATGGGCATCCAGCCGTCGCCCAGTTCAGCGGCGCGGCGCAGGGCCGGCCCGGTATGCCCGCCGATCCACACAGGCGGATGCGGCTTCTGCACCGGCTTGGGCTGGAACCCCACGCCGGACACCTGGAAGTACTTCCCCTGGAAGTTGGGTTCATCCTGAGTCCACAGCTCCTTGAACACCCGGATGCACTCGTCCGTCACCGCGCCCCGGTTCTGGAAGGTATCCAGCCCCAGCGCCAAGAACTCCTCCTCCAGCCAGCCAACTCCCGCGCCCAGGATCAGGCGGCCCTCCGAAAGCACGTCCAGGGTGGCCAGCACCTTGGCGGTCACCAGCGGGTTGCGATAGGGCAGGATCAGCACGTGGGTGCCCAGGCGCACCCGGCGAGTGCAGCCGGCCAGGAAGCTCAGGGTGGCCAGAGGCTCGTAGTAGGGCTGGTCCGGCTGGAAGGATGGCACACCGTCGGCAGAGTAGGGGTAGAACGACTCCACGCGCCGGGGCACCACAATGTGGTCGCTGACCCAAACCGAGTCGAAACCCGAGTCCTCTGCCCGCTGGGCTAAGCTGCGCAGCGCCCAAGGGTTGGCCATTGGCCCCCGGCTGGGCAGCGAGCATCCAAAGGTTACTGTCATGGGTCACCTCCCGCCAAATTCAGGATGCAGTGGGTCGCTTATGCTTGCGGACTACGTAGGTCCCGGCAATGGAGTCGTGCCAGCCGCGCTTTTCGCGATGCCAGCCTACCCACAAGTAGCCGAGGAAGAAGGCGCCGGAGACTGTCTTGCCCCCCAACTCGCGCAGCAGGATACGCCAGAAGCTGGGGGGCTTGCCCTGACGGTCCACCACCTGCAGGCCAAGAATCATCTTGCCCACCGTCTGGCCCCGCAGTCCCACGAACACCACGTTGTGCCCAGTAGCCAGGAAGTACACCAGAACGGGGCCGCCGCCGTCAAGGAACAGTAGCAGGCCGGCAATGGCAGCCACGGATATGACCAAGTCGATAAGCGAGGCGGCTACCCGGATCCAGAAGCCCATGTACTCCTCGCCCACCAGCGCCATTTCCAGTGAGCTGAAGCCGGCAACCGGCGGGGGGAGGGCCACTCCTGAAGTGAGGGAACTACCGCATCCGCCGCACTCAGGGGCAAATCTGGGGTTCAGCCTGCCGCAGGCGGAACACGGGAGCTCGGAGTGGCTCGCTGGAGCCGGCGTTGCCACCGGCTGGGCCTCGGCTGAAGTCGCAGCGGATATCTCGCGGTGGGCCAGCCGGAACCCGCACTGGGGGCAGAAGTTGCCGCCGCTGGGGGTGTTGACCCCGCAATTCAGGCAGAACACGCCGCCCTGCGGGTTTTCGGGCACGTTTGCTGGCACTTGGCCCCCTCAGCTTGCGGCGATTGTAACCAGGGCCTTCCGGCGTGTCAATTGGGGGTCGTGCTCCGATTTCCGCCGAGCGGCGCTGGGCGCAGACCACCCCCTCTGTATCTCCCCCTTCGTAAGGGGGAGAAGGGACGCTTTTTAGCCACGCTCTTAGCGGTGAGCGGAAGGAATGACGAGTACCTAGCTGAGCCACTTCTAAACGGAGGATTGAAGCCGGGACTCCCCTGTGCTAGGCTTAACCCATGAAGATGGTGCGAACGTGTCAACCCGAGTAGTCGTCGCCATGAGCGGCGGCGTGGACTCCTCCGTGGCCGCCCTGTTGCTCCAGCAGCAGGGGTACGACGTGATCGGTGTCACCATGAAGCTGTACAACCTGCCCCAAGGAGAGCTGCCCGCCTACTACCGGGGCTGCTGCACCGTGGATGACGTGGAGGACGCCCGCCGCGTCTGCCAGCGCCTGGGTGTGCCCCATTATGTGATGAACGTGCAGCAGGAGTTCCAGACCTTCGTCATCGACTACTTCTGCGCCGAGTACCAGCGGGGCCGCACGCCGCACCCGTGCATCGCCTGCAACGACAAGATTAAGTTCAACTTCTTGATGACCCGGGCCGCGGCGCTCCAGGCCGAATACGTGGCTACCGGGCATTACGCCCGCGTCCAGCGCGACCCCGAGGGGCTGGTGCTGATGAAGGCGGTGGACGCCGGCAAGGACCAGTCCTACGTGCTGTACGGCATGGGGCAAAGGGAGCTGGCCCACACCCTCCTGCCGGTGGGCGATTACCCCAAGGAGGAGATCCGCCGCATGGCCTTAGATGCGGACTTCCCCAACGCCGATAAGCCCGACAGCCAGGACATCTGCTTCATCCCCTTTGGCGACTACCGCGAGTTCCTGAAGCAGCGGGTGACTCCCACGCCGGGGGAGATTGTGGATGCCAGCGGAGCGGTCTTGGGGCAGCACCAGGGCATTGAGTTCTTCACTGTGGGGCAGCGCCGCGGCCTGGGAGTCACCCGCAGCGACCCCATGTACGTGTTGCGGGTGGAGCCGGATACCCACCGGGTGGTGGTCGGCCCAGAGGCAGACCTGTACCAGGACCGGCTGTGGGCCAGCCGGGTTAACTACGTACTGGGGCAGTCTCCCGCCGGGCCGGTGCCGGTGGGCGTCAAGGTCCGGTACAAGGCTGGAGAGGCGCCCGCGGTGCTGTACCCCCAACCGGAGGGAGCGCTGCTGGTGTTCCAAGAGCCGCAGCGGGCCGTCACGCCCGGTCAGGCGGCGGTGTTCTACCAGGGAGACCGGGTCTTGGGCGGCGGGGTCATTGAGGGAGAAGCGGCCTTAATCGCGAACCATGCCTGACCTGTCCCTCGAGCGGCGGCTGCACCAGGCGGGAGTCACTTTGGTGGCGGGGGTAGATGAGGCAGGCCGGGGCCCCCTGGCCGGGCCGGTGGCGGCCGCGGCGGTCATCCTGCCGCCAGACCTGTCCGGCGATGAGCCGTGGCTGGCATTGGTGGACGACAGCAAACGCCTCTCCGCGGCCCAGCGAGACCGGGCAATAACCCTGGTGCAGGCCCATGCCCTGGCCGTGGCCGTGTGTTTGGTGGGGCCGGAGCAGATTGACCGCATCGGCATCGGCCAGGCGACCTTGCAGGCGATGCTCCAGGCGGTGTCGGAGCTGGCGGTCCCGCCCCAGCACCTGCTTCTGGACTATGTTCCACTGCGGCGGTGCCATCTACCCTTCGACCTGATAGTGCGGGGCGACAGCCTTAGCTACTCCATCGCCGCCGCCTCCATAGTGGCTAAGGTTACCCGGGATCGGTGGATGCTCCAGGCCGACGCCCAGTTCCCGGGATACGCTTTTGCCCAGCATAAGGGATACCCCACGGCACGGCATCTATCCTGCCTGCAGGCGCTGGGGCCTTGCGCCATCCACCGCCGCTCCTTCGCGCCAGTGCGCCAGGTCTGCCATGCTTTGCCCGAGCCGGTAACGCCGCCGCCCGCACTGACTCAGCAGCAACACGCGTAACATGCCCACTGCGCGCACCCGGCTGGGAGACCAAGGTGAGGAGGCGGCCCGCAGGTTCCTCCTGGATAAGGGCTACCAGATCCTGGCCGTCAAGTACCGCTGCCGGTGGGGCGAGATGGATTTGGTAGCCCAAGAGGGCGCGGAGCTGGTGTTTGTGGAGGTGCGGACCCGCCGCAGCTTTGCCTTCGGGACGCCGGAGGAATCCCTGACGCCGGCCAAAGCGCGGCGCCTTCTGGCGGCTTGCCAGCACTACTTGCAGCAGCGCGATGGCCCCGAACCGTCCTGGCGCATTGACCTGATTTCAGTGCGCATGAATCCCCAGGGGCCCGTAATTGACCACCTGCGCCACGCCGTCGAGGTCTGATATGGGCCTGCAATTCAGAAGGGCAGAAAAGCCATCGGGGCGGCCCTCTTAGCGAAGACCGCCCCGATTGTGAGGCTGCCACCTGTCACTTATGGCCCAGGGGCAAAAGGTGTGCCAAAGAACCGGCAGGAAATCAGCAGCAGCAGCACCACGGCGCATACCAGGAGTCCGCAGCCCAGGCAACCGCACCGCTTCATGTCAGTCAGCCCGTAGCCACTCAGGCTGTAGCTGCCGCTTGCGGGACCATGTTCTAGTTCTCGTTGCTGGGACGGGCCAGAGCCACGCCGGCGCGGACGGCCTGGATCACCGCCGCGGGTGCGCTGAAGATAGCCATCATCCCGACGATATCGTTGAGGCGGGTGCCCAGTCCATACCCGGCATCGTTAAGGGGGGTAAATGCCCCGCCATCTCCGATGTTGCCCACGATGATCAAGGCGATGGCCGCCACCAGGTATGGGATGATCTCCTTCCCGGTGATGTTGAGCAATCCTACAACGACGCCCAGGAGCACCAGAATGACGAGCACAACACCATTGTCTGGGGCCAGGATACCAAAGATGATGGACAACACGTAACCGGCGATGAAGGCCACCATGGCGATCACGCTTAACAACCACTGAAGACGTTCCATCCCTGATTTGAGCATGTATATTCCTCCGAGCAAAAATTTGGGGCTTCCAGAGCCAGATTCTGGTATCCGCAGGTGTCATCACAACCGGCGGTTAAACAGTATACCACGAGGGAAGGGCTTTCGCCGCAAAGTGGCGTCACTATCCAGCGAAGGATTTTACATTAACCGGCGTCAGGTTGCCGTGCTGCAGGACATAACCTTCCGGAACAAATTCGTGGCGTCATAGCGGAGGCATCCTTGCAGGCTGTCTGCAGCCCGTCGCAGGCCGTCCATTGATATTCCCTGACCTTCCTGGTAAGCTCTGACCCAACTTGGGACATGCTCCCCAGGTATATTGTGAGGCCCTTGATGACCGCTGAACCACGGGACATGCAGGATGCAGTTGTTGTCGGCGGAGGCATCGTGGGGTGCCTCACCGCGTATTTGCTGGCGCGGCAGGGCCTGAAGGTGACGCTGCTGGAAGCCGATGCGGTGGGCAGCCACGCCTCGGGATTCGCCTTTGGCGAGCTGGGCGCCCTGGAGGGCGCGGGCATCCCCGACCCGCTGCTGGATTTTACCCTGTGGTGCTTCCGGCGGCACCCGGCCCTGGCGGAGGAGCTGCAGGAACAGTGTGGGGTGGACTACCGGTTCAAGTATTGTGATCGCTTGCTGCTGGCTTTCGATGATGCCTCCGCCCGCGCCTTCAAGGAGCACCTGACGTGGCAGCGCCGGGTCAAGGATTGCACGGTGCAGTGGCTGGAACCCGAAGCCGTGCTGAAGGTGGAGCCCAGGGCCAACCCGCGCTGCGTGGGGGCGTCCTACCTTCAGCACTCGGCGGCCCTGGAGCCGTACCAGTACACTCTGGCAGCCATTCAGTGTGCGGAGCGGGCCGGGGTCAAGACCGTGTTGCGCCGGGTGACGGGGCTGCTGCGCCGCGGCGACCGCTGCCTGGGCGTGACCTATCAGGGCGGGCAGGTGGAGGCTGAGACGGTGGTGCTGACCACCGGCCCCTGGGCCAGCGAGGCTTCCGGCTGGTGCGGCTTCAACATCCCGGTGTCGCCGCTGAAGGGGCAAATCCTGCGGCTGAAGCTGGAGGGGCCAAGTTTGACCCACTCGCTGCACTACGGCGGCAGCTACATGGCCCTGAAGCCCGATGGCCTGCTGTGGGCCGGCACCACCGAGGAACAGGTTGGGTTCAACGAGGAGCCAACCCGCGCGGGGCGAGACAAGATCATGCGGGATGTGCTGACCATGGCCCCATCCCTGGCTGAGGCCCAACTGGTGCAGCACACCGCCTGCCTGCGCCCGCTGTCTGCCGACGGCCTGCCAATTGTCGGTCGCGTACCGGGCTGGCGCAACCTCTACCTGGGCACCGGCGCTGGCCGCAAGGGCATTCTGTGGAGCACCGGCATGAGCCAGGGGCTGGCGGACCTGATCGTGCATGGCAAGTCAGAGGTGCCGGGTCTGGCCCACCTGAACCCCGCGCGGTTTCAGCGGGAGTGATTTAAGGCATATAGCCGGGATTAGGGGATTTAGGGATTGGTATTGGTATCCCCAAATCCCGGCATCACCGGGTCTTAGCGTACCAGATGCCGCCGCGCCACCAGCATCCCGTCTTGCCGAGAGACCTTCATGGCGAAGGGGAAGCGGTCCACCTGCAAGGCCAGCTCCACATCCTTGGGATGGTACTGGGGCTGCGCCGGGTCAAAGAACTTCTGGGTGGCGCCGCCGGACATGATCAGGCTCCGCAGGGAGGCTATGTCGGGGAGTCGACCCTCCAGCCGGTTGCGCAGGTACAACCCGAACTGCTCATCTTCGTCGGAGCGCACTCGACCCTGGTCGCCCATGGCCATGATGGACACCACCGGCGGGTCGTCGCCGAGAATTGCTTTCACCGTGGCCCCGGCCACCACAAAAGAGCCCAGGTAGATGGTTTCCGCGTTGCCGGCGGCGGCCACGCCCACCGTGCCCGCGCGGGTGGACTGGATGATGACCTTGCCGGTGACGTCGGCGCGGGAGAGTTCGTAGGGCGAGTTGCCGAAGTCAAACCCCTCCGGGCGCTTGCCGTCGTCTTCGCCCATGAGCACGTCGCCAACGCCCTGACGATGCAGCGCTAGCGCCTCCGCCACCTCGGCCACCAGCACAATCTCCCGGGCGCCCCGGTGGAAGGCGATGGCCGCCGTGGTGAAGGCGCGGAACACGTCGGTGACCACCACCGTTCCGCGCGCCTCTTTGGCGTCGCGCACCAGGCTGCCCAAACGGATCTCCAACAGACAACTCCTCGAAGGACATAATTACCGCAGAGACGGGGACGACGCCCTCTGTATCTCCCCATTACCAAGAGGGAGAGGGACGGCCCCGTCCCCGTCCCCCCGTAGGGGCAGACCTGCGTGTCTGCCCAAGGCGCTGCACCCGAGCCAGGGCGCACACACAGGTGCGGCCCTACGGACGAGCGCCCCGGCCCTCTCTGCGTCTCTGCGGTTAAACCGTCGTCCTACCCCTTGCGCACCAGCTTCTGTAGGGAGCGCATCTCCCGGGGCGGGCTGAGCTTGCTGCCGGTGTCCGTCCAGGAGACTTCCGCCACGTAGATATCACCCCGGGAGTCAATGCACACACCGTGGGGCGCAATGAACTGTCCCGGCCCTTCGCCTGGCCCCTGGTCGCCCAGGCGGGCCAGCACGTTGCCACTGGTGTCGTAGACGCTAACCCGCGGCCCCAGTCCGGTGGCCTTCACGTTGGAGCCGATGGCCACGCCAAGCTCGCCGATGTAAACCAGGTCTTTGGCCTGATCCACGTACAGACCGCAGGGGCGCGCCATGTTCCCCCACTGGGTCTCGTACTTGCCGTTGGAGTCAAACACCTGCACCCGCTGGTTCTCCCGGTCGGCCACGTAGACATAGCCGTCCTTGTCCGTGCCGACGTTGTGGACGATGTTGAACTGCCCCGGCTCCGTGCCAGACTCGCCCCAGGAGAAGAGCAGCTTGCCGGCAGGCGAGTACTTGTGGACGCGGGCGTTGCCGTAGCCATCGGTGACGTAGAAGTCGCCGTTGCGCGGGTCGATGGCCACGTGGGTGCAGCGGTTGAAGGGCTTGCCGCTCATGAAGCCCGACGGCTTGCCGCTGGCGCCCAGGGTGAGCAGCACCCGGCCATCCAGGGTGCACTTGCGAACGGTGTGGTCGCCGTCGTCGGTGCAGAACATGGTGTCGTCGGGGGCAAAGGTGATGCCGTGGGCGCGGGGGTAAACACCCTCACCCCAGGAGCGGAGGAACTTGCCGGTGCGGTCAAAGACCATCATGGGGTGGGCGCCCCGGTTGAACACGTACACGTTGTCCTTGCTATCGACGCCCACCGCGGCGCACTCATGGAAGGTGTAGCCGGAGGGCAGCTTGGCCCAGTTGTCCACCACGTCGTAGGTAAATCTCGAAGTTCCCAGTGCCACCATAAGTCACCTCGCGTCGTAACATACTTGCGGCCAAGCTACTGCTTGACCAGCGGGTTCCGGGAGATTGTAGCATCCCTGGGCACCTTTGCAAGGACGGAATGTCACTGCGGCGTTGCCCACGGCTCGCATGCTTGCTATTATTAGCGTGGTTTGGATGGTATCGTAGCTGGCGGAGTGAGTGAGATGACCCAGGAAGGCAAGCGCGACTATGTTAAATATTCCTTCTTCAAGGTGGCCCCCGAGTGGCGCAGGCTGCCCGCCGAGGAGCGCGACCTCGGCAAGGCGGAGTTTGCCAGCATCGCGGAGGAGTTTGCCGATCGCATGGCCTTGGCCAGCTACAGCCTGGTGGGCACTCGCGGTGACGCCGACCTGATGCTGTGGCAGGTGAGTCCCGCCCTGGAGGCCATCACCGAGCTGCAGGTCCAGCTTAATCACTCTCACCTGGGCCGCTACCTGTCCATGCCCTACTCCTATTTGGCGATGACCCGCAAGTCCCCCTACGTGGCGCAGCACCAGCATCCGGGGCAGGAGGGCGCCCAAAGCTCCATGCAGGTGCTGGGGCGCAAGTACCTGTTTATCTACCCCTTTGTGAAAACCCACGACTGGTACCAGCTGCCCCAGGAAGCCCGGCAGCGGATGATGAACCAGCACTTCTCCATTGGGCACAAGTACCCCGATGTGAAGATTAGCACCGCCTACTCCTTTGGGCTGGACGACCAGGAGTTTGTGCTGGGCTTTGAGACCGACGACCCCGGCAGCTTTCTAGACCTGGTGATGGCGCTGCGGGAGTCGGAGGCGCGGCCCTACACCCTGCGGGACACGCCCATCTTCACCTGCCGCCACAAGCCCCTGCGGGAGTGTCTGGAGGATTTGGGGTAGGGGGGCGATCAGCTAGGAACCAGTCCCACCTAAACTGCTCGACTATCCACTTCACCTGGGGGGTAATGGAGCAGAAATGAGTGGAGAAACGTTGCGTTGCTGGGGGTATGACTCTAGCAGGCTGCTGAAAAACCCCGAGCTTGCGACAAATGGACGGACTCTCAGATACGACAATTGGGACGATTTCGGGCCGTCGACCCCTTTTTCAGCACCCTGCTAGTCTGCCAAGTTCAGTGTAGTCATGCCGCCCGACTGCCAGAAGGCGGTTTCTTCGCTTGATAAGTGTTCTTGGTACGGTCGGCCCGGTTGACCCGATAGGAACGTTACGACCTTGCCACTGTAAGAAGCTCTGGGAGATTGGGAGACCACGATGGAGTATTGAGGTGGGCCCCAAACTCTGTACAGGTGGCTATGAGAGAGTCCCGCTCCTAACATGAGGCAAACGATTGCTATTTAGACAGTTAACTGTATATCAATCAATAATACCGACGGGAAGCGTCACATATAGAGTTGAGAAAGTCAACTCTCGATATGGAGTATAGGAACGTTCGATATGAAGTGCTCTGGAGAGGAGAGGATAGCGGAAGGGAGAGTTCGCCAGGTCGCTACTCCAACAGGGGCGCCCTCGCGATGCCATCCAACAAAGCTCCGAATGTGGGTGCTCTTCGGGGACTCGGCTTTTGAGTCGATTAGCTATAGCCTCGGGGAGATGCGACGGTTTTCCCCTCAAACCGGTCGGAATGCTTCTCGGCCTCTTGCCCAAAAAAGGCAGGCCGCCCATCGCAAACATTGTGGCGGTGAAGCCTAGATATGGCCTTGACAGATGCTTGGCCAGACTGGGTTGACCTGACAATCACTATCCCCAGGACACCCGGGAGTTGTGGATGACCCCAGAAGTCGTGGTGCCCATCCGTTTTGACGAACTAGGTCGCTGTCAGGCATGTGGGGAAAAACTGCCGTTCACATATCGCCTTTTCAAACACGGTAGGTTCAAGAAGATTCACGAGCAATGTTATCAACGGGTCGTTGAAGAAAGAACCCAAGCTGTCGCCGAATACCGGAGGGCTTTGAACGCTGCAGTCGCAGACGGTAGGATTAGTGTTGATGAGGACACTGAGCTTGCCGGGTCGCGTCACGAACTCCAACTCTCTCAAGCGGAGACCACGTCAATGAGGCTGCTTGTCTATCGTGACCTCTTTTCGCAGGCAACCGCTGACCGGGCTTTGGACGAGAAGGAGGAACGCCTCCTCCGGCAAGTTCAACTTGAACTCCAGCTGAACGACACGGCAATTCAACCGCAGCTTTCGGAACTCGCACGCCTGCGTTTTTTCCAGCAGATCAACCAAGGGGACCTACCGGCTGTGGCTTCGGACATTCTGTTGAAAAAAGCTGAGGTTGCCCATTGGCAATCCGAAGCCGAATTCTGGGAGGAACGCGTCACACATAAGGGGTACGTAGGTGGCTCCCACGGGGTCAGCATACGCGTGGCTAAAGGGGTAAGTTATCGGCTAGGCGGGAATAGGGGTCAGTTGGTAACGGAGAAGGATATCATCAAGGTTGACGAGGGAAAACTAGTGGTAACAAACAAAAGAGTCGTTTTCAACGGTTTCACCAACTCCTTTAGCATTCCGTTCTCCAAGCTCATAAATTATGTGGTGTACGAGGATGCAATCCAGCTAGACAAAGAAGGGAAAACCAAGCCGGGGTATTTCAAGCTGCAGGACCCTGAGGTGGTAGCAGCTCTTATATCAGCTGTCGCCCAAGGCACTTAAGCCGCTGGTATTCGCCTCCCCTTCGCCCATTCTCACCGACTCGTATCCAGACGGCGGAGCCAAACAGCCCAAGGAATGAGGTGGGCCCCAAAATCTGTACAGGTGGCTAAGAGAGAGAGTCCCGCTCCTAAAATGAGGCAAACGAAGGAGCAGGACCATGAGGCAAGCACGGAAGAAGGGCAGCCCAGCCTTCAAGGCCAGGGTAGCCTTGGCCGCGCTCCAGGGGGAGCACACCATCGTCGAACTGGCCAGCCGGTTCGAAGTCCACCCCAGCCAAATCCACGCCTGGAAGAAGGCCTTGGTCCAGGGTGCGCCCCAGCTCTTTGACC
>SHYG01000038.1 GCA_009692925.1 Dehalococcoidia bacterium
TCATTTCCTCGGAGCGTTCTTGTTCAAGAAGGCGTTCCAACCACACGTTGGTATCGACCAAGTACAAGGCTAGTCTCCGCGCCACTCCAGGGCTTTCTTCTGCAGGTCAAGGGAGGTGTATTGGTCCCTATACTCTCGCAGCGCGCCAGCCTAGTCCTGGCTCAAAGGCCTAGTTCCTCTGGGACGTCGCTTCACCAGAAGAAACTCCGCAAAGTCCCTGACCTCTGCTTGAAGCTCCGGGGGCAACTCTTTGATTATTTCGTTCAGAGATGGACCGGGTTTATCCTTTTCCATACAATATCATCCCACGTAATTGAAACCTAGAGGATACAGTGGCTGAGCAAGTCACCGTAGGTATCAGCGAGTACTATCGGGCGCCCACCGTCAGCCCCAGGCTGCCCTTGACCTCGTCCACCCGGCGCTGGAACTCCTTCTCGGCCAGCACCGGCTTCAGCGTCCCGAGGGGTACGTCGGTAAGTATGTCTACCCAGGATCGGCAGCCGGGATATTCCGGCAGGAGGGGCGCCGTGACGGGCTGCTCCATGCGGTACACCCGCAACAACATCACCGACAATGCCAGCATGGGCTTCCAGTAGAGGCGGGACTGGGCGTAGGCGTTGGTCCAGATGAAGTGCTTGGACAGCCGGTCCACCTGCTCCTGCTGGGAGATTTCCATGACCTCGGCTAGCTTGGCCCAGTAGGAGAAGGTGATGGTGTCCTTGGGGGCAGGCTCCGCCAAAGTCCTGGCCAAATTAGCTTGATAGCTGGGCTTGAGCAGGTCCAGCTTCTGATGTTCATAGGTGGGGTAGAGCAGGAACTCCGGGTAGAGCACCCGGAAGTTCTTGCCCTCTTCATGGATGCCCCCCTTGCGCATGAGCAGTACCTGGGTGCCCTGGCCCAGGGCGTCCACGGTGACCGCCCACTCCTTGAGGGCCGTCTGACAGCGGTTAGGCAACATGCTTTTCTCCCTGTAGGGGCGGGTTTCAAACCCGCTCCTACCCTTCGGTGACAATCTTGATGAGCCTAATGGTAGCACCTGGCGGGCTGCGGCTCAACCGGGTTACGTCGCTGGGCGCTGGCTCTTCAGGAAGGCGAGGAAGGCGCGCTGGGCCGGGGAAAGCTGCCTGGTCTTAGGGTAGACCAGGGTCAAGGGCCGCCGGCAATGCCAGCCCGCCACGTCTAAAACAGTGAGGATTCCAGCCTTCACCTCTGCTTCGACCCCTAGACGGGAGATCACCCCCACGCCGCCGCCCCCCACCGCCGCCTGCTTCACAGAGTGGTTGCTGCCCAGCACCAGGGCGATGTTGGGTTGCACGCCCAGCTCCGCAAAGTGCCTCTCCGCGGCTTGACGCGTGGCCGATCCCAGCTCGCGCACGATTAGCCCGGCTTCCGCTGCCTGCGCCGGTGTCACGGGCTGGCGCGCCGCCACCGGGTGATCGGGGGAGGCCACCAGCACGATCTCGTCGATTATGTAATCCAGCATCTCCAGCTCTCCGGCGGGGTCTCCCGGCCGCTCCCCCACCATGCCTAGGTCCACTTCGCTGCTGAGGATGCGCTGAATGATGGCGCGGGTGTTGGCGATGGACAGGTCCACCCGGATGCCGGGGTAGAGCCGCCGGAACTGGCCCACTGCCAGCGGCAAAACAAACTCGCCGGGAGTGGTGCTGGCCCCCAGGATCAGGCGACCCGCCTTCAGCCCTTGCAGCTCCTGGACACTGTCCACCAGCCGGTGGGACAGGGAGAAGATTTGCCGGGCGTAGGCCAGCGCCATCTCGCCGGCCTCGGTGAGCCGCAAGACCCGCACGCGGCGGTGGAACAGCGTGGCGCCCAGCGCCTTCTCCAATTCCTGCACTTGAATGGACACGGCGGGCTGGGTGATGTCCAAGGCCTCCGCCGCGCGGGAAAAGCTGCTGTGGCTGGCGACGGTGTAGAAGATAAATAGCTGATGGAAGTTCAGGGGGCTGCCGTCAGCGGCGTGACCCAACGGTGGCGTCTTGGCCGCGGCAGTATCGGACATGGGGTAGCTTTCAGCCATCAGCTTTCAGCGTTCAGCCCCCGCCCCGAGTTGTTGGGGGGAGGGGAAGCTGATAGCTGACTGCTGAAGGCTGGAAGCTTCAGAAGCCCGGCCAGGTTGCGGGTGGTCACCTGGGTAACCTCGTCCAGGCTCAGTCCCTTCAGCTCCGCCAGCTTCTCCGCCACGGTAAGCACGTGCCGCGGCTCGGTCCAGCTGTGGCGGTACTTCTTGAAGGGTTGGGGGGCAGCGTCGGTTTCCAGGACAATGTGCTCCAGTGGGATGGCCCGCGCCGTCTCTTGAAGCTCTGGCAGCCGCAGTAAGGGCCGGGCCAGCGAGATGAAGAAGCCGCAGTCAATGGCTTCACGTGCCGTTGTCTCGCCCCCCTGGAAGTAGTGCATGGCGCCGCCCACTTCGCCGGCCTGCTCCTCCCGCAGGGTGCGGAACACCTCGGGATGGGACTCCCGCGAGTGAAAGATGATGGGCAGCTTCAGGGACTTGGCCAGGCGAATCTGTGCCCGGAACACCTGGTCCTGTATCTCGTGGTCCGGCGAGCTGGGCAGGAAGTCCAGGCCAATCTCGCTGATGCAGACTACGCGGGGGCTGCTGCGGGCCAGGGACTCCAACACCTCATAGATAGCGTCATCCACCTGCTGATGGGCCTCCATGGGGTGGATGCCTACCCCGGCGTAGAGCAGCTCCTGCTCCTGGGCCAGCTTCAGGCAGGCCCGCGTCGAGTCCAGGGTGGTGCCGGCGCACACGATGAAGCCTACCCCCGCCTCCCTGGCGCGGGCCAGCACCCCCGGCATCTCTTCCGGAGCGTACTGGTCCAGGTGGGTGTGGGCATCGCCCAGCAGGCGTGGTGTGGTCACTTGGCTACCTCCATTTGTCCCTTTATACTATCTGGAGATGCTGGGCGTCAATTGGTCGTGTCCCACAGCCTGGGCTGCTTCACAGGGTCTTTCGATTATTGGCCAGGCCGTAGGGGCGCACCTGCGTGTGCGCCCCCGGGAGAGACTTTTTAACCCGCGGGCAGACACACAGGTCTGCCCCTACCCTGGATAATCGAAAGACCCTGGGCTGCTTCATTGCATGTTGACACCCCACCGCCAGAATGGTAGCATAATTGTTGACTCAGGGACTAGACAATCTCCTTGCAGCCCTTCCTGCAGATATAAGAGTAAGGGCAATTGTCACAGAGGTTAGATAATGGTCACCCCCAAGGTCATCTCCCGCACCACCACTTCGGAAGCCCTGGACCAGGGCTACAAGTGGGGCTTCAGCATTGACATTGACTCGGATTCGGCCCCCAAGGGCTTGAATGAGGACATTGTCCGCTTTATCTCTGCCAAGAAGGGCGAGCCGGAGTGGATGCTGGAGTGGCGCCTCAAGGCCTTCCGGTTCTGGCTGCGGCAGAAGCAAGGGGAGCCTGCCTGGGCCAACATTCACCACCCGGTCATCGACTTCCAAGACATAATCTACTACTCTGCCCCCTCTTCCAAGAAGGACGGCCCCAAGAGCCTGGAGGACGTGGACCCCGAAGTTCGCGCCGCCTTCGACAAGCTGGGCATCCCCCTGAATGAGCAGGCCAAGCTGGCCGGCGTGGCGGTGGACGCTGTCCTGGACAGTGTCTCCGTGGCCACCACCTACCAGGGGATGCTGGAAAAGGCCGGCATCATCTTCTGCTCGATGAGCGAGGCGGTTCGCAAACACCCGGACCTGGTGCGCAAGTACCTGGGCACGGTGGTGCCCTACACCGACAACTTCTACGCCAGCCTGAACTCCGCGGTGTTCAGCGACGGCTCCTTCGCCTATATCCCGAAGGGCACCCGCTGTCCCATCGAGCTGATGACCTACTTCCGCATCAACACCGCCAACTCGGGCCAGTTCGAGCGCACCCTTATCGTGGCCGACGAAGGCAGCTACGTGAGCTACCTGGAGGGCTGCACCGCGCCGATCCGTAAGGAGAGTCAGCTTCACGCCGCGGTGGTGGAACTGGTGACTCTGGACAACGCGGAGATCAAGTACTCCACCCTCCAGAACTGGTATCCCGGCGATAAAGAAGGCAACGGCGGCGTCTACAACTTCGTGACCAAGCGGGGCAAGGCCCAGGGGCGCAACTCCAAGATCTCCTGGACTCAGGTGGAGACTGGCTCAGCTATCACCTGGAAGTACCCCTCAGTGATCCTGCAGGGGGATAACTCTGTCGGCGAGTTCTACTCGGTGGCGCTGGTCAACAACTACCAGCAGGCCGACACCGGCACCAAGATGATCCACATCGGCAAGAACACCCGCAGCACCATCGTGGCCAAGGGCATCTCCGCCGGGCACGGCAACAACACCTACCGCGGCCTGGTCAAGATTATGCCCTCCGCAGACGGCGCCCGGAACTTCAGCCAGTGCGACTCGCTGCTCGTCGGCGACCAGTGCGGCGCGCACACCACACCCTACATCGAGGTGCGCAACCCCACGGCGCAGATGGAACACGAGGCCTCCACCTCCAAGGTCAGCGACGACCAGCTCTTTTACTGCCAGTCGCGGGGCATGTCGGTGGAAGATGCCCACTCCATGATCATCAACGGCTTCTGCCGCAGCATCTTCCAGGAGCTGCCCTTCGAGTTTGCTATGGAAGCCTCCCAGCTCCTCAAGGTCAGCCTGGAAGGCACGGTAGGGTAGTTTCGGCAATCAGCGGTCAGCTATCAGCCTTCAGCGGCTCGTGGAGTGCTGACGGCTGCTCAACAAACTCCTTGAACGAGTAACACTTTGGATCGGAGTATCATGCCACTTCTAGTAATTCGCGACCTCCACGCGTCCATCGGCGACCAGGAGATCCTTAAGGGCGTAGACCTAACCGTCAACGCCGGCGAGGTGCACGCCATCATGGGGCCCAACGGCTCCGGCAAGAGCACCCTGGCCAACGTGCTGGCGGGCCGCCCCGAGTACACCGTGACCAAGGGCAGTGTTCAGTACCAGGGCCATGACCTGCTGGCCATGCCCCCGGAGCAGCGGGCCCGGGAAGGCATCTTCCTGGCTTTCCAGTATCCGGTGGAGCTGCCCGGTGTGCGGGCGTGGCAGTTCCTCAAGGCAGCGATGGACGCCCAGCGCCAGCACCGAGGCCTGGAGGAGATGAGCGCCCGGGATTTCAACCGCCTGCTTCAGGAAAAGGTGCAGCAGGTGGAGATTGACCCGGAGCTGGTCAAGCGCAACGTCAACGAAGGCTTCTCCGGCGGCGAGAAGAAGCGCAACGAGATTCTCCAGCTTGCGCTGCTGGAGCCGAAGCTGGCTCTGCTGGATGAAACCGACTCCGGCCTGGACATTGACGCCCTGCGCATCGTGGCGGAAGGGGTTAACCGCTCCCGCCGGCCGGACAACGCCATCGTGGTGGTGACCCACTACCAGCGGATCCTGAATTACATAACCCCCGACTTTGTCCACGTGCTGATGGATGGCCGCATCGTGCGCTCCGGAGGCGCCGAGCTGGCCCTGGAGTTGGAATCCCGTGGCTACGACTGGGTCAAGGAGGCGGTGAGCTAAAAGCTGACAGCTATCAGCAATCAGCTTTCAGCCCCTTCCTCCCCCAGGGGAGCGGGGAGTGCTGACCGCTGACAGGCTGAAGGCTTCACGCTCAAGGTTTTAACCATGACACAGACTCTCACCAAGTACGCCGGCTACCACGAGGCCTTTCAAGCCCTGGAATCCTCCGCGCCCAAGAGCACGCCGCCCTGGCTGCATGAATTGCGGCGGCAGGCCTGGTCCCGCTTCCAGCAGTTGGGCTTCCCCACAGCCCGTCGCGGCAACGAGAAGTGGAAGTACACCAACGTGGCGCCCATCGCCAGCGCCGCCTTCAGCCACCCTGCAGCGCTGCCCAGTGGCGCGCAGCCAACGGCCGGCCGGGTCAAGCAGTTGGGGCCATCTGCGCCGGGCTGGACCAACCTGGTCTTTGTCGACGGACACTACTCGCCGGCCTTGTCTACCCAGCCTGGCCAGGCGCCGGGAATCGTCGTGGACAACCTGTCCAAGGCCACCGTGTCCTCCCCGCAGTTGGTGCAGCCCCACCTGGCCCGCCAAGCCGGATTTGAGGACGACGGTTTCATCGCCTTGAACACCGCCTTCCTCCAGGACGGAGCCTTTATCCACGTGGCGGATAACCGTACCGCGCCGGCCATGATCAACCTGCTGTTCGTCACCACCGAGGGGCCGACTCCCAAAGTCACCTTTCCCAGGGTCTTGGTGGTGGCCGGTAAAGGCAGCCAGGTGTCCCTGGTGGAGACCTACGTCAGCCCAGCTAAGTCGCGCTACTTCATCAACACAGTGACCGAGATAGTCGTTGGGGATGGAGCTAATGTAGAGCACTGCCGGCTGCTGCTGGAAAGCCCGGAGGCCTTCCACGTGGGCAATACCCGCGTTTATCAGGGACAGGACAGCACCTTTACCTCCGCAGGGTTCTTCCGCGGCGCGGCCCTGGCCCGCAACGACTTCCAGGTGCTGCTGGACGGCACGGGGGCCAACTGCACCGTCAACGGCCTGTACCTGACCACGGACAGCCAGCACGTTGACCACCTCATCGGCATTGACCATGCCAAGCCCCACGGCACCAGCCGGCTGCTGTACAAGGGTATCCTGGACGGCAAGTCCAAGGCGGTGTTTGGCGGCACGGTGATGGTTCGCAAAGACGCTCAGAAGACCGACGCCCGGCAGACGGACAAGAACCTGCTGCTGTCGCCCGACGCTGAGGTGGACAGCAAGCCCAGCCTCTTGATTTTCGCCGACGACGTGAAGTGCGCCCACGGGGCTACCGCCGGCCACATCGACGCCAACACCGTGTTTTACATGCAGAGCCGGGGGCTGGACCTGGCCACCGCCAGCCGGATGCTGATCCATGCCTTCGCCCGGGAGGTCATAGACACTGTCCAGGCCGAGCCGCTGCGCGACTATCTGGACGGGTTGTTCTCCCAGGCCATGCCCGCATCAAGCCTGCGATTTGGGGGTACGCCGTGACCGCAGTCAACCCGAAGGCCCGGCGAGCCGGGGCGGCAGTCTCTGGCTTGGACGTGGCCAAGATCCGCCAGGACTTTCCAATCCTGGGCCAGACCGTGCACGGCAAGCCGCTGGTCTACCTGGACAACGCCGCCACCAGCCAGAAGCCCCAGGCGGTGATTGACACCCTGGTGCGCTACTACACCACCGAGAATGCCAACATCCACCGGGGCGTGCACGCCCTGAGCCAGATGGCCACCGAGGAGTACGAGGGTGTCCGCACCAAGGTGCGACAGCTTCTGAACGCCGCGGAGGACCGGGAGATAATCTTCGTCCGAGGCACCACGGAGGCCATCAACCTGGTGGCGCAGGCCTACGGACGCCAGAACATCGGCCCTGAAGACGAGATTGTTATTTCCGCCATGGAGCACCACTCCAACATTGTGCCCTGGCAGATGCTGTGCCAGGAGCGCGGCGCCCGGCTGCGGGTGGCGCCCTGCAACGACGCCGGGGAGCTGCTGCTGGACGACTACCAGCGCCTGCTGGGCCCCCGCACCAAGCTGGTGTCCATGGTCCACGTGTCCAACGCCCTGGGCACTATTAACCCCGCCAAGCAGATTGTGGAGCTGGCTCACCGCTGGGGCGCGCCGGTGCTGCTGGACGGCGCCCAGGCCGCTCCCCACATGTCCATCGATGTCCAGGCCCTGGGGTGCGACTTCTACGCCTTCTCGGGCCACAAGCTGTACGGGCCCACCGGCATCGGCATCCTCTACGGTCGCGCGGCGCTGCTGGAAGCCATGCCGCCCTACCAGGGTGGCGGCGACATGATTCGCTCCGTCACCTATGAAAAAACCCTGTACAACACGCTGCCCTACAAGTTCGAGGCCGGCACGCCCCACATCGCGGGAGTAATCGGCCTGGGCGCCGCCATCGACTATGTCAACGCCATCGGCCTGGACCGCATCGCCGCCTACGAGGAAGAACTGCGGCAATATGGCACCAAATGCCTGTCCACCATCAGCGGCCTGCGCCTGGTTGGCACGGCCAAGGAAAAGGCCGGCATCCTGTCCTTTGTCATGGAGCAGGCCCACCCCCACGACATCGGCACCATCCTGGACGCGGAGGGCATCGCCATCCGCACCGGGCACCACTGCGCCCAGCCCCTCATGGAGCGGCTGGGCGTCGCGGCCACGGCGCGGGCCTCCCTGTCCTTCTACAACACCCGCGAGGAGATTGACGCGCTGGTCAAGGGGATTGACCGGGTGATTGAGGTCTTTAGCTGATGTCCGAGCTCTCCGACCTGTACCAGGTGATCTTGCTGGAGCATAACCACAAGCCCCGCAATTTCCGCAAGCTGGACAACCCAGATCGCACCGCCGACGGCTTCAATCCCCTGTGCGGCGACCGCATCAGCCTCTACTTGAAGGTCAACGACGGGATCATCGCCGACGTGGGGTTTCAAGGCACCGGCTGCGCCATCTCCCGCGCCTCGGCATCCATGATGACCCAGAGCATCAAGGGCAAGAGCGTGGCCCAGGCGGAGGAGCTGTTCCAGGGCTTCCGCAAGATGCTCACCGAACCCGGCGCTCCAACCAATGAGGAGCTGCTGGGTGACCTAGAGATGCTCTCCGGCGTGGTGCAGTTCCCGGTGCGTATCAAGTGCGCCATTTTGGCCTGGCACACCCTGCGGGCCGCCCTGGAAGGCAAAGAGGTCGCCAGCACCGAGTAGGGGTTTCCTCGCTTCATCCACACGGTTTGCCCCATTGGCCTCTGACATCTTACTGAGCCTTGCATAAATATCTATTGCGAATGTGAAGCAATTGGGACGGAAATCCCCCCTGTTCCCCCTTTGCAAAGGGGGAACAGGGGGGATTTCCGTAGCTTCGTACAACAGCTTCTTGCACAGGTCTAAAATTCCCTGTTGCCCCTGCACCACCCCGGATGGACACGGCCTGCCGCCCGGCCTTACACTCGTAGGAATCCACTCAGTGTAGGGTTGCAGTTAACCATCATGCCCCAGCTTCCTGACATGCCCTTAGACGGCCTCTACGGCCGGATCATCATGGATCACTACCGCCATCCGCGGAACCGCGCCCTGGTGGCCGCTCCCGACATCCACGCCCGGGAGCTGAACCCATTCTGCGGCGACCTGGCGGAGGTGCAGATGAAGTTGGATGCCGCCGGGCGGGTAGCCCACGTGGGCGTGCAAGCCGAGGGGTGCTCCATCATTCAGGCCTCAGCATCCATGATGGGGGAGGCCCTGGCGGGCAAGACCCCGGCGGAGCTGGAGGCGCTGGCGGCGCGCTTTCGCGACTGGCTGCAGGGCCGCTCGCCGGAGGGGGCAGCGGATGTCCCGGAGGGTTTGCAAGCTCTTCAGGTGGTGCGGCAGCACCCGGTGCGGCTCAAGTGCGTCCTGCTGCCCTGGGTGGCGCTGGAAGAAGGAGTGCTGGCCTTTCTGCGCCGCCGGGCTGGGGAGCACTGAATCCCGATTGGCAAGGCGCTAAACTCCAGCTCAGGTCTTCGCGGCAAACCGAAGGGGCTTCCCGATGTCTTGGGAAGCCCCTTCTGCTGATCTGTTTGGTGTCCCTGGACACCCCTGTCCAGCACTTGTCCACCCTAAGGCGCGCGTTTCACCCGGCTCCAGAAAAGGTACTCGGAAAGCGCCGCGCTGGGGTGGAAGTCTTGGACCTCCGGCCGGAAGGCCCACCGCGTGGCGCCGGTCACTGGGCTGAAGAAGTATGCCTGGTCCAGGACGTGGCGCTGTATGGCCAGCACCTGCTCCCGGCGGCGGTCGGGATCAAGCTGCATCGCTTGGGTTTCAATCATGGCATCCAGCGCGGCGTCCTGGTGGCCGCTAACGTTCCACCGACCGCGGCTGTGCACCACCGGCGCCAGGAAGCTGTTGGTGGAGGTGGCCGGAGGCAGCGCCCCCAGCGCAATCTGGTACCGGTGTTCCGGGCCCATCACCCGGTCCTGGAACTGGGCAGGGGTCATCCTGCGGATGGTAACGTTCACTCCAACGGCCTTCAGATCATCCGCCAGCCGGTCCGCGGAGGCCAGGTAGTTGGGGCCAAAGTCCCCCACCGCCAGCTCCAGGTTCAGCGGAAGCGCGTAGCCGCTGCCGGCAAGAAGTGTTCGGGCCTGGGACCGGTCGGCAAAGTACTTGCCGCGCAACTCAGTCCGGCTCAACAGCCAGTCAGGCTGCAATGCGGGAATGCCTACACCCACCTGGCCGTTGCCCTTCCAAAACGTGTCCAGGTAATCCCAGGGGTCAATGGCCTTGAAAATGGCCTGGCGCACCGCCGCGTCGCTCAACGCGGCTGCCTGAGTGTTCAGCGACAGCATCAGGCCAGGCCCTCCCTGGCGGGAGACCGCGGAGCTAACTGGCCGGCCGCCGTTCTGGAGCGCTTGCCACTCCTGCAGATCAGGACTGAGCACATCCACTTGCCCCGACTGGTAGGCCGCCACGCGGGACAAGTCCCCTGGCCGGGTATCCCAGTTCTCGCGGAGGTTCTGGATTTCCAGGCGCTCCAGCACGGGGAGGCCCTGCTCAAAGTAGTCCGGGTTCCGGCGCAACGCCGTTGCCTGACCGCCTGAGGCCCCTTCCCAGATCCACGGGCCGGTGCCCACCACCGGGCTGTTCTTCAAGTCCCCGTAAAGCTCCACCACCTCGGGGGCCACAATCTTGCTATGGCCGTCCGCCAGGGCTAGCAGACCGTCGCTGTCGGCCAAGGCCAGGCGCACCCGCAGAGTCTGGGGGTCCAGGGCGGTCACGCTGCCGATGGACGCCAGCAGCGGCGCGTTGGCCCAGCCCGGCGTGCGCATCCGGTTATAGCTAAACACCACATCCTGGGCCGACAGGGGACGTCCGTATACCGGCGCGATGTTCTGCCATCGCACGTCGGGCCGGAGCTTGAACTCGTAAGAGAAGTCTGATGTCATCCGCCAGCTCTGGCAGATGTCGCACTCCAGCACCGGCCCAGCTTGGCTTCCTTCGGCGCGGGGGCTGAGTCGCAGCAGCCGGCTGTAGGCCAGCCCAGGCCCCAGGGTGGTGAGGGCCGGCTGGACATCCTGGTGTACGTCCCGATGCCCTATGTTTGCCAGTCCCGCCACGGTGAGGGAACCGCCGGCCCGGACTTTGGAGCCTGGGATTGGCGGCATGGCCGAGGGCGCGGTCAGCGGCGCTCCGGCGGGAGTTATCACGGGTGCAGTTAGTGGGGAGGAAGAACCGGCGCCGCTGTGATTGGAGGCGGCAGGGGGGCTTGGCGGCGAACACGCTAGCGCCAGCAGGAGCAGCGCAATCGCGAGGTAAGAAACCAATGAGGCCTTGGACTTGAGCAGGGGCGTCATGACACATCTCCTGAAGCTGGCATCAGACCTGCCGGTGGCCATGCGGGCCGAACCGGCGGTGATGGCATTCAGGAAACAATTATAGTGAAACTTGCGCCGAGGACTTTAGCTGAAGGCGTGGCGTGAAACCACCAGTTTGCCCCGGATGCAGACGCCTTGCTTCTGGGAGGGTGTTTAAAAAGCCACACTCTCTACCCGCGCTAGTCCTTCGACAGGCTCAGGATGAGCGGGTCTTCCGCTCGTGGTGAGCCTGTCGAACCACCGGCAGCGACCCTTATTAAACACGCTTTGAGACTTCAACGCTGGGTAGAATACAGTCCCCGCAGATAGGCCATGTGCCCCTGGTGCTGGTACAGCTCTCCCAGGATTTGGCGGAACATGCCGCCCACCGGCATATCCGGGCGGCGCTCGCGAGGGATGATGTCAAAGTCCGGCGGCGACAAGCCCCGCAGGTAGGTCAGCGTCCCCGACCGCACCGACTCCCGGTAGTGCAGCAGCTCCCCCAATTCCAGGACTGGAAAGTCCCGAACCTGCTGCGGGGTGTGTCCGAAACCCGTGTCCCGCGTGGGCAGACCGAACTTCTGGTGCCAGCCGTCCCGCTCCCAAAGCTCCGTCTGGCGCTGGGCAAAAAACTGAATCCAGAAGTCCTCCACGCGGAACATGTGCCAGAGAATCCAGCCAATGTGGTTGGCATCAGGTCCGGGGCGCCACGCCAGCTCCGCCGGGCTGACGTCCTTAACTGCTGCCGCCAGAAGCTCGCTCTCCTGGCCCAAATTGGCCTCGATAAACTGGTTCAGGGTCATGTGGCGCTCCGCTCCTCGCCCGGTGAGGTGCATACCGGGACACGGCTGGGCTTGGTCTTACAGACCCAGCGGCTACCAGACTACCACATTCCAGCCGGACACCAGCGGGGTCTGCCGGTTGTGGTGGGAAACCCATTGGTCCCACATTACCCTGATCCAGTACTCCTCCCCCGGCCGCAGGCGGAACTCGGCCGCGTCCTCGGGGTTAATTAACGGGTCAAAGTAGCTCCAGTTGCCATTCTTGGGGTTTCGGTGGAAGACGCGCACCAAGTTGCCCTGGCGAGGGTCCAGGACACTGTCCAGGGATGTCCAAGACGACTGGGTAGTCAAGTCCAGGAGCGTGGCGCCGCCCGGCTCCCAGCTGGAAGTCTCGAAGGACTTGAACTCCCCGAGATTGAAGTAGAGGCTTGGGCTGGTGGCGGGCCTGGACACCAAAAGGGTGTAGCGTCCTTGAACCACGGTGGTTCGGGCCAGCAAGCCCCAGCCACTCCATGCCGTCACCGGCGTTCCTTCCTTGGCCGGCGCATCATCCACCAAGGCGCGGCCGGTGAACACATGAGGCAATGCCTGAAGCGGTGAATGGGTTGTTGCGGTCAGGTCCAGAAAGCTAGCACCGCCCGGCAGCCAGTTAGCCACCTGGCTGGCGGCAACGCTCCCAATGTTGAAGGAGATGCCCTGGCCGTTGGAGCGTTCCGGCACCAACAGAGAGTAGTGCCCCGCGGACAGGGTGGTCTTGGCCAAGAGCACCGCCCCGCTCCAAGCAGTGATTGGGGTTCCCTCCTGAGCCGTGTCACCGTCAACGATGGCGCGGCCGGCGAAAGCGTGCGGTGGTGAAGGAGGTAGGAATTGTCCCAAAGCTACCGAGGGCAGGCTCGCCAGCAGCCCGAATGCGGCTACCCAAAAGAACAACCTCGCCAGCATAGCCTCTTTCCCTTTGCGTTGCTTAAAGATTAATCATCGGAAAACGCCAGGGAGTTGTCCAGAGGCCCATCACCCGCCGGCGGGTGGGGGATACTCCTCTAGCAGGGGGCTGAAAAAGGGGTCGACGGCCCGAAATCGTCCCAATTGTCGTATCTGAGAGTCCGTCCATTTTTCGCAAAATTGGGGTTTTTCAGCAGCCTGCTAGTATATCGGCGATAACCCTATAATTGTCGTCCTTTGGGGAGAGCCGGAACATTGTTCCAGTTCTCCCCATATTTTTTGACTCCCGAAT
The DNA here is from genome assembly GCA_009692925.1 of Dehalococcoidia bacterium. Taxonomy (GTDB): domain Bacteria; phylum Chloroflexota; class Dehalococcoidia; order Lucifugimonadales; family UBA3495; genus SHYG01. The sequence goes on from SHYG01000038.1 coordinate 13,355, forward strand.
TATGAATAAGGCTATCCTTGACACTAACTATACGGCAACACTATAATCCAGGCTAAGGTGCGTTCCCTGGGTTGAATCTGCTTCAACGCGCCGGTCCTCTTCAAGCCAGGCCATGGCATTCCCTCAGGCGGCTGAATGTGATTCTCGTCATGCGTTTTGACGCTGTGGCATGACCACCAAATATATTTTCGTTACCGGTGGTGTGGTCAGTTCTATAGGCAAGGGGATATGCGTCGCATCAATTGGACGCATCCTCAAAAGCCGAGGGTTATCCATCTCCGTCCTTAAGCTGGATCCCTACTTGAATGTAGACCCTGGCACCATGTCGCCTTACCAGCACGGCGAGGTGTTCGTCACTCAGGACGGCGGTGAGACCGACTTGGACCTGGGCCACTACGAGCGATTCATCGACGTAGACCTGACTCGGGCCTCCAACCTCACAGCAGGCCAGGTGTACTTAAGTCTGATTAATAAAGAACGGCGCGGCGACTTCCTGGGCGGCACCATCCAGACCGTTCCGCACCTCACCAATGAAATCAAAGCCCGAATGCTAGGGCTGGCGGAGGACTCCCGGGCGGACGTGATTGTGGTTGAAGTGGGCGGCACCGTGGGAGACATTGAGGGACTGCCCTTCTTGGAAGCCATTCGCCAAATGCGCAAGGATGTGGGGCGGGACAGCGTCTTTTACATCCACGTCACCCTGCTTCCATTCATTGGCCCCACGGGGGAGCTGAAAACCAAGCCCACCCAGCACAGCGTCAGGGAGCTGCGGGCCATCGGCATTCAGCCGGATGCCATTATCTGCCGCAGCGACCATCCTGTCCCTGATGGCATCAAGGAGAAGGTCTCTCTATTTTGCGACGTGGCAGTGGAGGCGGTAATCCCCCTGGCCACGGTGGACAATGTCTACGAGGTGCCCCTGATTCTGGAGCAGGCTGGACTGGGGGACACCGTGGTCAAGGCCTTGGGCCTGCCGGGTTTGGAGCAGGACATGGGCGAGTGGGCCGGAATGGTGGCCCGCATGAAGGCCCTGCGGGACAAGGTGTCCATCGCCGTGGTAGGCAAATACGTGGAATACCCTGACTCCTATATATCAGTTAAAGAGGCGCTGCGCCACGCCGGCTTAGCCCACGACCGGGACGTGCAGCTCCAGTGGGTTCATTCCGAGGATGTGGAACGGCAAGGCGCCGCGGCCCTGCTGGGCAACGCTTGCGGCATAGTGGTCCCCGGCGGGTTCGGCCCCCGGGGTGTGGAAGGCATGATTCAGGCCGCCCGCTATGCCCGGGAGCAGCGGGTCCCCTACCTGGGTCTGTGTCTGGGAATGCAGGTAATGGTCATTGAATGGGCGCGCAACGTCCTGGGCCTGGCGGGCGCCAACTCCACGGAGCTGGACGCCGGCACGCCCCATCCAGTGATCCACGTAATGCCAGAGCAGCGCTCCGTCACCGCCCTGGGTGGCACCATGCGGCTGGGTGAATACCCCTGCCTGGCCCAGGAACACAGCAAGACTGTGGCGGCCTACGGGCAACCGCTGGTCATGGAGCGGCATCGCCACCGGTTTGAGCTGAACAACGCCTATCGAGAGTCGCTGGAGGAGTCCGGGCTGGTTATCGGCGGGGTCTCCCCCGACGGCAAGCTGGTGGAAGCGACCGAGGTGCCCGGGCATCCTTTCATGGTCGGTGTCCAGTTCCACCCGGAGTTCCGGTCGCGGCCAAACCGGCCCCATCCACTGTTCCGGGATTTTGTGGGCGCCGCCAAGGAAACCCTGCGTGAGGGCAGCCAGCGCCCGCTTCCCTTGGATGCCGGTGTCTCATTCTGAGTAATCGAGTACATACATGAAGCTATTTCTCGACACGGCCAATATCCAGGAGATTCGCCTGGGTGCCCGCTTGGGTGTGATCAGCGGGGTGACTACCAACCCGTCTTTGGCGGCCAAAGAGGGCATTGGAGGTCGGGAAGGTTACAAAGCCGCGGTTCATGAGATCGCTGATATCATTGACGGGCCAATCTCCGTGGAAGTGGTCAGCCAGGATGCGGCGGGCATGATTGCTGAGGGGCGGGACATCGCCGAGTGGGTGCCCAACCCCTGGGTTAAGATACCCAGCACCGCCGCGGGGTTCGAAGCCATCGCCGCGCTGGCTCGGGACGGCATAAAGATAAACCAGACACTGTGCTTTTCGGTGAACCAGGCGCTGCTGGGCGCCCAGGCTGGCTCCACGGTGGTAAGCCCCTTTGTGGGCAGGCTCGACGACATTGGGCAAGACGGCATGGCCCTGGTGGCCGACATCGCCAATGTCTACCAGCGTCACAACATTAAGACCATGGTGATGGCGGCCAGCGTCCGGCATCCCCGGCACTGCATCTTGGCGGCCCAGGCGGGCGCCCACATCTCCACCATTCCCTACACGGTGCTGATGCAGATGGTGCAGCACCCCTTGACCGATTCCGGCGTAGCCCGCTTCCTGCAGGACTGGCAGAAGGCGGGCAACCGGCAGTAAGTTTGGCCAGGGCCTGACCAGATCCTGTGCAACTACATAATATATAGGAAGTGGTCCTGCGGAATGCCGGCGCCTCCTGAACGAGGCTCACGGTGAAAGTCCGGCTATCTGGGGCAGAAAAACTAATCACATTGACAATTCGATCTCCCCAGGAGGCAGCTCCGGGGGGCGCCGGCCGGTGGTCTGACGGTGTTGCTGGCCGAGAGTATGGTGTCTCATTAACGAGGTTAACATGGCAACTACGCAAGTTCTGGACGTGGCTGTGCTGGGGACCAAGAATAAGGAAGAGCTGCTGGCTCTGGCCAGCGACATTGGCATGGAGGAGGGCGCTGCGCTCACCGCTCTGCGCCGGGAAGAGGTGCTCAGCCGCATCTTCCAAGTAGCATCCAACCAGCAAGCCCTGGTGGCTTCCGGCGTGCTGGAGTCTATGGATGACGGCTACGGCTTTCTCCGCCAGATCGGGTTGCGCCAGATCAACAGCGACGTGTATATCTCCCAGTCCCAGATCCGGCGCTTTGGCCTGCGTACCGGCGACACCGTCACCGGGCAGGTGCGCCCCCCCAAAGAGGGTGAACGCTACTTTGGCCTGGTGCGGGTGGAGAAAATCAACGGCCTGGACCCAGACCAAATCCATGCCCGCTACCGGGCGCAGTTTGAGTACCTAACCCCAATCTTTCCCCAGCGGCAGATGGTCCTGGAAACTGAGGGATCCAACCTCACCACTCGCATGATCGACCTCTTTGCCCCCATCGGCTTTGGCCAGCGGGGCATGGTAGTATCTCCGCCCAAGGCTGGCAAGACTACCATTCTCAAGCAGATCGCCACTGCGGTGGCCGTCAATCACCCCGATGTGGTGCTCATGGTGGTGCTCATCGGCGAGCGCCCGGAAGAGGTCACCGACATGCGCCGGGCGGTGCACGGCGACGTGTTCGCGTCAACCTTCGACGAGTCGGTGGAGGAGCAGTGCCGGGTGGCCGAGCTGGCCCTGGAGCGCTCCAAGCGCCTGGTGGAAACCGGCCGCGACGTGCTTATCCTGCTGGATGGCATTACCCGCCTGACCCGGGCCTACAACCTGGCGGTGCCCAGCAGTGGCCGCACCCTTTCCGGCGGCATTGATCCGGTGGCCCTTTATCCGCCGAAAAAGTTCTTCGGCACCGCCCGCAACATTGAGGAGGGCGGCAGCCTCACCGTCATCGCCACCTGCCTGGTGGACACCGGCAGCCGCATGGATGAGGTGATTTACGAGGAGTTCAAGGGCACCGGCAACATGGAGCTGCACTTGGACCGGCGCCTGGCGGAGCGGCGCTTCTTCCCGGCGGTGGACATCGTGCGCAGCGGCACTCGGCGCGAGGAGTTGCTCTACGACGAGACTACTATGAAGCAGATTCTGCTGCTGCGGCGGATGATCTCCCTCATCTCCACCGACGGCTCGGCCACCGCCACCGAACGGGTGCTGGAGCGCCTGTCCAAGTCCAACAGCAACAAGGAATTTCTGGCTAACTTGAACAAAGAGGCTTAGGGGAGCGGTCAGCCCGTCAGCCGTCAGGAGACGCCTCCCGGAGACGGGTTGGGGAAGCTGAAGGCTGAGTGCTGACAGCTGGGTGATAACCGCATGACTGTGGGGTGGGTGAGGGGGCTGAACGCTGATGGCTTGGTAATGGTGGGCAGTAGTGGACTCGAACCACTGACCTCTGCGATGTCAACGCAGTGCTCTAACCAACTGAGCTAACCGCCCGCGATGCTGCTGTAGAAGAACAGTGTATCAACGCTTTTGATGCAGCGTCAAGGCAAAACCGCCTTGACTTTGATTTTCATAACCGGTATATTCCGCCTCGGGTCTGCCCGGTGCTCCTCGGGTGCTGGGCATGCCAGCCAAGGGTCTGGATCCACACAGGCAACACCGGCATAAAAATACTGCCCTAAGGGGTTCACCTCCCGGGGCCAATTTCCGGCATCCAGACCGCGTTTTTACCTTGACATTAGAAGTACTGCAGTGCTAAAACTGACTAGTACATGTCATTATTTGTCACCAAGAGGCTGGGGGTTTGTCATGGAACGGGGATTATTGTTCACCTTTTCGCGCCAGCGGAACCCCTCACTTATCCCTAAGCCGAAACAGGAGTTAGACATGCTAACAAGTTGACCACCAATGGGTTCAAGGATGTCCACCGTGTGGGTAATACAACGGTAACGTCCCCGGGGTAAAATCTCAGGGGAGGGAAATCCTGAAAGAGGCTCCCCAAAAGTACTCAAGAAAAGGAGATTAGGAGATCCATGAAAAGGAAACTGGTAACCTACTTCCCATTAGCGGTGCTGGCCCTGGGCTTGACCCTCGGCATGGCCGCTGCCTTTATGGCGCTGCGCCCCAGCTCCGGCGTACCCACCATCGATGCGGCTCACACTACACATTCGACTCAG
>SHYG01000039.1 GCA_009692925.1 Dehalococcoidia bacterium
CCCCGGTGGGTGGGTATCGGGTAAGGGAGCAGCAAGGTGGGGCGTAGCGCAGCGGCTAGCGCGCCACGTTCGGGACACCGAGGCAAGCATTATGGTATCACTCATCGGGGCGTAGCGCAGCGGCTAGCGCGCCACGTTCGGGACGTGGAGGTCGGAGGTTCGAATCCTCTCGCCCCGACTCGACTCATAAACCCCTCGTGCAAAACCGAATAGGCGAAGAGCGGGGCGTAGGTGGGCTTGGGCGTCACCGCTTTGATGTCATGCCCGTCCAAGCGGACTTCCTGAAAGATCTCCCGAACCAGTTCGCGCCTTTGGGCGTCAATTACTCCTGTGTGACGCCATAGAAGAGGCAGATCGCTGAGTAGCGCGGCGGCTCGGTCCAGGTTGGGCGTGAGAATTGGCTGATCCTGTTCTTCGAGCATCTGCCGCTGTCGGTCCAAAACTTGGAACTCTCGTTTGAACTCCTCGTCTGGTATCGCACTCCAGAGGTGCTGTTTGCGGAGGTTGGTCAAAGCCGCCTCTAATCGCTGTATCTCCCGCCGGACGCCTTTATAACGCGGCTTCGGCGTATTCTCCAGCGCGACGACATCCTGGGCGGCGACGAAGCCCTCTGGCAATGGATGCATCAAGGGGCGCAACAGCCCTTACCTTCAGACGCCCTGCGCCGACGGGCTATGGTTGGCCCGGTCCAGGTGATCAGGAGGTCACAGGTCAACTGGGATGACCACGAAAGAGCACATCCGGGTCGTCCACCGCTAAAACCCGTTTCTACCCGGGGCCGGAAGAGGTTGCCGGACACGCACACGCCGTCGTATATTGGCGACATACAGTTTCGGCTACGGTCGAGACCCGAGTGGCGTCCAAGTGGGAATTCCCGGCTCTAAGGAGGCACGATTTGGAAAATCCCCTACAGCAAACACCGGGAGCCGGTACGGCACTGACCGAGGAGGTTGCGCAGTTTGACGCGATCATCATCGGCGCCGGCATCACCGGACTGTATCAGTTGTACCGTCTGCGTCAGCTCGGGCTGTCGGTGCGGGTCTACGAGGATGGGGCTGGAGTGGGCGGCACCTGGTATTGGAATCGCTATCCGGGCGCGCGCTTCGACTCCGAGAGTTACACCTATGGATATTCGTTCTCGGAAGAACTTCTGCAGGAATGGGACTGGAAAGAACATTTTTCCGGCCAGCCGGAGAACGAGCGCTACCTCAATTATGTAGCGGACAAGTTTGACCTGCGCCGGGACATTCGGTTGAACGCCCGCGTCGCCTCGGCGGTCTACGACGAGCGCGAGAATATCTGGCAGATCCAAACCGAGGATGGCCACCGGGCGCGGGCGCAATTTCTAATCACGGCGGTTGGTCTCCTGTCCGCGCACTATGTGCCCGACTTTGCTGGACTCGACAGCTTCAAGGGCGCCTGGTGTCACACCGGCAGATGGCCAAAAGAAGGCATGGATCTACGCGGGAAGCGTGTGGGGGTCATTGGCACAGGGGCCACCGGCGTCCAACTCATCACGGAAATTGCTAAGGAAGTTGTTCATCTGACCGTCTTCCAGCGCACGGCGAACTACTGTGCACCACTCCGGAATGGCCCGATAGATCCCGAAACCCAGCGCAGGATAAAGGCAAGCTACCCCGAAATCTTCAAAAAGTGTAGCGAAACGCCAGGCTCTTTCATGCACCAATTCGACCCGCGGTCGGCTCTGGAAGTCTCACCGGAAGAACGGCTGGCGCAGTACGAGAGGCTGTGGGCGGAGCCCGGTTTCAAGAAATGGCTGGCCAATTTCCATGACGTCATGATCCCCGGGGAGGCCAACGAGGATTACGCCAAATTCGTCCGCAATAAGATCCGGGAGCGCATCAAGGATCCAGTGGTGGCGGAAAAGCTCGTGCCGAAGGACCATATGTTCGGCTCCAAGCGCCTCCCATGCGAGAGCGGGTATTATGAGGTCTACAACCAGGACAATGTCCTGCTGGTTGACGTGCGCGAGGCTCCGATCGAGCGCATCACCCCCAAAGGCGTCAAGACCGCTGATGCCGAGTACGAACTGGACGTCATCATCTTTGCCACAGGATATGACGCCGTGACCGGGTCGTTGAACCGGATAGATATCCGTGGCGAAGGCGGGCAGACGTTGAAGGCCAAGTTTGCGCAGGGTCCGCGCACCTACATGGGCATCCAGAGCGCTGGCTTTCCGAACCTCTTCACCATCAATTCTGCTTCGGTCGGCAACTTCGTCAGGGCGGCCGAGCCGCTGGTGGACTGGGTGAGCGACTGCATATGCTATGTGCGCAACCATCAGTTCTCACGTATTTCGCCCACGCCCCAGGCGGAAGCGGCATGGACCCAGCACGTGGCTGAGGCGGGCGCCAAAATTCTCAGGACACAGGCCGACTCTTGGTTTGTGGGAGCGAACATTCCCGGTAAAGCACGTGCCTTGCTCACCAGTCCAGACAGCGCTCCAGTGATGAGGGCCAAGCGTGCGGAGGTGGCGGCCAAGGGCTACGAAGGGTTCCTTCTTCAGTGAACTTTTTCCTATCCGCTGCTTCGGCATTGGTGACCCGTAAAGAAGCCAGCACCGATTGGAGAGCCGACCCGTAAGTAACTCTCATGAACGGACTGACGGAGGTGAACTCCCCTTACTTTGACCAATGAAATCCCCCTGCCAGCTTGGAAGAGGTAGCTTGTCCATAATCATCCAGGGATGGGGCGAACCGGGAGGTCATCGATGCACGTTGGCATGGCAACCATTTTTCCAGAATCCCCACCGGCAACTCTCGGATTACCAGGTCTACCGCAAGGAACTGCACCTAGCTGACCAGGCTGAACCCCTGGGCTACCAGTCCATCTGGGGGGTGGAGCACCACTTCACTGACTACACCATGTGCCCCGATGTCCTCCAGTTCCTGTCCTATATGGCCGGGCGCACTGAACGTGCCAAGCTGGGCTCGGCGGTGGTAGTCTTGCCCTGGCACAACCCGCTGCGGGTGGCCGACGAACCAACGTCGATGCTGGACGTTTCCAGCCGCACCGCCATCATGAATCTGATGCTTGGCCTGGCCCAGAACCTGGGGATCACCTACCTATATATCACCCACGATTTGGCGGTGGCGCGGTATATGTGCCAGCGGGTGGGAGTAATGTACATGGGCAAGCTGGTGGAGGTGCCGGATACCGAAGACCTGCTGCTGCATCCACAGCACCCGTATACCCAGGCATTACTCTCTGCCGTGCCGGTGCCCGATCCAGCCTTCCGTCGGGAGCCAGTGGCCCTGCGGGGCGAGGCTACCCAGCCGGTAGCCCCGCCGGCTCGCTGCCGCTTTTACGACCGCGGCCCCCTGGCGGTTGACCAGTGCCGCGACAACCCCCATCCGGCGCTGGAAGCCAAGGCCGGAGCGGGGCACCGGGTAGCCTGCTACCGGATGTAGCCAGCAGTTACCGCCCGTAGTAGTGGCGTCGTGGAGAAGGTATAATCGCGGATCGGCTTCACTTTGCGATGTACACCGCACTACTGTGGTCTCTCTCGAATCATCCGCCAATGCCACCCTCGAGGATTGAATGTTGGTTGAAAGCAATATCTACACTTATCTGGTGCCAGCCGCGCGGGCCATCGCCGCGTTTTTCCTGGCGGGCTTCTTCGGCATCCTCGGCGGCTGGATTGGCACCACATTCAGCGCCTTCCTCGGCTACCCGTGGTCGCTCCAGGTGCATAACAATATCTATATCGTGAGCATTGGCCTGGGCGGCGGCGCCGGCGGCTACCTGGCATGGGTGGATTTGACCCCGCGCTGGTATTGGATGGCCGCGGCCGTGTTGGCGGTGATGCTGGGTGGCGTGGCGGCCACCTACGCGGGCTACGCCTACGGGCAGGTGGCCGATGAGAGCTTCCTGGGGCGCGGTTATACCGTAGAGAATGCCCTCCACTGGGGAGCAGCCCTGGGCGGCTTCGGCGTGGCCACCTTGCTGGGCATCTGCAACGAGTTCCGCACCAGGGGCCGGTAGCCGCCTTCAGCTATCAGCCTTCAGCGGTCAGCCATCAGGCCCCGCCCCGGAGGGAGTGAGGGCTGAAAGCTGACGGCTTACTGCTGATCGCTACACTGTTACAGTCGTCGCAACCGGGGCAGCACCACCCACATGACTCCTCCCACCGCCGCCAGCGCCAGGCCGTTGACCATCAGCGAGATGCGCGGGCTGGCCAGGTCGGCCAGATAACCGGCCTCCATGTGCCCCAACGGCGCGGTGCCGATGCCCACAATCCACGACCCCATTGCTCTGCCCCGTTGCTCGTTGGACACGGTTTGTTGCAGCAGCGCCTGGTGCAACACGTCGGTGGCTGAACCGGCGATGTTCACCAGGATGACAAAAAGCAGCGCGATGACGAAGGTGGGCGCCTGGGCCAGCAGCACCTGACCCAGGCCCAGCAGCACCACCGTCGACAGCAGCAGGATGCCCTGACGCCGCACCGCGGAGAACCGGCCCAGGGCCAGCACGCCGATGGCGCCGCCCACGGAGCGGCAGGCGGTAAGCAAACCCAGGCCGCCGGGGCCTACGTGCAACACGTCCCGCGCCAGGACGGGCAGCATCACCTGGTGGGAGAAACCAAACACCTCTGCCGCCGCGGTGGAGATCATCAGGCACAGCATGGTCCGGTTGGTGCGCAGCGCCCGCCAGTAGTTGAGCACGTTCTGGGACAGGGACTCCCGGACGCGGGGCGCCGAAGCGCCCGGACGCCGCAGCCAAACCTGGACTATCGCCGCGCCCCCATTGCTCGCCGCCATCAGCAGGAAGGCGGGGCCAGGCTCCCACCAGGCCAGCACCCCGCCGGCCAGCATCGCTCCCAGCACGCCGCCCGCCCGCTGGGCCAGGGACATCAGGGCGATGCCGTTGAGTGCGCCGGTGGCCCCCACGATGTCATAGGCGTACACCTGGCGGGCGGTGGTCTCAAAGGCGTGCATTGCGCCCAGCACGAAGGTGAAGAGCATTAGCTGCCACACGGTGAGGTGGTCCGTCAGCAGCAGTGCGCCGATGGTTGTCCCCACCAGGGTCAGCCCCACCGATGACAGGCGGATTATCAGGCGGCGGTCCAGCCGGTCGGTGACCGAGCCAGCGGCCAGCCCGACGACCAGATTGGGCAGGGCGCGCATGGCAAAGACCACGCCCACCATGCCGCCGGAGCCGGTGAGGTCCAGCACCAGCCAGCCCAGCATCACCGGCTGCATCCCGTGGCCGATCTGGTTGAGGGCGGTGGACAGCCACAAGACGCGGAAATCCGAGTGGCGCAAGGCGGCCAGCAGGCGGCCGTCGTCGCGGGCGGGCCTGGTGGCTGGGGGAATTGGCGCCGGTTGGTGGGGCTGCATCCGCTGGAAGTGTCCTTGCCACGACTCAGGTTGAGACGCCCAGGGATTATACATCCCGGCGGCTAGCCAATGTTCGCCGCGTGGCCCTTCCCGCAGCGCCATTCAGATGGTATCCTGGCAGTGCGCGGCGCCAGGGAAACGCCTGCTGGGACTTGAATGTGGTTGAGGGACTATGAAGATAACCGACATCGAAGCCATCGCCGTGGTGTGGCCGCCTCCGGAGAAGCACTACTGGACCGCCTTGCGGCCCATCGGACGGGTCAGCGAGCTGGTGGTGCGCGTCTACACCGACGAGGGTTTGGTAGGCATCGGCGAGGCCCACGGCGCGGGCATGCCCTTCCCCAACGTCTACCGGCAGAACCCCGACGGCACGCTGCGCGCGGAGGGCGCCTCCCGCGTGATAGTAGACCTGCTCAAGCCGCTGCTGATGGGGGAGGACCCCCTGAACAACGAGCGGCTTTGGGCCAAGATGTTCAACCTCTGCCACGAAATTGGCTGGGCCGGCGCGGGCCGGGGCCGTTCCGAGATCCTCACCGCCATTGCCGGGGTGGACATTGCCCTGTGGGACATTAAAGGCAAGGCGGCCAGCCTGCCCGTGTACAAGCTGCTGGGCGGCCAGCGGGACACGGTGCCCTGCTACGTCACCGGCGGCTACTACCAGGATGGCAAGACCCTGGGAGACCTGGTTCAGGAGTGCGAGACCTACGCCGACCTGGGCTACAAGGCCATCAAGCTCAAGATCGGCCACGTGGGCGTTGCCGAGGACGTGGAGCGCGTTACCGCGGTGCGCCAGGCCCTGGGCCCCAGCATTGACCTGATGCTGGACGTGAACGAGGGCTACGACGTGCCCACCGCCATCCGGGCGGCCCGGCTTTTGGAGCCTCTGAACATCCGCTGGCTGGAGGAGCCGGTGCACTGGTACGACCGGGTGGAAGGCTTGGGACAGGTGGCTCGCTCCACCTCCATTCCCATCGCCTCGGGGGAAAACGCCAGCCACCGCTGGGACGCCCGGGACCTGATAAACCGCGGCGGCATTCGCGTCATGCAGTTCGACTGCACCCGCAACTGCGGCATCACCGAGGCGTTGAAGGTTGCGGCCTTGTGCGCCATGCAGAACGTGCGCCTGGCGCCCCACCACGACCCGCAGATTCACGGCCACCTGGTGGCCGGCCTGCCGGTGGGGGAAATCCTGGAGACCTTCCCCGCCGCCGACCGGGACCCCATCTGGGCGGAGCTGTTCTCGGTGCGGCCGGAGATCAAGAATGGCGAGATGACCCTGCTGGACCGGCCGGGCTGGGGGATTGAGCTGGATGAAAATACGCTCAGGACTCGCGGCGTGTGGGCCTGACCGGCATGGAACATCTAATAGAGCACCTGACAGTCCATGAGAAACCTGAAGGCAAGCTGGAGTACCTGCTGGTGGCCTATGGCGGCTGGCCCGACGCCGCGGAGTCGGCCACCACCGCCCTCAAATATCTGGTCCGCCGTCTGGGGGCTAAGAAGCTGGCGGAGCTTGACCCGGAGGAGTTCTACGACTTCACCCGGGAGCGGCCCCGCAGCAGCCGCACCCGCGACGGGCGGCGGCGCGTCCATTGGCCGGCCAACGAGTTCAGCTACTGGCGCGCCCCCGGCCAAGACCGGGGCCTCATGTTCTTTATTGGCGTGGAGCCGCACCTGAAGTGGCGCACCTTTGCCCGCATCGTCGCCGACCTGGCGGCCCAGCACGGTGTGCGCACGGTGGTCCACGTGGGCGCCTTGCTGGACGCCGTGCCCCACACCCGGCCAGTGCGCCTCACTGGGTCATCCACCCAGCCTGACTTACAGAAGGTGCTGGATTCGGCTAGCGTCACCACCTCCAACTACCAGGGGCCCACGGGCATCGGCAGCGCCGTCATGGAAGCCTGCGCCGCCCAGGGCATGGGCTACGCTTCCCTGTGGGGCCACACCGCCCACTACCTGCAGGCGGCGCCCAACTACCGGGTGAGCCACACCCTGGCGCAAAACCTGGTGCGGCTGCTGGACTTGCCCCTGGACCTGTCGGAGTTGCAGTCGGCGGCGGAGACCTTCGACCAAGAGGTGGCCAAGGCCATCGCCAAGGATGAGCAGTTGCCGGAGTACGTGAAGAAGCTGGAAGACCGCCAGGACGCCCAGGCCCAGGCCAAGGCCGGCGAGGGCGGCTTGCCCGATCCGGCGGAGGCAGTGCGAGAGCTGGAGCAGTTCCTGCGGTCGGAGCAGCGGCGCGGCCCCAACCCGCCGACGGGTGGAGCGGACTGAGATTACCCCCTCTTTGTCTCCCCCTTGGCAAGGGGGAGAAGTCGCTTTCCCACACACGCCCGGAGCGGACCCTAAGTCTTCCTAACCTCCCGGCATGGCCCTGCTTGCCTGCCTAAGCAAGGAGCGCCAAAGAAGTTCTTTGGCGCTCCTTCTGTCTTTCCCATATCTGCCACGGCCCCCGCCGTAATTTGTCCCGGTGCAACACCCTGGTCAACCTGGGTGTCTCCCTCTCAGCCACCTCACAGGGCTGCCCTCTGGGTCCGCCGCATTCCCAATGCTACGCTAGCTATAGCATCGGGGATTAACCCGTCCCAGGCCAGCACCCATGCATTGCCCGTCTACGGTTGGGCACTGCCGCTGGCGCCGGAGGACGGCAACGAGCATCCCCCAATTTTTCCCAGCGAGGGGAGGCATATGCGACACGGTTTCAGGAAACTCTGTCTGATGGCGAGTCTGGCGGTGGCGGCTGGAGTGCTGGCCGCGGGCTGTGGCGGCGCCCCGGAGCCCGCCAGCAAGCCAGCGAAGGCGACCACTAGCACGGTGTGCGGGCCAGCGCCACTAGTCACACCACTGCGCGAGCCAAGACATCTCTCCCGCCAAGAAGGCCGACAGCCACGCATCAACAACTACTTCGTACAAGGCTCCGGCGGCCAGCGACCCCCACGCCGCCGCGCCCGGCGCCGCGCCCCACTGGGTGTACCTGGACCACGGCAGCCAGGAGCACTGGGGTGAGCTGTCCCAGGACTTCACTGCCTGCGTGGACGGGTCCGCCCAGACCCCCATAGACATCCGGGACACCATCCTCACGCAGATCAAGGACATGGAGTTCCACTACCAGCCCGCCGCGGTGAGCGTGCTCAACAACGGGCATACCATCCAGGCCAACTACGCCCAGAACGCCGGCGGTTACATGGTGGTGGACGGCACGCAGTACCAGCTCTTGCAGTTCCATTTCCACTGGCCCAGTGAGCACACCGTGGGGGGCAAGCAGTTCCTCATGGAGGCGCACCTGGTGCACAAGAGCGCCAGCGGCGCCCTGGCCGTGCTGGGCATCTTCCCTGGACCGGGGGAACTACAACAGCCGGCTGGACCCCATCTGGGGCTCCATGTCCACGGCGGCTAACGCGGTGCTCAACCCGCCGGGGCTCTTTGACGTGACCGCCCTGTTCCCCGCCGACAAGAGGACCTACCGGTACCCCGGCTCCCTCACCGCCCCGCCCTGCTCTGAGGGCGTGCGGTGGCACCTATTCAAGACTCCGGTGGAGATTTCCGCGGTGCAGGCCCAGGCCTTCAAGGGCATCGTTGGTTTCAACAGCCGCTACGTGCAGAAGGGCGTGGGCGAGTCCATCAAGGCGGTGGAGGACGGGTCCAAGGAGGTGGCGGCGGGTTCCGCCCTGGCCGATGAGGCCGGGAAGGCCCTGGAGGCCATCATGGCCTCGGTGGAGGCCGTAACCCAGCAGTTGGAGCAGAACTCCGCCGCCGCGGAAGAGGTCAGCGCCGCCGGCGACGAGATGGTCAAGACCAATGACGGCGTGAGCACCATTGTGGAGCAGAACTCCGCCGCCGCGGAAGAGATGGCTGCCAACAGCAGCGAGGTGAACAAGGTGGTGGACCGGGTGGCGGAAGTGGCCCTGCAAAACCAGGCGTCCACCCAGCAGGTGTCCGCCTCCGCCGACGGCATGAACGCCTAGGTGGAGCAGGTCATCGCCTCCGCCCAGTCGCGGGACGACATGGCCAAGGAGCTCCAGAAGGCGGTATCCGCCTTCAACATCGATGGCAATGGCAACGGCAGACAAAACCGGGAGCGGGTGCTGGTAAGGTAGCAGTTACGGGGAGGCTGGGGCAAGGGCTCCGGCCTCCCCCACAGTATCTTATGCGGTTGTGAAGCATTTGGGACGGAAATCCCCCCCAACCCCCCTTTGCAAAGGGGGGTTGGGGGGATTTCCGCAGCTTTGGTTAAGAGATTTATGCAAGGGCCAGTAAGTCTCGAATCCCGGTGGGAGAGGACCCCCCCGGCCCCATCTGTAAATGGGACGGGGGGATTTAATTTGGAACTTTCCCCGGCCCGGCGGCGTCTTATCTGGTGAACGGCCAAGCGCCGTAACGGACTAATTAAAACGCAGAATGGCAGGAGGAAAACATGGTACGGTCAGTTCCCCGGTTTACGAGCGCGTTTATGGTGGTAACTGTGACAGTTGGTTTAATGTCCCTGCTGGTGTGCCGGTCGGAGGCGGCCACCCCAACTCCGGGCGCAATCGACGCGCCTGCGGTGGGCAAACCCGCGACAGGAATGATCGAGCCGGGGCAACAAGGCTCGGCCATCTTCACCGCGCCGGTCTCTGAGTTCCCTGGGGCGCTGGGCAGCGCCGCGGCCATCTCCTACCGCCCGTACACGGATCTGGGCAGCTTCAGCAGCGGGTTTACTCTCGCCGCTGCGGATTCGCAATTTAGCGGCATTCAAGTCTCCGGCATGGGCAAGGTCGTGGGAGTGCACGACATCGCTATGCTGAATCTGGGCGTTGAGTCCAGCCGGGACACCGTGGAGGGCGCCCGCGCCGACGCTGCCGCCGCCATGGACAAGATGATTGCGGTGCTGCGGAACCGGGGCGTCGCCGAGCGGGATATCCAGACCCGGTACTTCAACATCTACCCCAGGTACGACCAGCAGTTCGGGCGGGACATAGTTGGCTACACGGTGAGCAATCAGGTCAGCGCCAAAATCCGCAACCTGACCACCGTGGGCAGCCTTATTGACGAGACCACCAAGGCCGGCGGCAACCTGACGCGATTCCAAGGGATCAGCTTCACCATTGAGAACACCAAGCCCCTGGAAGAGCGCGCCCGTGCCGCGGCTGCGGCAGACCTGATGGCCAAGGCCAACCAGATGGCTACGCTTACCGGAGTGCAACTGGGCCGGCCCACAGCAATCATCGAGGGCTTTGGCGCCACTCCCGTGCCCGCGCCCTACTACGAGAAGGCCATGGCAATGTCCTCCGACGCCATTACGCCGGTGCTGGCGGGGGAGATGGAGGTAGTAATCACCCTCCGGGCGGTGTTTGCAATCCAGTAAGGCGTTGGCTTACGGATCCCTGCATCAGTATGTGACTCGGTTGGCGAGAGGCTGGTCCGAAATCCCCCCTGGCCCCCCTTTGCAAAGGGGGGTTGGGGGGATTTCCGCCTAACAGGCTGCTGAAAAACCCCGATCTTGCGACAATTGGACGGACTCTCAGATACGAAAAGTGGGACGAGTTCGGGCTGTCGACCCCTTTTTCAGCACCCTGCTAACAATGTTAAAGGTTTAACCAAATGCCGGTGTCTTACCTCCATGAGTAGGGGCGCACAGCTGTGTGCTCCTACCTGCGCGGGGCGCTACCCGATCGCAGGGGCGACCCTGCCGGTTTGACGCGCCGCCCTAATCCGGTTGAAGTTGCCCCACAGGCTTGTTAGAATTGCGCCAGAGTTATCATCAGATTCAATAGTGCCGCCGCATTAGCATAGTGGCGGATGATAGTGCTGTCACGGAGGCTGATGGGCGAACCGGAACTCACTCCCATGCAGCGGGCTCTGCGGCTGGCCCGGCAGGCTTTGGGCACCACCAGCCCTAACCCATCGGTGGGCGCAGTGCTGGTCCGTGACGGCGTCGTGGTGGGCGAGGGTTACACCCTGCCGCCGGGGCAGCGGCACGCGGAGATTGGCGCGCTGGAGCAGGCTGGACCCGCCGCCCGGGGCGCCAGCCTGTACTCCACCCTGGAGCCCTGCTGCCACTTCGGGCGCACGCCGCCCTGCACTCGGGCCGTCATTGCCGCCGGAGTGGCGGAGGTGCATTTGGCGGTCATTGACCCCAACCCTCGGGTGCAAGGCCAGGGCAGCCGCGAGCTGGAGGCCGCCGGCATCCGGGTGCTGGTGGGTGAAGAGGCCGGCCCCGCGGGCGAGCTGTACGAGGCTTTCGCCAAGCACATCGCCACGGGCCTGCCCTACGTCTCCGCCAAGTTCGCCATGAGTCTGGACGGCAAGATTGCGGCGTACACCGGCGATTCCAAGTGGATTACTGGCCCCGAGGCCCGAGATCTGGTGCAGCAGATTCGGCGCGAGTCCGACGCCGTGATGGTGGGTGTAAATACCGTGCTGGCCGACGACCCGCAGCTTACGGTGAGGCAACACGTCAGCGGCCCCCAAACGGGCCGGCAGCCGCTGCGGGTGGTGCTGGACAGCCGGGGCCGCACTCCGTCCCAGGCGCGGCTGCTGCGGGAGCCGGGCAAAACCCTGATCTTCACCTCTCAGGAAGCTGGGGCAGAACACGCCCAGCGGCTCACCTCTGCCGGCGCGGAGGTTTTCGCGGTGCCTGCCGCGCCCTCAGGCATGGTGGATTTGGGGGCAGCCCTGCGGGAGTTGGGTCGTCGCGGCGTGGTCAGCCTGCTGGTGGAGGGCGGCGGCACGCTGCTGGGCTCCCTGTTTGACGCCGGCATGGTGGACAAGGTGTACGCCTTCGTCGCCCCGGTGATCATCGGAGGGCGTCAGGCGGTGTCCCCGGTGGCGGGCCAAGGCGTGGCCAAGATGGCGGAGGCCTGGCGTCTGTCCAACCCGCGGATGCAGCCGGTGGGCAGCGACTGGCTCATCGTGGGCTACCCTCAGGCGCGGCGGTAAGCTGATATGTTTACTGGGATTGTGGAAGAGGTAGGCCGCGTGGCGGCGCTGTCGCCGGTGCGGCTGACGGTGGCCGCAGCCATGGTGATGCCGGGACTCAAGCTGGGGGACAGTGTGGCGGTGAACGGCGCCTGCCTGACGGTGGTGTTCCGGGACCAGGGGAGCTTTGCCGTGGATTTGGCGCCGGAAACCCTGCGCCGAACCTCCCTGGGGCAGCTGCAAACCGGCCAGGCGGTTAACCTGGAGCGGGCGCTGGCCGTGGGCGACCGGCTGGGCGGCCACATAGTGCAGGGCCACGTGGACGGCTACGGGCGCATTGCCTCGCGCCGGCCCGAAGGCGATTGCATCATCCTGCGGGTGACGTGCCCCCGCCGCTTGATGCGGTATATCGTCGAGAAAGGCTTCATCGCCGTTGACGGCATGAGTCTTACGGTAGTCAAAAAGGGGCCTTCGTCCTTTACTATATCTGTGATACCATATACGCTAGCCAACACCAACCTGCATGAGAAACTCGCCGGCGCGCGGGTCAACTTGGAGGTGGACATCTTGGCCAAGTACGTGGAGAGCCTGATATCCCGGTAGCCGGTTAGTCCCCAGTTTTTGCGGAGGGATGAGGTCAAATATGGCGCTGTGCAGCCTGGAAGAAGCCCTGCAGGACCTGCGCGCGGGCAAGTTTGTGGTGGTGGTGGATGACGAGAACCGGGAGAACGAAGGCGATCTGGTAATGGCGGCGGAGTGTATTACTCCCGAGGCCGTCAACTTTATCGTCACAGAGGCCCGGGGACTGCTGTGCATGTCAATGCTGGGTGAGCGGCTGGACGAGCTGGAGATCCCGCTGATGGTGCAGCAGAACAGTGGGAACGGCAATCACACTGCCTTCACGGTGTCGGTGGACTACTCCGCGGGCACCACCACCGGCATCTCTGCCCAGGACCGTGCCGCCACCGTGCAGGCAATGATCGCCCCCGGCGTCCGGGCCACGGATTTCAAGCGTCCCGGCCACCTGTTTCCCCTGCGCTACCATCCCGGCGGCGTGCTGGTGCGCGCGGGGCACACGGAAGCAATCGTGGATATGTGCCAGCTTGCGGGATTGTACCCGGCGGGCGTGGTCTGCGAGATTATGAAAGATGATGGCTCCATGTCCCGAATGCCGGATTTGGAGGCCTTCGCCCAGAAGCACGAACTGAAGATCCTCAGCATCGCCCAGATCATCGCCCACCGGCGCCGCCACGAAAAGCTGGTGGAGCGCGTGGCCGAGGCTCGGCTGCCCACCCGGTACGGGGAGTTCAAGATTTACGCCTACCGCAGCTCCGTGGAGCCGGGAGAGCACATCGCCCTGACCATTGGCCAGTGGAAGCCGGATCAGCCGGTGCTGGCCCGCATTCACAGCGAGTGCCTGACCGGGGATGTGTTCGGCAGCCTGCGCTGCGACTGCGGGGAGCAGATTGGCGCGTCGCTGAAAATCCTAGGCGAGGAGGGCACCGGTGTGTTCCTGTACATGCGACAGGAAGGCCGGGGCATTGGCCTGCACAACAAGATCAAGGCCTACTCGCTGCAGGATACGGGGCTGGACACCATTGAGGCCAACGAGAAACTGGGATTTGAGTCAGACCTGCGCCACTACGGCGTGGGCGCCCAGATTCTGTTGGATTTGGGGGTGAAGAAGCTGCGGCTGATGACCAACAACCCCCGCAAGCTGGTGGGACTCTCGGGGTTTAACCTGGAAATAGTAGAGCGGGTTTCCATTGAGGCGCTGCCCAACGAGGAGAACCTGTTCTACCTGACGACCAAGCGAGACCGCATGGGCCACATCCTGGGGTCTTGCTCTTAACCTGCCGGAGATGGTAGCCCACGGGCGTGGGTGTCGGGAATGGCCTGGAATAGACGTAGGGGCGACGCATGCGTCGCCCCTACGTCTATTTGCGCTTCCTAACCCCCCACCCGCGACATCAAGAATGCCTCCATAAACCCGTTAAGGTCGCCGTTCAGCACCGCCTCTGGGTTGTTGCTCTGGTAGTCGGTGCGGTGATCCTTGACCATCTTGTAGGGGTGCAACACGTAGCTGCGGATCTGGCTGCCGAACTCCGCCGCCATGCGCTCGCCGCGCTGCTTGGCCAGCTCCTGTGCGCGCTCCTCGTTCTGCCGTGCCAGCAGGCGGGCCTGCAGAATGCGCATGGCATACTCCCGGTTCTGGTGCTGGGAGCGCTCGGTCTGGCAGGTCACGATTATGCCGCTGGGCAAGTGAGTCAGCCGCACCGCGGTGCTCACTTTCTGCACGTTCTGCCCGCCGGGGCCGCTGGAGCGGAAGAAGTCCATCTTCAGGTCCTCCGGGCGGATGACCGTCTCGCTCTCCGCCTCGGCCACCGGCACCACCTCCACCTGGGCAAAGGAGGTATGCCGGGAGTGGGCGGGGTCGAAGGGGGAGAGGCGCACCAGGCGATGCACCCCCCGCTCGGACCTCAAATAGCCGCAAGCGTGGGTGCCGCCGATCTCCAGGGTGGCGCTGCGCAGCCCCGCCTCCTCGCCGTAGGACAGATCCATGACCTGCACGGGCCGGCGGTGGGTTTCGCCCCAGCGCACGTACATTGCCAGCAGCATCTCCACCCAGTCCTGGGAGTCGGTGCCGCCGGCGCCGGCGTAGAGGGACACGATGGCCGGGCGGTCGTCGTAAGGCCCGGAGAGTGTGAGGTTCATCTCCTCCTGGGCTAGGGTCTGGGCCAGTTTGGCGTACTCCGCTTCCAACTGCTCCTGCATGGAGCTGTCGCCGGACTCCAGGCCCAGCTCGGTCAGCTCCAGCAGGGCTTGGGCGTTGGAGCGAAGATTGCGCCAGCAACCCGTCAACTCCTTCAGGTGCATCAACTGCTGCATCTTGCGCTGGGCCTGACGGGGGTCGTCCCAAAAGCCGGGGGCCGCGGCCTCCTGCTCCATTTTGACTACGCTGGCTTCCTTATCGGCGAGGTCAAAGACGCCCGGCAACCGAGTCAATCTTCTGCACCATGGCTGTGAGGGATTGCCTGAGCTGGTCCATTGCTTATGATCCTCGCTTGAGACTAAACCTGAGACTAAACTGCTGGCAGACATTATATCAGGCGAAGGCGGCGACACGGCTAGCGTTCCTGGAACGGGACGGCTAACATGAGGTCAAGGCGGCGCTGGTATTAAACACCGCCGTGAACACAAGGAGCAGCGGATTGGACTGGTGGCTGGCGGCACTGGCCGGTCTGGCGGCCTACCTGTTGGGGTCGTTTCCCTCGGCCTACATCATGGTCAAGTTGGTGAATGGGCTGGACGTCCGCCGGGTTGGCACCCGCAACGTGGGCACCCTGAACACCTACTACCAGGTGGGCAAATGGGGCGCGCTGGTGGTGCTGCTGGCCGACGCCGGCAAGGGAGCCTTGGTGGTGCTGCTGCCGGCGTGGCTGGGCGCGCCCCACTGGTGGGTGTACCTGACCGCGCCCCTGGTGGTAGTGGGCCACAACTGGCCGGTGTTTCTGGGGTTCCGCGGGGGCAAGGGCGCGGCGACTGTCCTTGGAGTATCCCTGGCGCTGCTGCCGTCGCTGAGCCTCATCGCTTTGGTCCCGGCGCTGCTGGCGGGGCTGGCGCTGCGCAACGTGATTATCGGAGTTATGGCGGCCCTCCTGAGCCTCAACATCCTGACCATCGCCACCGGCCAGGGCCTGGGCTTGATTTGCCTGGTGCTGGTGCTGACGGCGCTAAACGTGGTCACGTACACGGCGGCGCGGTGGGATCAGGTACGTATCGCCCTGCGGAGAAGAGACTGGCGCGGGGTGTTCTACGGCTCGGGAGAGCAGGTATAATGGTGGGCGGTCAGCCATCAGCCCTCAGCTTTCAGGCCTCACCCTTCCCGGGGGCGGGGTCGTGATTGCTGATTGTTGCCGGCTGATAGCTGAAAGCTGAAAGGAATACCATGCTTGACCACGGAACCCTGGAAGCCGGACACGTTAACGCCCTGGAAACCCTGCGCCACCGCATGCGTCACTCGGCGGCCCACGTGATGGCCGATGCGGTGCTGAAGCTGTTTCCCGAGGCCAAAATGGGCATCGGCCCGCCCACTCAGGACGGCTTTTACTACGACTTTGAGGTTTCCCGGCCCTTTACGCCCGAAGACTTGGAGCGGATTGAGGCCCTGATGCGGGAGACCATTGCCGGCAACCTGCCGTTTCTCCGGGAGGAAATCGGCCGGCCGGAGGCCAAGAGCATGTTCGCCCACCAGTCGTACAAGCTGGAGATCATGGAGGGCATCGCCGAAGCCACCACCCTCAGCGTGTACCGCCACGGGGAGTTTGCCGACCTGTGCCAGGGGCCCCACGTCGGCAATACCGGGGACATCCCGGCGGTGAAGCTGCTCAGCGTGGCCGGCGCCTACTGGCGAGGCGACGAGCACCGGCCCATGCTCCAGCGCATCTACGGCACCGCCTTTGAAACTCAGCAGGCGCTGGACGATCACCTGGCGCGCCTGGCCGAGGCCGAGCGCCGCGACCACCGCACCCTGGGCAAGCAGTTGGGCTTGTTCAGCATCCACGACGAAATCGGGCCGGGGCTCATCGTGTGGCACCCCAAGGGGGGGTTGGTGCGCTCCTGCGTAGAGGACTACTGGCGGCAGCTCCACTTGCGGCGGGGCTACAACCTGGTCTACTCGCCCCACATTGGCCGGGCTCAGCTGTGGCAGACCAGCGGCCACCTGGACTTCTACCGGGAGAGCATGTACGCCGCCCTGGAGGTGGACGAGCAGGAGTACTTCCTCAAGCCCATGAACTGCCCGTTCCACATCATGATCTATCGCTCCAGCCTGCGCAGCTACCGGGAGCTGCCCCTGCGCCTGGGCGAGCTGGGCACGGTGTACCGCTACGAGCGCAGCGGCGTGCTCCACGGCCTCATGCGGGTGCGCGGCTTCACCCAGGACGACGCCCATATCTTCTGCCGCCCCGACCAGGTGCTGGACGAGGTGGGCGGCGTGCTGGAGCTGACCTTTGAGCTGCTGCGGACCTTTGGTTTCTCCGACTACTCGATAAACCTGTCCACCCGTCCCGAAAAGTATGTGGGCGACCTGGCGATTTGGGAGCACGCCACCGAGTCGCTGCGGCAGGCGCTGGTGAGCCGGGGCTTGCCCTACGAGGTGGACGAAGGCGGAGGCGCCTTCTATGGCCCCAAGATTGACATAAAGATAAAGGATGCCCTGGGCCGCGCCTGGCAGTGCACCACGGTGCAGTTTGACTTCAACCTGCCAGAGCGGTTTGACCTGACCTACCAGGATGCCAGCGGCGGGCGCAGCCGGCCCTACATGGTGCACCGCGCTATTCTGGGCTCCCTGGAGCGTTTCCTGGGCGTGCTAATCGAGCACTACGCTGGGGCTTTCCCCCTGTGGCTGGCGCCGGTGCAGGCGGTGGTAATACCCATCGCCGACCGGCATCTGGAGTACGCCGCCTCGGTGAAGGCCAAGCTTCAGGAAAAGGGATTCCGGGTTGAGGTGGATGACCGCGGTGAGCGGATGAACCAGAAGATCCGCCAGGCCCAGATGCAAAAGGTGCCCTACATGCTGGTGGTGGGCGACGCGGAGATCGGCGGCGGCGCGGTGTCAGTGCGGTTGCGCGAGGGCCAAAATCTGGGGGCAATGCCGCTGGACGCGCTGGCGGAGCGGATGGCCGGGGAGTTGAAGGCGTCCGGGGCGTAGTTGTCAGCCCTCAGCTCGTCAACTGTCAGGCCCCACCTACCAGATGGGGATGAAGGGGCTGAAGGCTGATTACTGTCGGCTGACAGCTTAGAAATGGTGGGCAGTACAGGACTCGAACCTGTGACCCCCTGCGTGTAAAGCAGGTGCTCTAACCA
>SHYG01000040.1 GCA_009692925.1 Dehalococcoidia bacterium
CAAGGCCCGGTGGAACTGAGCCGGCAAGCACAGAGACTCGGAAAGCTAACAAGACCAGAGAAATGTCGCCGCAGCCAACAATTCAGGCGCCGTCGTCCCGCTCGGTACTGCGCAAGTCAGACAACCAGTCTATGAGACAGGCTCTATTGTGACATTTTAACGCGGGAACGCAAGCGCGTTCTTGACAGGGAATTGGGCCTGCCGTACCATCACGCCAATCTAGGCACATCAACCTGACGGGCGGTCCGCATCGCCTGCCCCAAATACCAGCTAGGGAGGGAGAGTATGCAGTTTGGACTGTTCATGATGCCCCTGCACCCGCCGTATCGTTCCTTCGCCGACTCTTACGACCGGGATTTGGCGTTGATTGTGCAGGCCGACCGGCTGGGTTATCACGAGGCTTGGATCGGCCAGCACTTCAGCGAGCGCTGGGAGAACGCCCCGGCCCCGGACCTGCTCATCGCCAAGGCTCTGGCCATGACGGAGCGCATCATCCTGGGCACCGGCGTGACGCTGCTGGCGGTGCAGAACCCCATCGAGCTGGCCCACCGCATCGCCATGCTGGACCACTTGGCTCGGGGTCGCTTCTACTGGGGCATCGGCACCCGCGCCATCCCCACGGATCTGGAGATGTTTGGCCTGGACCCCAAGCAGGGCAAAGAGGTGCGGCAGCGCTCCGCGGAAGTCCTGGATGTGGTGCTGAAGATGTGGGCGGCCGACGGCAAGTTCAGCTACCACGGCGACTTCTTCGACATTGAGGCGCCGGCGCTGGATGCCACCAAGGAGCGCGGGCTGTACATGAAGCCCTACCAGCTGCCGCACCCGCCCATCGGCGTGGCTGGCTCATCCCTGGGCTCCGACTCCATCAAGGTGGCCGGCGAGCGCGGCTGGATTCCCATGAGCAGCTCCAATCTGGCGCCCCAGCATCTGGGCAACCACTGGACCGTGGTGGAAGAGGCGGCCGCCGGCGCCGGACGCACCGTCAGCCGCAGCGACTGGCGGATTGCCAGGGATGTCTTTGTGGCGCCCACACCCAAGCTGGCGCGCGAGCGGGCGCGGGAGGTGCTGGGCCGCAACTTTGTGCAGCACCAGTTCCCCAACCGCAAGGGCTACGGTCAGCTGGCGGCCACCAAGATCGACCCGGAGATGCCCGACGAAGCCATGGATGTGGACTACATGATGGAAAACATCTGGATTGTAGGAGACCCCAAGGAGTGCGCCGACCGCATCCGCAACCTCTACCACCAGGTGGGCGGGTTCGGCCAGCTCCTGGCCATCACCCAGGACTCCGACGATCCCGATTGGGAGCACGAGTGCCTCCAGCTCTTGATGGAAGACGTGGGGCCTAGAGTGTCTGACCTGACCGGGGTGTAGCCGCCGGAATCAACCTCCGCGCGTTAACTCCATGAGGCTGCCCTCATGTCACAAGGGCAGCCTTGCATCCATCCCAGTGTCGCCCCAAAGCTGGGGTAGGTTTGATTCAGTTGCTCACCGGGAGTGAAGACAATGGCCAGCGATCGCCTTCTAGTTGAGGCCCTGCAAAAGTGGACGCGCTCCAAGGAGTCCGCCAACCGGCATAACCGGGACCTGCTCCAGTACGGCGCGGTGGTCGCCGGCTCCGCGGGCATGGTGGCCGGGGCCGGCGGCCTCACCGCGCTGGCGGGGTCAGGGGGACGCGGCCTCCCCTGGTGGGCCGCCCTCCAGCTATCGGTGCTGGCGGTGGCCGCCGTGGTGGCCATTGCCGGGGGAGTGATGTTGCTGTTGCGTACCTACCGGCTTAGGGAGCTTGCGGAGGCGGAGGCAGAGCGCTCCATGGACCGGCTTATTGAGTTGCGGCCCGACCAGTTCCTTCCCGGTCCCGTCGCCCGGCGTCCAGGCTAAGCAGTATGCCGTGGCGGCGGTGGGGGATTCCCGACGAGGTTGGATGGCTGGCGGTTCTGCTGGCCCTGGCTGTGGGGCCGGTGTTCCTGGTCGCCGGGTTCACAACGGTGGAATGGGTGGCAAGCTCGAACTATAGCTACCAGCCAGGGCAGGGCGAGTTTCAGCCTTTCCCCACGCCGGTCTTGCCGCCTGTCGGATCCGCAATCCACTTCGAGATAGATGTGGAGGGCAACGGGCAGGTGATACTCACCCCTGGCGGCCCCTGCCGCTCCGAGTCAAGATGCTCCTACGAACTTCCTTCTGGCATCGAGGTCACGCTGGCCGCCATCCCCGGCGCCGATTCCGCCTTCGTGGGCTGGGAGGGCGATTGCCGTGGCTTGGGCGCCGAACCCGTTGCTACTTTGGTGGCCGAAGCAAGAAGGCGGTGTCTCGCCCGGTTCACCCCGTCCGTCCAACCGCCAGCCGCCGGATCAACCGCCCCCATTGCTGTGCCTGGGACTTCGACGCCGGCTGCTTCATCACCCACTGCCACGCCCACGCCCATGGCCGAGCCTCCAGCCACGCGCACGCCTAGGGTCACTTTCACTCCCGCTCCAACACCAACCGCGGGCGCGCCTCTAGCCACGCCCTTGCCAACCTCCGTCAGTGCGACTGCGGAACCACGGGCGGAGTTGCGGCCTGAAGGTTGCAGCCTAGAATCTACTCTCCGCTCAGCGGACGGTTCCGTTGTAACGTCCATTGAGCTCACCAATGGATCTAGCAGGCTGCTGAAGAACCCCGATCTTGCGAAAAATGGACGGACTCTCAGATACGAAAATTGGGACGATTTCGGGCCGTCGACCCCTTTTTCAGCACCCTGCTAGAGTGCCAGTCAGCATTTATTGGCTGAACTACAGCGGCCAGCGCCAGTTGTTCCGGACATTGCCCACTACCGCCCACTATGTCCAAAGCACCTGGGCTACCCATCCTTGGGTGGTGACCGACCTTGAAGGCCGGTGCCTCGCCATCTACATGGCGACAAGCCAGCCTGGGAGTGCGACGCTAAAGTGACGCCGCCGGAGTCAGGGTATGGTCAGTTTGGTCTAGCTGGTTCAGGATTGTGCTGGTGCAGGTACATTCGCACCATGTGGAGCTCTTGAAAAGTGAACTCCTC
The DNA here is from genome assembly GCA_009692925.1 of Dehalococcoidia bacterium. Classification (GTDB taxonomy): domain Bacteria; phylum Chloroflexota; class Dehalococcoidia; order Lucifugimonadales; family UBA3495; genus SHYG01. The sequence goes on from SHYG01000040.1 coordinate 3,035, forward strand.
CCCCAGCAAGGCCAGCACCGGCACTAGGGCTAGCTCGCCGGTTGTTTTGAACGCTTCTTCAATCTTGGCTAACCTTTCCGGAGGCGGCATCAAATCGCTTAAATCCAGTGGTTCACCGGCCATCACCAACCGCTCCAAGTGACCGACGATTGTGCTCTCGGCCAATCCCCGCCGGCTAGCAATCTGGCTGATGGGCAGTTTCTGCAGGAACAAACTCTTGGTCTCCTCCAGGGTTGACCCGGTACGCGGCGTCGTGCGAATTCGGTCCCTTCGGCGCGCCGGAATGGGTTGCTCTTGAAGTCCATGCTCGGCGGCGTAGCTTCGGATGCAAGAGAGGAATTCTGGACCAAACTGTTCCAGCTTGATGGCGCCAACCCCGGAGATACGAGCGAGCGTTTCGGGGCTTAGCGGGAAGTAAGTCGCCATCTGCCTGAGGGTGACATCGCCAAACACCACGAAGGGTGGCACGCCGCTGGCGTCGGCGAGCTGCTTCCGCAGCAGGCGCAGCTGCTCAAACAGCGCCTGGTCGTAGGCCGAGTCGTCTCCGGTGGCAGGAACGCTGGCCGGGGCACTTGCCACCGGTTTGGCTAGAGTCAGCTTCTCTTTGCCACGCAGGAAAGCCCGCCCGGCCTGGGTGACCGCCAGGGTCGGATACTGTTGTCCAGTCTTGGCCAGCAATCCTCGGGCCAGCAGAAGGCCGGCAATCTGCTTGAGTTCGGGTTCAGTGGTATCGCGGGCGATGCCGTACACCGTTAGTTGGTCGTGCCCGAGACTGTGGATCCGTTCGGTTTGCGCTCCCCGCAGCACTCCGCCGACATGACTCATGCCAAACCGCTCGCCCGTGCGGATCACGGCGGAAAGAATCTTCTGCGTGATTTCCGTGGCGTCAAACTCCTCCTTTGGCGTGAGACAAACGTCGCAGTTGCCGCAGTTCTCCTGCTTCCACTCCTCGCCAAAATACTCCAGCAGGAACCGGCGCCGGCAGGTATGAAGCTCACAGAAGTCAATCATCTGTGCCAGCTTTTGCCGGGCGGTTTGCTGCTCCGTGGCATTCTCCATCCGGTCGATAAAGAAATCCTGCTTTATTTTGTCGCCATATGAGTAAAAGAGGAGGCATTGGCTGGGCAGGCCGTCCCGTCCGGCGCGCCCGGTCTCCTGGTAATAGCTCTCCAGGGATTTGGGCAGGTCGTAGTGGACTACCAGGCGGACGTCGGGCTTGTCGATCCCCATCCCGAAGGCGATGGTGGCAACGATGATGGGAATCTCATCCCGGATAAACTTCTCCTGGGTCTGGTTGCGGACCGCCAGATCCAGCCCGGCATGGTAGGGCAATGCTTTCAGCCCCTGGGCTGACAGGTCTGCGGCCAGGGCTTCGGTGCTTTTTCGAGAGAAGCAGTAGATGATTGCCGGTCTATTCTGGGGGTTTTGCAGCAGGGCAGACAATGCGTTGAAAGCCGCTGACTTTGGCCGCATCAGGTAGGCGAGGTTGGGACGGTTGAAGCTGGAGAGAAATGTCTGTGATTGCCGGAGTCCCAGTTGCAGGACAATATCCTGGCGCACCGTTTCGGTGGCGGTAGCGGTCAGCGCGATCACCGGCACCGCAGGAAAATCCCGGCGCAGAATCTTCAGATTGGCGTAGTCGGGCCGGAACTCATGCCCCCACTCGGAGATGCAGTGGGCCTCATCCACCGCGATAAGACTGACGTTGAGGGTGCGCAGGAAGTCCCGGAATCCGGACAGCGCCAGACGCTCCGGCGCCAGATAGAGAAGCTTGAGCCGGTCTTGCTTGGCTTGGGTCTGCACCTGAGCGATTGCCGCGGGGGAAAGGGTGCTGTTGATAAATGCCGCAGCGATGCCGTTGGCCTTCAGCGCATCAACCTGGTCCTTCATCAGGGCGATCAGCGGAGACACCACCAGGGTGATGCCATCCATGCACAGCGAGGTTAACTGGTAGCACAGCGACTTTCCGCCGCCGGTGGGCATCAACACCAGGGTGTCCTTCTTGGCAAGCACACTGGTGATGACCTCTTGTTGCAGAGGCAGGAACTCGTCGTAGCCGAAGTGAGTTTTGAGCTGGGTTAGGAGCTGGCTGGCGGAGACCATTTGACTTCTATTTCAGACAATTACGCAAGGCTCCTGAATTCCCCTGGATGAGCACAATCTCCCGCTGCACCGGCGAGGAGGCGTAGGGCCCATCGTCGGACATGTAGCAGTCAATCTCTGACCGCACGCCAAACTCGGGCAGGTAAATCCCCGGCTCAATGGAGAACCCAATGCCGGGGATGATGGTGCGGGTGTCGTGGGTCTCGTAGCCGTCCAGGTTCACTGCCTCGCCGTGGACCTCGTAGCTGATGCTGTGGCCCAGGCGGTGGGTGAAGTAGGCGCCATACCGCCTTTGAGTGATGTAGTCGCGGGCCACGGCGTCGGCCTGCCAGCCCTGCACCGGCGTGCCCTGGCGGTGAGCCTCCTGGAGATACTGTAGCGCGGCGTCCCGCGCGCCGGTGACAACGTTGAATATCTCGAGGTGCTTCGCCGAAGCCTGGTCTCCCACGTAAGCCACCCAAGTGATGTCGGCGTAGACGCTTCCCGGCGTGTCCTCCCGCGCCCACAGGTCAATAAGCACCCAGTCGTCTGGCTGGATGAGGCTGCTCCCCTGGGCCGCGGGCTCGTAGTGGGGGTCGGCGCTGTGGGCGTTGGTGGCGACGATGGGGCCGTCGGCGGTGACCAAACCCTCCTCCCGGAACCTCCGCCGGATAAACTCGGCAATGGCAAACTCGTCGGGTTGCTGCACCAGGGTATCGCCAATGTGCCGGAAGGCCTGGTTCACGATGCGCCCCAGCTTTTCCGCCGCGCGCTGGTGGCCCGCCAGCTGCTCCGCGCTCCAGCGCTGGGTGGCATACTGCATCACCTCGGCGGAGGACATAACCTCCACGCCCAGGCTCCGCACCAGCTCCACGGTGCCCGCATCAACCCGCGAAACCCGGGGCAAAGCGTTCTGTGGCGAATACTCCATCGCGACGGTTGGCGCTCCCGACAGCAGCAGCTTCAGCGCCTGCAGCATCCCCTGGCGATTGGAGTAAACCAGCAGCTCCAGCCCGCACTCGAGGAACTTGCCAGCATCCACATAATGCACCAGCAGTTGGGGCGCGCTGGCCGCGGGGATGTAGAGAAAGCAGGGGCGGGTCACGTGCCCGGAGGGAGTAACCACCTGGCGGAAGATGGGGTTGGATTGTCGGTAGTCATAGATTAGCCAGCCGGGGATCTCCTCCCTGACCAGAAACTCCTGGGCGTCGTGCAAAACCTGCGGGTGGGGCATGAGACCTCAGGCGCTCTCCAGAGTCTGTGCTGCGGCATACTGGGGCACGGCCAGGTACCGCTCTGGACGATGGCGGTGGTGCTCCGCCAGGAAGTGGTCCAATCGCTCGGAAACGTCAGCGGATATGTAGGCCTCCCCGCATTGCTGGCACACGCCGGCGGGGACATCACGGACTACAATCAACTGTTCCCCTAGCCAGACCTCTAACGTGGTTGTGCCGGGTTGTAATTCCCCGCTGCGCAGATCGCATTTGTCAGCAATCCTGCTCATTTCCGGTTCCTTAGGGTGTTTATCTGCACCATAATAATCGCTGGTCTCGACTCGGACAAGGGCGAACTGTCAGTGGCGAGCCAGCGCCTTCACCTCGTTTTACAGCCGGCTGCCCAGCCGGTCTTGCTGGACGTCCAGGTCGTACCGGGTTCGCAGGTTCATCCAGAAGCGGTCGGAATTGCTGAAATACCGCGCCAGTCGCAGGGCGGTATCGGCACTCACCGCCCGCTGGCCGTGGACGATCTCGTTAATCCGCCGGGCCGGCACCGAGATATCTTTGGCCAGGCGATACTGGCTGATCCCCAAGGGCTTGATGAACTCCTCCAAGAGCACCTCGCCAGGGTGAACCGGCGGCAGTTTGTTTTGGGACATATTCCCCATTTGTCTAACCCTTCTTGCTTATGGCCCATTATACTGCTTCCGCGGCACACCCCTGACTGAAGCGCCTTTCGTTTAAGTCACTGCCTCGCCCCACCTTACTCGGCTCTACCCGCCAGTGCTAGAATGGCCGCAGGAGGGGACAACATGATGCGCCGCACTCGGATTAAAGACCTGCTGACTCGGGAGCACGCCGGTGGCGAGGTGTTGGTTCAGGGCTGGGTCCGCACCCGCCGCTCCTCTCGCAACGTCTCCTTTGTCCAGATTAACGACGGCTCCACCTTGCGGGACTTGCAGGTGGTGGTGGAGGAGACATCCCCTGACTACGCGCTGGTTCAGTCCCTTACCACCGGATGCTCCGTCAGCGTTGCCGGAGAGCTGGTGGACTCCCTGGGCAAGGGTCAGAAGTTTGAGGTGCGGGCCGGCAAGCTGGAGCTTCTGGGCGCGGCGGACCCTGAGGAGTACCCTCTGCAAAAGAAGCGCCACACCCTGGAGTTCCTGCGGGAGAATGCCCACCTGCGGCCCCGCACCAACACGTTCGGCGCTATGGCCCGGGTGCGCAACGCCACCGCCTTCGCCATCCACAGCTTCTTCCAGAGCCACGGCTTTCTCTACATCCAGACCCCCATAATCACCGCCAGCGACGCCGAGGGCGCCGGCGCCATGTTCCGGGTCACCACCCTGGACCTGGAGCACCTGCCCAGGAAGGATGGAGCGGTAGACCACGGGGAGGACTTCTTCGGCAAGCCGGCGTTCCTCACCGTCAGCGGGCAGCTGGAGGTGGAGACCTTCGCCACGGCCCTGTCGGACGTGTACACCTTTGGCCCGACCTTCCGCGCCGAAAACTCCAACACCTCCCGCCATTTGGCGGAGTTCTGGATGGTGGAGCCGGAGGTCGCCTTCTGCGAGCTGGACGGCCTGGCCGAGCTGGCGGAGGAGTTCCTCAAGTATGTCTTCAGCAACGTGCTGGCCCAGTGCCCGGAGGATTTGGCTTTCTTCAGCCAGTGGTACGACCCGGCCGCTGTCTCTACTCTGGAGGGCATCGTCAGCTCCCGCTTTGAGCGGCTGACTTACACCGAGGCAGTGAAGCTGCTGGAGGGTTCGGGCGAGAGCTTCGAGTTCCCAGTGAAGTGGGGTCTGGACTTGCAATCGGAGCATGAGCGGTATCTCACCGAGAAGAAGATTGGCCGTCCCATAGTTGTCACCGACTACCCCCGAGAGATCAAGGCCTTCTACATGCGGCTGAACGACGACGAGAAGACGGTGCGGGCTCTGGACGTGCTGATGCCCCGCATCGGCGAGATCATCGGCGGCAGCCAGCGGGAGGAGCGTTTGTCCGTGCTCCAGGAGCGGATGCGCCAGGCAGGGCTGGATGAGCGGCCTTACTGGTGGTTCCTGGACCTGCGGCGGTACGGCACGGTGCCCCACGCCGGGTTTGGGCTGGGGTTTGAGCGCACGGTGCAGTTCATTACCGGCATGCAGAACATCCGGGACGTCATCCCCTTCCCGCGCACGCCCAAGAGCGCCGAGTTTTAGGCGTCCAATTTGACCACTCCTGAGCGCTTCCCCACCAGCCGAGCTGTGCCCACCGCCGATGGCCTGGTTGCCGCCCTGGGGCCGGGCAGCCGCACCTTCGAGCAACTGTATCCAGAGCTGCTGGCCCTCTACCGGCGGGTGGCAGATGCCCCCGAAGTCGCGGTGCGCTACCGTCAGTGGCAGCACTGCCTGTCCCTCGCCTACGGCTCGCCGGTCGGCGATGACGCCCTGTTCATCCGCCACACCTGTCTGGCGATAGTCGCCAGGTTCGTTGCCCGCTGCTTCGTGGAGCCGGGAGTAATGCCTGTCAGCCCGGAGGAGTTGAAGCAAACGGTCAACGGCGACTACTTCCGGGAGCAAGGGATCGTCAACTTCATCGAGGATGACTTCTTCACCTGGCTGTTGCTGCCTGCCGCCGCCGGAGATGGGATAGACCTGGTGCGCCGCCTGGCCCATTCCCTGGCGGTGTACGACTTCAGCCGGGCGCAGCCGGGCTTGCTCAAGGGGCTGTACGAGGGCTTGGTGGACCCTGAGACCCGCCATGATTTGGGGGAGCACTGCACCCCCGACTGGCTGGCCGAATACATGCTGGACGGGGAGCTGGGCCTCTCCCAGTCTCCCGACCGCAGCGTGTTCGACCCAGCCTGCGGTGCCGGCACTTTCCTGTTTATCGCCATCCGCTTGATTATTGCTGCCCGTCTCCAGCGCGGTGAGGACTCGCTGGATATCCTGCTCCACGTGCTGGATCAGGTGATGGGCGTGGACGTGCATCCGGTGGCGGTGACCATCGCCCGCACCCACTACCTGCTGGCCCTGGGAGAGCTGGTGCGCGGCCCGCACCCGCCGGTGTTGCTGCCCGTCTATCTGTCCAACGCCCTGGTCCTGCCCGGAAGCACCGTCCTGGCTGAGTATCCCGAGGCGGTGTATACGGTCCACACTGGCGATCCGGGCCTGGTGTTTGAGCTGCCCCATTGCGTAGTGTCCAATCCAGAGATGTTGGACTGGCTGTTCTTCCGTATGATCCAGTACCTGAACGGAGCCCAGCAGCGAGCCCGGTTCCAGGAGCGGGAGGAGGCCATTCAGGCGGTGCTGGCGGCCTTCCATAACTACCTGGTGTCGCCCAAGGCCCGAACGCCCATCCCAGAGCCGCTGTCTGCCTTTGCCGCCGAGGTCATGGAGCGCACCGCCCGGCGGATCATTGAGCTGTGCCTGGAGGGCCACGACCACCTATGGCTGTTCATCCTGAAGAACCTGCCTGCCTCGGTGTACCTGGCCCAGCGCAAGTTTGACCTGGTGGTGGGCAACCCGCCCTGGCTGACCGGGGGCGATATCGGCAACGCGGAGCCGTCTCGCCTCTTCTTCGCCCGCGGCGCGGACTTGTACCTGAAGGATGCCTCCCCCACTGATCAAGGGGGGGATTCAGAAGGCGTCATAGCCCTGGTCATGCCCCGGGCAGCGCTGAACACCGGCTGGATGCCGCCGTCGCTGAAGCTGGAGCGGGTGCTTGACCTGGAGGGGGTTCCCCCCCTGTTCAAAGTGCCCGCCTGCGTGCTGCTGGCGCGGAAGGAGGTTGCACCTGGCCCCCCTTTGCAAAGGGGGGTTGGGGGGATTTCGGCCAACGCCACAACCTACCCCGTGCCCGGCGTGGTCTTCAGGGGCACCGTCCCCTCCCGCAACGCCTCCTGGCAGGAAGCCGAGCCCGCCCTGGAGCGGGCCGATGCCAGCTTTGACCGGCAGGGCGGCAGGCTGGTGCCGCAGGGGGAGTGAAATAGACACGCTGGCGCGGGGGCTACTAGACTTGGTCTAACTTCAGGCCGCTGGACTTCAGGCGAAGGACGAATGAGTATGAATTCTCTCTTGAAGCGGATCTCCATAGACCCGAATGTCTGCTTTGGTAAGCCGTGTATCCGTGGCACGCGACTCTGGGTCTCCTTGATTCTGGATTTCCTGGCCGGGGGGGATGAGCATCGTGGAAGTGATGGCCGAGTATCCGCAACTGACTGAAGAGGACGTCAGGGCGGCAATAGCTTACGGCGCCGAGATGTCCCGGCAGCGCTACGTGGAGATTCCCGGTGAGGCCGGTGGATGAGATTCAAGCTGGACGAGAACTTTGGCAGTCGGACTGCTGGACTGTTTCGGGAATCAGGTCATGAGGTCGAGACAGTCCAGCAGCCAAGGATTGGAAGGATGCTCCGACCATCGTCTTTTCTCAGTGTGCCACTCCGAAAGCTACTGCCTGGTCACCTTGGACTTGGACTTTGCTGATGTGACCCGCTTTCCGCCGACTGGCACATCCGGAGTAGTGGTGGTGCGGGTTCCGGTTAACCCCAGTCTGCTCTTGCTGGAGCAGCCGATTCTGCAATTGCTCAAGGGTCTAAGCCAAATGTCTGTTGAGGGCGCACTCTGGATAGTGGAGCCTGGCCGCATTCGCATCCACGAGGCCGGAGATATTGGGTAGTTCAGCAACGGGTTCAGCTGCTCTTCACCCCCTAAATCGCTGGCCGCATCTCGTGCCACCCAGTCGCCTGCTGGTAGGCGTAGGCAGTCCGCAGCAGGGCGGCCTCCGACAGGCGGGGGCCGATGAGCTGCATCCCCACCGGCAGTCCTTCGGCGAACCCGCAGGGCACGGACATGGCCGGCAGCCCGGCGATGTTCACAGGCAGGGTGCATACGTCAATCAGGTACATCTGCACCGGGTCGGCGGTTTTGTCGCCCAGAGGGAAGGCCACCACCGGCGAGGTGGGCGTCACCAGCGCGTCGACCTCCGCGAAGACCCGGTCAAAGTCCTGGCGGATTAGCGTGCGCACTTGCTGGGCCTTCCGGTAGTAGGCGTCGTAGTAGCCCGAGGACAGGGCGTAGGTGCCCAGCATGATGCGGCGCTTCACCTCCGGCCCAAATCCGTGGCCGCGGGTCTGCTCCATGGCCCCCCACATGTCCTCAGCGGCTTGGTCCGAGTAGCCGTACTTGACCCCGTCGTAGCGGGCCAGGTTGGCGGAGCACTCCGAAGGGGCGATGATGTAGTAGCAGGCCAGGGCGTACTTGGTAGTGGGCAGAGACACGGGCTGGATGACCGCACCCAGGCCCTCGAGAGTTTTGATGCCCGCCAGCACCGCCTGCCGCACGCCCTCCTGCATTCCGGGGGTGAAGTACTCGCCAGGGACGCCCAGTCGCAGCCCGCGGATGTCTTGGCCCAGGGTTGCGGTGTAATCCTGACGCGGCTGCGGCAGCGAGGTGGCATCCCGCGGGTCGTGTCCGGCGATGGCGTTCAGCATCAGGGCGCAGTCGGTCACGTCGCGGGTCAGGGGGCCAATCTGGTCCAGGGATGATGCGAAGGCCACCAGCCCGTAGCGGCTGACCAGGCCGTAGGTAGGCTTGAGCCCCACCACTCCGCACAGGGCGGCGGGCTGGCGGATGCTGCCTCCGGTGTCGGAGCCCACGGCGGCCAGCGCCTCGCCCGACGCCACCGCCGCTGCCGAACCGCCGCTGCTGCCGCCGGGCACCCGCCCGGTGTCCCAGGGGTTGTGGCTGGGGTGGAAGGCCGAGTTCTCGGTAGACGACCCCATGCCGAACTCGTCCATGTTGCCCTTGCCCAGCACCACGGCGTGCTGCCCCAGCAGCTTCTCCACCACCGTGGCGTTGTACACCGGCGTGTATCCCTCCAGCATGCGGGAGGCGCAGGTGGTGCGGATGCCTTTGGTGCAGATGAGGTCTTTGATCTGGAGCGGAATGCCCGTAAGGGGATGGCCCTCCCCGGCGGCGATGCAGGCGTCGGCCTCCCGGGCCTGGGCCAGCGCCGATTCCACGGTGATGGTCAGATAGGCCTGGATTTGGCCCTCCACCTGCTGAATGCGCGCCAGGGACGAGCGGGTCAGCTCCAGGGAGCTAATCTCCCGCCGCTGCAGCCGCTGCGATGCCTCATGGATGGAAAGCTGCCACAGCTCGGCCACGCCCTACTCCTCCAGCACCGCCCGAACTCGGAAGAACTGGCCCTCCCGCCGGGGCGCGTTGCTCAGCACATCCTCGGTGGTCAAACCGGGGCTGGGGGTGTCGTCCCGGAGCACAGACAAGTCGGGGGCCAGATCGCCGGCGTGGGCCGTGGGCAAGACGTCGGTGGTGTCCAGCTCGCCAAGAATCTCGAACTGCGCCAGTATCTGGGCAAGCTGCTGTCCCAGGGCGGCCTGCTCCTCTCCGGTGAGGGCGATGCGCGCCAGGGCGGCGATGTGCTGAACCTCCGATGGCTCAAGGGCCATGCTGGTTCTCCCCAGGGAAGATTGGCGCGGGATAGGCAAAGTGGGTGGCAAAGCCCCGATATGATACCATACCTGCGCGTTACGGTTTGACCTACCGAGACCTGCATAAATAACTAATGCGGTTGTGAAGCATTTGGGACGGAAATCCCCCCAACCCCCCTTTGCAAGGGGGGGCCAGGTGGGATTTCGGCAGCTTCGGTTGAGAGATTTATGCAAGGGTGGTTAACAGGAGGCAATTGGTTCGGATGCTGAAAGCGGTGCTGGACTGGCGGCCCAAGACCCCCTTCTATTACGGGTGGCTGGTGCTGGCTACGTCGTTTTCGGCCACCTTTCCGGCCACCGGCGTGTCCCAGGTGGTCATCGGCGGGGTTCAGAGCTTCATCCTGGAAGACACCGGCTGGAGCCGCAGCCAGCTTGCCTTGGCGGTCACCGCAGGCACCTGGGCCTCCGCCGTGCTGACGCCCCTGGTTGGGCGGCTGGCCGACCGCCACGGCGCCCGCTGGCTCATGCCCATCGGCTCTCTGGTGGCGGGCATATCGCTGATCTGGATTGGCAACAGCGCGGTCATCTGGCAGTTCTGGATGGCCTACATCCTGGGTCGCGCCGTCAGCAATCCGGTGCTGATTGGGGTGGTGCCGCGCACCGTGGCGGTGAACTTCTTCCGGCGGCACCGGAACCTGGCCCTCTCCCTGATCTCCGAGGCGCGTCCGGTGGGCGGCGCCATCGTCATCCAGCTTATTGCCCTCATCGCCATCGCTTACGATTGGCGCACGGCCTACAAGCTGCTGGGAGTCGCCAGCCTGCTCATGGTGGTGCCCCTCATCCTCATCATGCGCCGCCGTCCCGAGGACTTGGGCCTGCTGCCCGACGGCGCCCCGCCCGGCCAAGGGGACTCGGCGCCCGCTGCAGGGCACGGCAGTGGGCGCCGACGGTGGTCGTCCAGCGTGTCTGGCGAGCAGGAGTTTGACTGGCGCTCCGGGGAGGCATTGCGCACCAAGGCCTTCTGGTTCATCGCCGGCACCGCGGCGGTAGGCACCTTAACCTCGTCGGCAGTGGGATTCAGCCTGGTGCCCTATTTGGTGGAAGAGGTCTCCCTGTCCCGTGCCCAGGCCGCTGGAATCTTGAGCTTGGGAACCATCCTGACCATCGCCAACCTGGGCTGGGCCTTCCTGGCCAACCGATTCACCCCGCGGTGGTGCCTGTTGGCGGTGCTGCTGGTGTCCTCGGTCATGGTGCTGTATCTCTACGGTTTGCGCTATGTCGCTCCCGCCTACGTCATTCCCCTGGCCTTTCTCTATGCGCTGCTGTGGGGTCTGGGCCACGGCCCGGTGGGCACCCTGGAGCACATGATGCTGGCCCAGTTTTATGGGCGAGGCTCCTACGGCGCCGTTACCGGGATGCTGGCGCCGTTGCAGACCACCGCCTTGGGACTGGGGCCCCTCCTCAGCGCCGTGGCCCGTGACCTGACCGGCAATTATGGGGCCTTCCTGCTGATCATGTTCAGCGTCCATCTGGTGGGGGTCGTGCTCATCTATTTCGTCCGCCCGCCGGCCCTCCCGGCGCGCGGCGCGGACCAGACCGCACCGCAGAGCTAGCGGTCGGCGCCGCTCCCAGCTGCCGCAGTCTCCGTTGGTGGGGACCTTTGGAGCCTTCGCCACACTCCCTTGCTTGGCGAGAACAGCAGGGCCAGCAAGAAGAACCCGGTAGCCACCATGACGATGCTGGGTCCGGTAGGCAGGTCAGCGTAGAAGGACAGATATAGGCCGGCGACGACCGAGACTACCGCCACCGCCACGCTGGCCGCCATAATGCCGGGCAGCCGCCGGGCGAGGAGGGTTGCCGTGGCCGGCGGCGTAACCAACAGCGCCAGCACCAACACTATTCCCACCGTCTTCAGCGCCACCACCGTGGTCACCGCCACCAGCACCGGCAGGAAGTACTGCACCAGCCGCACCGGAATGCCGGAAGCGGCGGCCATGTCGGCGTCGTAGGCGGTGAACAGCAGCTCCTTGTAAAAGGCCGCCACCGCCGCCAGCACTCCCAAAGCCATGCCGCCGGTGAGGGCTGCTTCACCCCAGGAGGCGGCCAGCACGTTGCCGAAGAGCAGGCCGAACAGATCGGCGGTGTAATTGTTGACCTGGCTCATCAGGATGATGCCCAGGGCAAAGCCGCCGGCGAAGATGATGCCGATGGCGGTATCCAGCCGGAGCTTGGCTCGGCGACTGATGAAGGTGATGCCCAGGGAGGCGGGGACCGCCCAGGCCAGCGCGCCCCAGAACACGTTGCCGCCCAAGAAGTAGGCCACCGCCATGCCGGCCAGGGAAGAGTGGCCGATCGCCTCACCCATGAAGGCCATGCCCCGCAGGATGACAAAGGTGCCCACTACGGCGCAGGCCACCGACGCCAGCAGCGCGGCCACCAGCGCCCGCTGCATGAAGGCATATCCCAGGGGTTCCCACAGGCTGTCCAGCATGGCTACTTCCGGCGGGGCGACGGTTCAGTCCCGTCGCTCGCCGCGGTCTGATGGGGATGGTCCGCGTCCGGGTGGGTGTGGTGCCCGTAAGCGTAGGCGTTCCCGTCGCCGTGGACCAGCAACAGGTGAGTGCCAAAGGTCTCGTTGAGCACCGTCTCGTTGAGCACCGCATCCGGCGGGCCGAAGGCCACCTGGCGACGGTTGAGGCACAGGGCTTTGACACAGCAACTGGAGACGCAGGACAGGTCGTGGGTGCAGAGGACGATGGTGGTGCCGGAGGCCTGCAGGTCGGCGATGATGTCCAGGAGCTGGTGCTGGGCGGTGGCATCCAGCCCGGCCATGGGCTCGTCCAGCAGCAGCAACACCGGGTTGTTGGCCAGGGCGCGGGCCAGCAGGGCGCGCCGCCGCTGCCCGCCGGACAGCTCGCCGATGAGACGGTGGCGCAGCGGGAGCATGCCAACCCGGTCCAGGGCGGCGCTGGCGGCCTCCCGGTCCTCCCGGGTGGTGCGGCGCAGCAAGCCTCGTCGGGCGTAGCGGCCCATGAGGGCAACATCGTCCACCGTCACCGGGAAGTCCCAGTCCACCCGCTCCATCTGGGGCATGTACCCGATGCGCCGCTGCTGGGAAGCCGCGGCGTGGCCCAGAAGCAGCACCTCGCCGCGCCAGGGCGGCATCAGGCCCAAAATCGCCTTGAGCAGCGTAGACTTGCCCGATCCGTTGGGGCCGATGACGCCCACGATGTCTCCCTGGGCCACCTGAAAGTTGATCTCCTGCAAGGCGGGCGTATGGTCGTAGCCCGCCCACAGGCCGCGCACCTCCAGCACTGGGGGCGACCCGTCGTCCGGCGTGGGAATTGCGTGTCCGCCGGTTAGCTTGGCAGTATCTAACATAATCTCCTTGGTGTACCCTCGCGAAGGTGAACCGTCATTTCAGGTCGTCATTTCAGGTATTGAACTAAGCTCTTGGCGTTGTACCGCATCAAGTCGATGTAGGTCGGCACGGTGGCGTCCAGCACGTCGGTGTAGACGATGCCCACCGGCACGCCGGCATCCCGCGCGGCCTGCTCCAGCACGTCCGAACGGAACTGCGGCTCGGCAAAAACGGCGGGGATGCCCTGCGCCCTAAGTTGCCCCATTACTGCGGATATCTGGGTTGGAGTAACGTCGCCGCCGGTGGCCTCCAGGAAGGAGGAGGTCTGCCACCCGTAGCGGCGGGCGAAGTATCCAAAGGCGTTGTGGTAAGTGACCAGGTGACGGTGCGCGGGCGGCACCTGCTCCAGGGTTTGGGCAATCTCGCGGTCAAGGTCGCGCAGTTGCTGGAGGTACCGGTCAGCGTTGGCCTGGTAGGTTGCCGCGCCGGAGGGATCGGCTTGGACCAGCCCGTCCCGGATGCGCTCCACGTAATGCACCGCCAGCAGGGGGTCCAGCCAGAAGTGGGGCGCTTCGGCCTGGTGGTCATCCTCCGTGGCATGGGCATCCGCAGCGGGTTCCTCCTGGAGGTTTTCCAGTCCGGCGGAAGCTGCCACGTGGACCGCCCCCGGCTGCTTGGCAGCGTCCAGCACCGGCAGCAGAAAATCGTCCAGCCCCATGCCGTTGGTGATGATGACCCTCGCTCGGCTGATGGTGACGCTGTCCTGGGGCGTGGTCTGGAAGGAGTGCAGGTCCACTCCCGGCGGAATAAGGCTGGTGACGGCAACCCGGTCGCCGCCCACCTGCCGCGCAAAGTCGGCCAGTATCACGTTGCTGGTGACCACGGCCATGCGGCCGGCGGATGGCGCGCCCGCCTCTGTGCGGCACGCCGCCAGTAACACCAGCGCCGCCAGGAGTGCGCCTGCCGCGATAGCTTGGATCGCCCCAGGCCAAATTCTGGCGGGCCGACTGGTTTTAATACTTGGTATCATTAGCGAGCCTAAACTGAGATTCTGTATCATCTGTTGGCATGAAAAGAGACTTAAGTTAGGCGGGCTGTGGCGACTGGCAGGACTGGCAACGCCCGTAAACTTCCAGCCAGTGGCCGCTGACCTGGAAGTTGTGCAGCGCCGCCACCTGCTGGAGCGGGCTTTCGATGTCGCAGCCCACCAGGTCCTGGGAGGCGCCGCACTGGACGCACAGCAGGTGGTGGTGGTGCCCCCGGTGGCTCACCTGGTAGTGCAGGTTGCCGTCCTCCAGCAAGACCCGGCACACCATTCCCGACTCTACCAGCAGCTTCAGGGCGCGGAAGACGGTGGCACGGCCCACTCCAGGCAACTGCTCCCGCAACTCCTCCGCGGTGAAGTGCCGCTCCGTGCTGGCGATGGCCTGCACTACGG